>JAFUDW010000174.1 GCA_017464225.1 Clostridia bacterium | reverse complement strand
CATGCGCACGGTGGTGCCCTGGCCGGGGACGGATTCCACCGTAACTTCATCCATGAACGTTTGCATCACCGAAAAGCCCATGCCGGATCGCTCTTTTTCCGGCTGGGTGGTAAAAAAGGGCTGCATGGCCTGGGCGATATCGGCGATGCCCCTGCCCTGATCGATCACCGCGATATCCAGCACCCCGTCCGCGCCCAGGATGGCGGTAACGGTAACCAGGCCCGGCCTGTCCCCATATCCGTGCACGATGGCGTTGGTGACCGCTTCGCTGACCGCCGTTTTGATGTCGGCCAGCACGTCCAGGGTGGGGTTCAACTGCACGGCGAAGGCGCTGACGGCCACCCGGGCAAACCCTTCATTTTCCGGCACGCTGGAAAATTCCATTTTCATTTGGTTGATGGTTTGCATGGCGCTTCCCTCCGTCCGATGATTTGAATGATCTGGTTCATGCCAGACAGGGTAAAAATCCGTTCCACGTGGGCGTTCATATTTTTGACCGCCACCGTTCCGCCCCGCTGGGCCAGGGCCCGGTAACGCCCCAGGATCACCCCGATCCCCGATGAATCCATAAACCGCATGTCCCTTAAATCCAGCACCAGGTGCCGCACGGTGGGGTCCTCAATCAAGCGATCCAATTCCCGCCGGATGCCCTGGGCGCTGCATTGATCCAATTCTCCGGTCACATAGGCCGTCACGGTGTCCCGCCGCCGATCAAATTCCATACGCGCTCCCTCCCGATGATACGTGGGTAGATTATTCATGGAATCACCCTTCCTATCCTGCCTCGAAATTTGACGGTTTATGCAGGAAGGTTAAAAATCGTTCGACAGGGCGGGGGAAAGGGGGCAATTTTTTGTCGAGGGGCTTCACCCAATAAAAAACAAGCCCTGCTTTTTTGCAGGGCCGTACACATAGAAAGAAAGAGAATCCACAGGTTATTTTGAAAGAGGAAGCGCCATCGAAGGCGGCGGAAAGCGGCACGGGAATCGGGATCAAAGGACCTCCGCCAAAATCTCCCGGGCCATGGCGTCGCAGGCGGGCGTGACGGCCAGCACGCCGCTGGCGTCGTCGTAATAGGGCTGGGCGTGGCCCAGGGAATAAAAGCGGCCGCCAGCCTCCGTTACAAGCAAAGATCCCGCCGCAGCGTCCCAGGGGCGGATGCGCAGTTCGTAATACACATCGGCCCGGCCGCAGGCCACGTCGGCCAGATCGAGGGCCGCCGCGCCAACCCGGCGGATATCCCCGGCCCGCAAAAGAAAATCCCGGGCAAAAGCCATGGATTTGGCCGCCAGTTCCGGGTCGTAGGGCGAGGTGCCCATGGCCACCAGGGCGTTTTCCGGCAGGGAGGCGGATACGTGGATGGGTTTCCCGTTGCAGAAAGCGCCCTTGCCCTGTTCGGCGGTGAACATTTCATCGGCGTAGGGATTGTATACCGCGGCCATGACGGGGGCTTTGTTTTTCAGCAGCCCGATGGAAACCGCGCTGGCCCGGCGGTTCCGCATGAAATTCAGCGTGCCGTCGATGGGATCGACCACGAAGGTTGGCGCGTCGGTCAGCGGTTCGTTTTCCTGTTCCTCGGAAAAGAAGCGGGCCTCGGGCAGGGCCTGCAGCAGGGCGGTTTTCAGATAATTCTGCACCGCCACGTCAGCGTCGGTCACGAAATTGAAATGCCCTTCCTTCTGATGCACGGCGGCGTCGTGCGCCCGCAGAACGATGGCGCCCGCTTCCCGGGCGGCGTCGGCAATGGCGTTCAGCATGATCATGATAGTTTCCTTTCGATAAAAAACTGGCGCAAGGCCAGTTTTCGTGGATGTCAGGTCAGATATTTTCGAAAAACGCTTCTCCGTTTTCGTTGCGCAGCACGCCCATCTCGTCAAATTTCAGGTAGGTGGGCTGGCTGCCCATGTATTTCAGGATCTCGTCCAGCCGCACGCTTTCGGTGAAGCTGAGCAGGGTGAAGGCCACGCCGTGCTTCCGGGCGCGGCCGGTGCGGCCGATGCGGTGCAGGTAGTATTCGTTTTCGTTGGGCAGGTCGTAGTTGATCACCGCTTCCACGTCGTCCACGTCGATGCCCCGGGCCGCCACGTCGGTGCACACCAGGATGGGGAATTTGCCCCGCTTGAAGCCGGTCATGACCTGGTTGCGCTTGGATTGGGGGATATCCCCGTGCAGCGCCTCGGTCTGATACCCGGTTTTATTCAGCCGCTCGCTGAGCCGGCGGCACATATCCTTGGTGTTGGTGAAGATCATGATGCGGCCGTACACGTCGGAATCCAGCAGATACAGCAGCTGGTCGTATTTTTCCTCCCGGGTGGTGGGGATCACGTACTGGGTGATCTGGGGCTTGTTTTCCTTGGTGGCGGGGATGGTGATTTCCACGGGATCGTGCTGGTACTTCCAGGAGATGGTCAGCACGTCCTGATTGGTGGTGGCGGAAAACATGACGAATTGCCGCGCGGGGGGCACCGCCTCAATGATCCTGCACACGTCCTTCACAAAGCCCATTTTCAGCATTTCATCCGCTTCGTCGATGACCAGGGTGTGCACGGCGTTCAGCCGCGCGGTGCCCCGCTGCATATGATCCAGCATGCGGCCGGGGGTGGCCACGATGATCTGGGGCTTGCGCTTGAGCTGGTTCAATTGCTTGGAAATGGGCTGGCCCCCGTACAGCACGGCGATGCGAACCTCGGGGATAAAGGCGGCCAGCTTCTGCATTTCTTCGCCGATTTGCAGGGCCAATTCCCGCGTGGGGGCCAGGATCAATTCCTGAATGCGGGTATCGGTGAGGGAAATGTATTCCAGCATGGGGATGCCGAAGGCGCAGGTTTTGCCCGTGCCGGTGGGAGCGAGGGCGATCACGTCGTGCCCCTCCATCATGACGGGAATGGTTTTTTCCTGCACGGGGGTGGCCTGGGTAAAGCCCATTTTAGCCACCGCCTTCATGATTTCATCGGATAGATCCAGGTTTTCAAAGCCGGTCAGTTTCATTTCTTTTTCTGCCAAGGGGAATGCTTCCTTTCCTGGGGCGCCTGCCCCAACGGTTCTTTTAAAACGCGTACATTTCAGTATAACATAAACCGCCCGAACCGGTCAACGCTCGGGCGGGGAAAAAACGTCTCAATCCGCGGGAAGATTTTCAAAAAAATCGTTTTTCTTTACGTCCGGGCCTACGGCGGTGTAATACAGGCCGAACAAGCGGTTGTTGTACCACACGCCGTGCTTATCCATGTTGAAGGCGGCCTGCTGGCTGCGGTGCCGGTCAAAGGCCTCCTTGGCCAGCATGATGGGGGTGAAGGGCGTGCCGTTGTTCAGCGGCATATCCCAATCCATGGTGATCTGATTTTCGGCGTACAGGTGGATGTACATTTTTTTCACTTCCCACGCCCCATACTGCTTGACCGAGGCAGGATCGTAGCTTTCATCCTTGCTCAATTTGACCGCCTCCGACCACAGAATGGCGGTGAGCTTGTGCTGGTTGTGGCCGTATTCGCCGTTCAGATCCTGGGTGACGACGACGTCCGGCCGGTACCGGCGTATCAGGCGCACGATGTAGATCCGGGGATCGGCGCCATAATTGTTTTTCCAGATGTTTTCCGTGGCCGACAGGCTGGACACCTTGGCGTCCCGCCAATGCACGAAGATGGGGTGATAGCGCAGCCCCGCCGTCCACATGCCGTCCAGCGCCTCCCGGTAGCGCTCCCGCCCGCCGTTGGTCATATACACCATGGCCACGGCCTTGCCCTTGGCGCAGGCATAGGGCACCGTGCCGCCCAGAAACAGCAGTTCGTCGTCCTGATGGGCGGAAACGGCCATGACGTCCACCTTGTCGGGCAGCGGCTGCCATTCCTGCACCGCGTGCTGGGCGTAGCGCTGGGGGTATACCCGCAGGGTGGTCAAAAAAACGTTTTCCCCTTTGGCGAAGATTTTGACCTTCCGCACGTCTTCCGTCAGGGCCTGGGCGTCGATATAAAAGCCGGTGGACCGGGTTTCGGCGGACAGCAGATTATCCTTTTCGCCGTAAAGCTCCACGGTGAAGGCTTCCGGCGGCTTTCGCCATTCCATGGTGATCAGGCTGGCCTTGGCTTTTTCGGGGATCTCCACCGTCAGGGCCGTTTTGGCGTTGGGCACCTTCCAGCCGGTGGTCAGGCTTTCGCTCAGCACGCCCTGGTTCGATACCGTGCACATCCCGGTCACATGGGCGGGATCGGCGGTGTTGCCCCGCACGGAATACAGGGTGCGGAACAGCACGGTGGTGGTATCGCCGCTGACGCCCTCGATCACCAGCAGCTTGCGCCCGGCGGTGACGCCGGGGGTGGTCAGCTTCTTTTTCAGGGAGGATACCGGGATGGTGTCAGCGGGCTCGGTGATAGGGATCATCAGTGCGCTTTCCACCTTCAAAAGCCGGGCGTTCCAGACGAAGAAATACAGGGCGTTCAGCTTGTTTTCCGACCGGATGGTGCCGGTGAGGGTCAGCGCTTCGGCTTCCGAGCGGCGGGGGATATAATCCTCCAATTTCAGGTCGCTCAGGTGCTCTTCCTTCAGGGGCTTGGAAAGCTCCTGCCCCTTCAGGGCCAGCTTTTTTTGCAGGATATAGCCGGTTTGATTCTGAAAGGATACCCGATAATAATTCCCGCTGTAGCCCAGGATGCGGCAGGTATCGCCCTGCTTGAGGGTGGCGACGGCGGTTTTCCCGCCGGGCTGATCCACGATCCGAACGTTGTTTTCCCCCCGGATCAGGCTGGCCGTCATGCGGAAGGAGATGGTGGACAGATATTCCTCCTCCGCGTGCCCGGGCAGGCAGGAAAGCAGCAGGGTCAGCAGCAATACGATCAGGATAAACCATCGAAATGGGAAACGGCGCACGGTCCGTCACCTGCCTTTTTGTGTGTTGAAATCAGGGAATGTTTTCCATAAAATCGTTTTTCTTCACGTCCGGGCCCACGGCGGAGTAATACAGGCCGAACAGGCGGCAGTCGTAGCGGGTGCTGGTGACCTCCATGGAAAAACCCTTCTGCTGGGAGCGGTGCCGATCGTAGGCCTCCTTCGCCAGGAACATGGGGGTGATCACGCTGCCCGGCTCCAGGGGCTGGTTCCAATCCATGGTGATCTGGTTTTCCTTGTAGCGGTGGGCGTACATTTTCTGGATCTGCCAGGTGCCGTAGGTCTGCACCGATTCGGGATCGTAGGTGGGATCATTGGCCAGGGTGATGGCGTCGGCCATCATTTGGGCGGTGGCCATGTGCTGGGAATGGCCGTATTCCCCGTCGAAGCCGTGGGTCACCACCACGCTGGGCTTGTATTTGCGGATCTGACGCACCAGCTTCATTTGCACGTCGCCGTTGCGGTAATTCCAATCGCCCATGGCGGCCTTCACGCTGCTGGCCTTGAAATTGTGCCAGCCCAGGAAGATGGGGTGATATTTCAGCCCGGCGGCCCACAAGCCGTCCATGGCCTCCTTATAACGGGTGCGGCCGTTGTCGGTGGCGTAAATCACGGCCACCTTGTAGCCCTTGGCGCTGTAGTAGGGGATGGCCCCGCCGAAAAACAGCAGCTCGTCATCGGCGTGGGTGGGGAAAAACAGGATATCCACCTTGCTGGGCAGCGGCTGCCATTCCTGCACTGTCAGGGTGTCGTACTGGGGGCCGTATACCCGCAGGGTGTTGATGGAGCATTTTTCCCCAGTAGCGGTGATGCGCACCCGGCGCACGTCGCTGGTCAGGGGGTAATGGTCGGAATAGAAATTGGTTTTCAGCGTTTCCTTGGAAATCAGGGCGTCCTTGTCGCCAAACAGCTCGATGGTCCAGGTTTGGGGCCGCACCTTCCAATCCATCGTCAGCAGCGATGGCTTCGCCCCGGCGGGGATATCGACGGTCAGGGCCGGCTTGGTTTTGGTGGGGCTCCAAATGGTGCTCAGATCGGTATCGGCCACCGCGTTATTGGAAAAGGTGCATTGGGCGGTGATGCTGGCCGGCTCCTTGGCGTTGCCCCGCAGGGAAAGCACGGTGCGGTACAGGGCGTATTGCTTGCCGCCGGATGAGGCCTGCACCACCACCATTTTCCGCCCGGCCCTGACCCCTTCCAGGTTCAGCTGGGATTGCAGGGATTCGGCGTTGACCGACGTTTTCGCCTCCGGCAGAGAAATGACGTAGGCCTTTTCCGCCTTCATTTGCCTTTCATCCCACAAAAACACATAGAGGGTGTCGATGGGCTTTTCCGTGCGGATGGTGCCCTGCAGCTTGATGCGCTTGGCCATGGACAATTGGGGGATATAATCGGCCAGGGAAAGGCCGGTTTGCTTCATTTCACTGAGGGCTTTGCTGCTGCTTTTTGCCTGCAGGGCAAAGGTATCCTGCCGGACGTAGCCGGTTTGCTTTTCATAGGATACTTTGTAATACTGCCCGCTTTTTCCCAGCACCTTGCAGCTTTTCCCGGCGGGGATGCGATCGATCTCTTTATATTGGGTGCCGCTTTTCTGGTACAGATAGGCCGCCAGGCGGGTTTTGTTGACGGCGTTTAAGGTGAAACTGGCCGGGCAGGTGGTGGTTTCCACCGCCCACCCCGTCAGGGGCAAAAGCAGCAGCAGGGCGGCCAGGCAAAAGAAAACCGGGATGCGCTTCATGGTTTCGTATCCTCCGTGACAAAAACTTTCAGGGCCGGCGCGGCGCGCGCATGGATCATTATAGCATATACCGTGCAAAAAAACCATGGGAAAGAAGGATTTTTGCGGAATTTCATCACAAAATATGATGGTTATCCCGTTGCATTTGCGGCATTTATGGGGTATAATAGACCGGCACGCCGGATAGGCGTTTCTTTGGTGTGGCGCGCCGGAAGAGGTGAGGAAGGCATGGGCGGTTATCTGGCCGTGATGGGCGTTTGCCTGCTGGGCCTGCTCTACTTGTTTTTGACCGCGCCAAACATCTTGCATCCCAAGGCCAGGACCCGGATGCTGGGCGGCTGGCTGTACGCCCACCGGGGGCTACACGGCGGCGATATCCCCGAAAACTCCCTGCCTGCCTTCACCCGGGCGGCGGAAAAGGGCTACGGCATGGAATTGGACGTGCACCTGACGAAGGACGGCCATATGGTGGTGCATCACGACGATTCCCTGCTGCGCTTGTGCGGGGTCAACCGGCGAATCGGGGATATGACGCTTCAGGAGGTGCGCGCCTGCCGCTTCATCGGCACGGATCTTCCCGTGCCCACCCTGGACGAGGCGCTGGATACGGTGCAGGGTAAAACGCCCCTGATCATCGAATTGAAAAGCGCTGGCGACGATTGGAAACGGCTGCCAGAAAAGCTGTACCGCCGGATGCGGGCCTATGCCGGCATCTGGTGCGTGGAATCCTTCGATCCCCGGATGCTGCGCTGGTTCAAGCGGTATGCCGGGCATGTGATCCGGGGGCAATTGGCCTACGATCCCGCCAGATTGCCGGGGGATGATCACCGGGGGTTTCGGTATTGGTGCTGCGCCCGGCTGCTGATGAATTTCCTTTCCCGGCCCGATTTCATTTCCTACGGCTATGAAACGGCGGGCAACCTATCCTTTCGCATGAACCGCTTCCTGTTCGAGCCTGTGCTGGCGGCGTGGACGGTGCGGTCGCAAGAAGACCTTGAAAAGCTGAAGCAGCGTTACCTGATCCAGATTTTTGAAGCCTTCGAGCCATAAATGTTTTTTGTTTCCCATTTTGTGATCCAGGAAGAAAAGGAGATAACCACCATGAGCGAAATGCATGAACACAGCAATAAGACCGTCGTTTCCGCCGAAGGCATGCGGAAAATGGAAGAAAAATTGCAGTACCTGACCACCACCCGCCGCGCCGAAGTGGCCGAGCAGATTTCCATCGCCCGGGGCTTTGGCGATTTGAGTGAAAACGCCGAATACGACGAGGCGAAGAACGAGCAGAGCCGCCTGGAGGCGGAAATCGCCGCCCTGGAAAACGATATCCGCACCGCCATCGTGATCGACGGCGACGTATCCACCGAATCGGTGAACGTGGGCACCACGGTGAAGGTGCTGTTTGTGGAGGATGGGGATGAAGATGAATTCTCCATCGTGGGCGCCCGGGAGGCCGATCCCATGAACAACCGGATCTCCAACGAATCGCCCATCGGCGCGGCCCTGCTGGGCCATAAGGTGGGGGAAACCGTGCAGGTGGACGCGCCGGAAGGCATGTATCCCCTGAAGGTGCTGGAAATCCGCGTGTAAGCGGCAGTATACCAACGAAATGAGGTTATAAACGCATGGCGCAGGATCAGATCAGCTATTCTGAACAGGAACAAATCCGCCGGGACAAGCTGGCCGCCCTTCGGGAGCAGGGCAGCGACCCGTATTTGATCACCCGGTGCGACGTCACCGCCAAAAGCAGCCAGGTAAAGGCGGATTACGACGCTTACGAGGGCAAGGAGGTCACCCTGGCGGGCCGCATGATGGCCCGGAATATCATGGGCAAGGCATCCTTCGCCCGGCTGCTGGACGCCGACGGCACCATCCAGTTCTATATCCGCCGGGACGACGTAGGCGAGGAAAGCTACGCCGCCTTTAAAAAGCTGGATATCGGCGACGTGGTCAGCGTGACCGGCACGGTGTTCAAAACCAAGACCGGCGAAATTTCCGTGCACACCACCGGCTGGACGCTGCTGGCCAAGTGCTTAAAGCCCCTGCCCGAAAAATTCCATGGCCTTACCGATACCGATCTGCGCTATCGCCAGCGGTATCTGGATATGGTGGTGAACCCTGAGGTGCGGGATACCTTCCGTAAGCGCAGCCAGATCATTTCCGCCCTGCGCGCGTTCCTGGAAAGCCGCGGCTTCATGGAGGTGGAAACCCCCGTGCTGCACACCCAGGCGGGCGGCGCGGCGGCCCGGCCCTTCATCACCCACCACAACACCCTGGATATCGATATGTATCTGCGCATCGCCCTGGAATTGCACCTGAAGCGCCTGATCGTGGGCGGCTTCGACCGGGTGTATGAGATCGGAAGGGTGTTCCGCAACGAGGGCATGGATACCAAGCACAACCCTGAATTCACCATGCTGGAATTGTATCAGGCATTTACCGATTTCCACGGCATGATGGATATCACCGAGGATATGTTCCGTTCCGTGGCCCGGGCCGTCAACGGCACCGCCGTGGTGCAGTACGGCGATGTGACCATCGATTTGGAAAAGCCCTTCGCCCGGATGACCATGGTGGAAGCGGTAAAGCAGTATTCCGGCGTGGATTTTGACGCGATCCATACCCTGGAGGAAGCCTGCGCCGCGGCCGACGAGCGGAAGATCCATTACGAAAAGCGCCATCAAAAGGGCGATATCCTGAATCTGTTCTTCGATGAATACGTGGAGGAGCATTTGGTGCAGCCCACCTTCATCTATGGCCATCCCGTCGAGATTTCGCCCCTGGCCAAAAAGATGCCGGGCAATCCCGCGTACACCGAGCGGTTTGAAATCTTCATCCTGGGCCGGGAGCACGGCAACGCCTTCTCCGAGCTCAACGATCCCATCGATCAGCGCCAGCGGTTCGAGGCGCAGGCGGCCCTGAAGGCCCAGGGCGACGACGAGGCTCACGGCGTGGACGAGGATTTCCTCAACGCCCTGGAAATCGGCATGCCGCCCACCGGCGGCCTGGGCGTGGGCGTGGATCGCCTGGTCATGCTGTTGACCGCCACCCCCTCCATCCGGGACGTGCTGCTGTTCCCTACGATGAAGCCCGTCGATTAAAAAGTGTAGGAAAATCAAGGGTTATCGGGCGTCAAGAAGCGAAAACGGATGAATTTACCACAGATTTACCACAGTTGACCAAGAAACACTCTGAAAAGAAGACACTGCCAGATGGTAGTGTTTTTCTTATGTCGTACTTTGAATAAAGATCTGAGTGAAGACGAGGCTTTCTTCAGAGCATGGCATAGTTGAAAAATACTTCTGAACATTGCAGGTTCAGAGACAACACCTCAAATTATACCTTGCATTGCGACGATGTTAATTTACGTTGCTTGCGGCAACGGACCTGCCGGGAGTATCATGACTGCGAAAGGAGGCTTTTGCCATGCTAAGTGAAAACATTAAGACAATCAGAAAAGGAGGCTTTTGCCATGTTAAGTGAAAACATTAAGACAATCAGAAAAGTAAAGGGTCTTTCCCAAGAAGAACTCGCAGTCAAGCTGAATGTGGTTCGGCAAACGATTTCTAAATGGGAGCAAGGCCTGTCTGTTCCGGATTCTGAGTTGCTGCTTGCGCTATCCGAAGCGCTTGAAACTCCCGTCAGCACTTTGCTGGGAGAGGCAGTTACTGAACCGGAGGCTGATGATCTGAAAGCAATATCCCAAAAGTTGGAGGTGATCAACCTTCAGCTTTCAAAGAAGCGACAGTCATGGAGAAAGATCGCTCATGGGCTCTTCATCTCACTGGCGGTTATGACCGTACTCATCACGGCAGTATTATTTTACCTAAACAGCCCTTACTTGGGATGGAATTACAATGACCCTGAAACGGCAGTTCTTGGGACTGCTTTCCATTCCTTTGAATGGGTATTTGTCCGAGTTGCACCGATCGTCCTCATTGGGGCAATTGTTGGAATCATCGCGACGAGGAGGAAAGACAGATGAGAAAAAAGATGAGTACTCTGCTTTTCACACTCCTTGCCATGTTGCTTGCAGTCAGCATGTCCGGCTGCAGTGGGTCAGATGATGCACCGCCGCAGGCAGCGGAAGACGAGATTCTGCTGATAATCCAATTGGATTTGAAAGAAGACATTGGACTGCTGATCCTCGATCAGAACTTGGACGGCGTTGAAAGCAGCGGAGGTATATCGAACGCTGATAAATCCATGCTGAAGCACGATGATGTTTTATACTGGACACTCAACAAACAGGAATATGAGAATCCGGCAGACGCCGTAAATCTGTCTTTTCGCTGCGGAGTCATAACAGAATACTGCGATCCAAACTATGAAAATGACTATCCTGAAGAATATACGGTTCTGCTCGATCCGATTTCTTTCAATGTGGATTTTGGTGAGACTTATCACATAACTATAACTGGGGACAAGGAAAACGGCTACCAGGCGGCATTGGACGAGACTTGATATCGAATGCTACAACCAGGTTGTGCGAAGCCGGTACGAATATCAAGCTCATGCAAGATATCCTTGGTCATCAGGATATATCTGCTACAATGAATATCTATGCCGATGCGACGAAGGAGTTGCGAGAGAAAGTAATCACAGATGGGAAGTTCTCGATGTAAGAGAGTTTCCCATTTTCTTGCCCTATGAGCGAAACGAGGCAAACCTATTGAAAATTGGGCATTCGCGTGCTATGCTTTATAAAGACGGACGAAAAGCATCTGCATACACCAGTACACCAAAAAGAACACCATAACGCAGCTGGTTGCGTAAGGTTATAGGGTATATAGAGATGCTGAGAAAAGACTAAAGTCGGTTTTGTTCAGTCATGGCGGGTTTTGAAGAGTTACAGTGATTACGGGAAACTCGTCCCGACGACGAAGCCCATCGAGTAAAAAAGTGTAGGAAAATCAAGGGTTATCGGGCGTCAAGAAACGAAAACGGATGAATTTACCACAAATATACCACAGCAAACACAAGCCCTCGCTGAAAAAAAGCGAGGGCTTTTAGTTTTTTCTACGCGTTCAGCATCAGTTCATGTTCCCAGAGCGTGTTTCCGAACATGCTTCGCGCATCCAGTCAATCCCCCGATTGCCAGAACAGCGACAGGGTGTCGGCGGCGTCGGGCTGATCCGGGGCGGCGCTGCCAAACAGCAGGCCGGTGATATCATTCCAAAGCCGGCTGGCCCCGGAAGGCGCTTTCGCCCGGGCCACCTGCACCGCCTGCTTGCCCTCCAGCAGCACGCCGTTGTTGAGCAATTCCGCGTTGATGGGAATGATGCGGTAGGTGTATTCCACCCCCAATTGCGCCTTGGTGTCGGTATAATACAGGGTTTCGCCGGCGCTGCCGTACAATTCGTTCAGGATGAAGCATTCGCCGATGGCGTCCCGCTGGATGCGGTACACGCCGGCGTCGGCGGCGGTGATCACCAGGACGGGATTGCCGGATGCGTTATGGGTCACGTAAAAGGAGGAGGGCGTGCGGGGGGCGCTCCACACGTTGGATTGCTTGCGGGGGATATTGCCGGCCAGGAATACCTCGGAATAGGTGTAGGCCTTGGGCGTGGTGGCGGTGGCCAGCATGGGTTCACCCGCCCATTCGATGGATTTGGTATCGATGTTCAGCCACACGATACCGTCGGCCTGCAAAAATTTCGGTTTTTCCTTGCCGTCGTAATAACTGCGGAAGAAGCGGGTGGCCATGGCGGCGGTGTAATCGCCGCCCGATACCCAGGATTGCAGGCGGTGGTTCCGATCCGGATTGTCAAAGCCCATCCACGTGGCGGTGGACAATTGGCTGTTGTAGGCCGCCATCCAGATATCCCGGTTGCCGCCGCCGGTCATGTTGACGGTGCCGGTTTTCCCCGCCACCGGGGTGCCCGCTCCGCTCAATTTGGCCCCGGTGCCGGAGGATGTGACGGTTTGCAGCAAACTGGTCATCAAATACGCGCTTTGCGGGCTCAGCACCCTTTCGCCGCTGACCTCATGCTGATACAGCACGCGTCCCGAGGCGTCCTCGATGCGCTCGATAAAATACGGGGCGTAAAAGACGCCGCCATTGCCGAAGGGGGCGTAGGCCGCCGCCAGCTGCACCGGGGATACGCCGTAGGTCATGGCGCCCAGGGCCAGGGCCAGGTTGGAATCCCGGTCGTCCAATTCGATGCCGGTTTTTTGCAGGTAATTGCGCCCCGCCTCCACGCCGATCTGGTCCAGCAGCGATACCGCCGCCACGTTCAGGCTGTTTTTCAGCGCGGTGCGGATGGTCACGTTGCCGTAATACAGATTGCCGCTGTTCCGGGGGGAATAGGTGCCGAATTTGCGTGGGGTATCGCTGAGCACGCTGGCGGTCATATAGCCGTAGGATTCGATGGCGGGCGCGTACACCGCCAGGGGCTTCAGGGAGGAGCCCGGCTGCCGGCGCAGTTGGGTGGCCCGGTTCAGGCCCCGCTGCACCTGGTAGCGCCTGCCGCCCACGATTGCGCGCACCCCGCCGGTGTTGATATCCACGCTGGCCATGGCCGCCTGGACCTGGGTGCCGTCGGCGGCGTCGGCGGGGAAATTGCCGGCGGTGAGAAAATGGGTGTCCATGATATCCTGCTGCTGGGGATCAAAGGCGGTGTACACGTGGTAGCCGCCGCCCAGCAGCGTTTCCGCCTGCAGGGACAGCAGGCTTTCCGCCTCATCCAGCACCGCGTCCACATACCAGCCGTATTTCATGTCGGCGCTGACCGCCTCGATGGGGGTGATATCCTGTCCCAGGGCCGCCCGGTAGTTTTCCTCCGTCAGCAGATCGTTTTCCCGCATGGTACGCAGGATGTACTGCTGCCGCTGCCGGTTGGCGTCGGGGTGCAGGTGAGGCGCGTAGGATGACGGGGCCTTGATGATGGCCGCCAGCGACGCGCCTTGGGCGACGGTCAATTCCCGGGCGTGCACGCCGAAATAGGCCTGGGCCGCCGCCTCGATGCCGTATGCGCCCCGGCCGAAGTAAATGTAGTTCAAATACATTTCCAGAATCTCGTCCTTGCTGGCCGCCGCCTCCAATTGCAGGGCCAGGTAGATTTCCTCCAGCTTCCGGGCCACGGTTTTCTGGCTGCTCAGGTGGCTCAGCTTCACCAATTGCTGGGTGATGGTGCTGGCCCCTTCGCTGTAATCCCCCGACCGCAGGTTGGCCGCCACCGCCCCGAAAATGCGCACCGGATCAATGCCGATGTGCTGGTAAAACCGCAGGTCCTCCGCCGCTAAAAAGGCGTTGCGCACGTCCGGCGGCACGTCCGTCAGGGGGATGCTGACCCGGTTCTGGCTGCTTTGAATGCGGGCCACGAAAACCCCGTCCTGATCATAAATCGCCCCGGTTTGGGGAATGTGGATGATTTTATCGATGTCCAGCCGCTGCCAGGAGCCCACGTCAAAAACGAAATAAAACGCGGTGGCCGCCGACAGGATCAGCCCCGTGATCATCAGCAGGATCGTACGCTTCCTGTGCCGGCCCACGCCGTCGAGGCGCTTGAGATCACGCAGCCCTTCCTTTTCCTCCAGCTGGTTCAGCTTCCGATCCAGACGGCCAATTTTTCCCTTGCCCACGGCGCGTTTCCTCCCCCTGTCGCTTCTTTGCTTCATTTTTTCCAGGCAGATGCTGGCTTTATCCTGAAAATATCTGGAAAACTGCCGGAAAGTACCATGGACGAAGGAACGATGCGGCCTGTATACTGTGCCTGCACGCAAACGCATATTCTGCGCGCGGCAGGGGAGGGCAGTTCTATGAAACCAAAGCGCTGGCAGGGGATCCTGGTATTCTGCATGATCGGCGTCCTGCTGCTTGGCTACGGCGTAAAAGCCGGACGTCAAACGGAGGAAACGCTTTCCTACGCTGATTTTTGGCAATTGGCTCAGCAGGGGGAAATCGCCTCCGTGGTCATCGGCAGCGGCGTTACCTGGCAAGTGACGATGAAGGATGGCCGGCAGGCGATCACCCCCAACCCCCGGGCGGCGGATGGGAAGGAGCGCCTGCTTCGCCTGGGCGTCGACGTGGCGGAGCGGGAGAACGCGATGCCGGCTTTGGCCGTCGCGGCGCTCTTCATGGTGCTTTTGCTGGCCTTTTTCTCCCGGGGCCGGGGCCGCGGCGCGCTGGGCATGGAAAAATTGGCGGCGGTGCAGCCCGACGAGCGCGTGCCCGCCGTCACGTTCAGCGACGTGGCGGTCAGCGGCGATACGCTGCGCAGCATGCAGGACCTGGTGGATTACCTTCGCTCCCCTGATCAGTTCCGGCGGTACGGCGCGCGCTTTCCCAGGGGTGTGCTGCTCTACGGCCCGCCGGGCACCGGCAAAACGCTGTTGGCGAAGGCGCTGGCGGGGGAGGCCCACACGGCCTTTTTCGCCATGAGCGGGGCGGATTTCGTGCAGGTTTACGTGGGCGTAGGCGCGTCCCGGGTGCGGGAATTATTCCGCAAAGCCAGGAAGGCGGGCGGCGGCGTGATTTTCATTGACGAAATTGACGCCATCGGTAAAAAACGGGACAACGGCAACGACGAGCGGGAGCAGACCCTGAACGCCCTTTTGACGGAAATGAGCGGTTTTTCGGGGCAGGACGGCATCGTCGTTCTGGCTGCCACCAACCGGATCGACACCCTGGACCCCGCCTTGCTGCGGGAGGGGCGCTTTGACCGGCGCATCGAGATCGGCCTGCCCGATTACGACGAGCGGCTGAAGATCCTGCAGGTGCACGCCCGAAACAAGCCCATCGACGATCAGGCCATATCGATGGAGGATTTGGCCCGGCAGACGGCCCTGTTTTCCGGCGCGCAGCTGGAAACGCTGCTCAACGAAGCGGCCATCCGCGCTTTTCGCCGGGGCGGGCAGCGCATCGAAAGCCAGGATATCGAAGGGGCCTTCTGTGCCTTGACGGTGGGGGAGGAGCGCCCGGGCCGAATGACCGAGGCGGAAAAGAAAATCACGGCGTACCACGAAGCGGGCCACGCCGTGGTGACCCGCATGATGCAGCCTGAGGCGCGCTTGACCCGCCTGACGGTGATCCCCTCCTCCCGGGGAGCGGCGGGGTATGCCATGAGCGTGCGGCCCGATCAATTGCTGCACACCCGCAGCCAGCTGCTGGCGATGATCTGCGCCGCCCTGGGCGGCCGGGCGGCGGAGGAAATGCTGCTGGGGAAAAACGACGTGACCACCGGCGCGGCCAGCGATTTAAAGAAAGCGCGAGAAATCGCCGCCGCCATGGCGGGGGATTTCGTCATGGGGGAAACCGGCGACGCCGATCAAGACGCGCGGCTGATTTTTCAGACCGCCTTCGCCCTGACCCGCCAGTGCCTGTCGGAAAACGAAAACGCTTTGCATCGCCTGGCCCGAGCCCTGATGGAAAAGGAAACGCTGCGGGAGGAGGAAATCAATCGGGCGTTCGAAGATCAATAATAGAAACGGCCATACCGGATTGATGCGGTATGGCCATCATATTTTATTCTGTAAAAAGAATCAGGTTTCCACCAGCTTCAACAGCTCCATGGGCTCGGCGATCAGATGCTTGGCGCCGCTGGCTACCAATTCCTCCCGGGGACGGAAGCCCCACAGCACGCCCACCGTTTCCATATGGGCGGCGTTGCCGCAGTTCATATCCATGCTGGTATCGCCCACGTACCACAGATCGTCCGCCGTCAGCCCCAATTGGGCGGCGATCAGGTTGGCCCCGGTGGGATCGGGCTTCAGGGGCACGCCCTCCACCCGCCCTCGGATGACGGCGAAGGGCACGTCGGGGAAATAATAAGCCAGCACGCTTTCGGTATCCAGCTGATCTTTATTGGAAAGCACGCATACCTTCAGGCCCTTTTCCGCCAGGCCCAGCAGCATCTCGTTCACACCCTTGTAGGCGTAGCTGTTCACCCGGCAGTTTTTCGCGTAATCCTCCATGTAGGTTTGCAGCACATCCTGCAAATATTCTGTGTGCTCACCCACCGAGCGCTCGGCGATCTTGAACACGCCGTTGCCCACTTTATACTTGTAAGCATCCTCCTCAAAGCCGGGCAGGCCGTATTTGCTCAGCGCCCGATTCATGGCGGCGGAAATATCGGGCAGGGAATTGATCAGCGTGCCATCCAAATCAAAAATAACACCTTGTTTCATGCAGTCATTCACCTCTTTAGCGCCTATTATATCACAAGAATGCAGAAGATGCAAGATGGGCATGATACACCGGGAGGGATGCGCAATGAGAAAGACGCGGATTTTTTTGTTGGCCGCGGCGCTGATGGCCGCCGCCGTGCTGCTGACCACCATGCCCCGGGCCCAGGCGCCGGAGGAAACGCCCCGCCTGGCCCGGGCGGAAACCTTGGCCCCGGACGCTCCTGCGGACAGCACCGCCGTTCGGGCGGCGGCGGGCTGCGCTGTGACGCAGACGATGCAGTTTTCCCGCTGCGGCCACAGCGTGACGCGGCGGGTGCAGGCCCCGGAAAGGGTGGTCGGCGCGGACTTCGCCGCCGCGCAAATGTATTACGATGTGTGGACGATTACCTCCTTCGGGGCGGACAGCATCGCGATGAGCCGGGAGATCGATTTGTTTTGCCCCATGCACCGGGTGCTGGGCTGCAGTGAGGCGGGGGAAATCGTGGTCAGCCGCAACGTATACGGCGACGGCATGGCCATCGAAAAAACCTATCCCGGCGTGACGCTGAGCGATTTTGACCCCGACACCCAGGAGGCATTGCGCCTGGGCCTGGGCTTTGACACCACGGCCGAGGCCGACGCCTGGGTGGCCGCGCATTGACAGGCGGGGTAAAAACAGATATAATTTCCCTGTTGATTTTTCAGCAGGGAGGATACCATGCCACAACGAAAAACCCGCCGGAAACAAAGATCGCCCTATTTGTTCATGGCGCTCGCGGTGATTTTGCTGGTGGTGGGGCTGGTGATCGGCAGCCGGGCGATGAACGCCTGGAACGCCTATACCGCGGCCGCCGCCGTCACGCCCACCCCGTCGCCCACCGTGCGGCCCATCGCGGTGACCCAGGCCCCCGATCTGGTTACCTTTACGCCGCCGCCCACCGCCACGCCCGGCCCCCTCAGCAGCGGCGCTTCGGGCGAACGGGTGACCCAACTGCAGCAGCGGCTGAAGGAATTGGGGTTCTATCAGGGCAGTGTCGACGGTCAGTTTGGCAGCGGCACCAAAAGCGCGGTGCGGGCCTTCCAGAAGCAGCACGGCCTGGATGACGACGGCATCGCCGGGGCGAAAACGCTGGCGGTCCTGTATTCCGATCAGGCGGCGGCTTACCAGCCCACCCCCACCCCCAAGGTGGATGACACGCTGGCGGGGGATATCCCCCTGCTGGTGAATAAATGGAACAAATTGCCCGATGATTTCGTGCCCGCCGATCTGGTGACCATCCGGGATGTGGCGGGGGATCTGCTGCAATACGATGATAAGACCTTTCAGGGCGTGCGGGAGGCGGTGGACGCGCTGGTGCGCATGATCCAGGCCGCCAAGGCCGACGGCATCACCCCCTGGAAGGTGGGCGGGGCCTACCGCACCATCAAGGATCAGCAGCGGATCTTCAACAACCGGGTCAGCCGTTATATGCAGAACGACAGCGAACTGACCCGCAGCCAGGCTATTTCCCGCACCCGGCTCACCGTGGCCGATCCAGGCTGCAGCGAGCACCATACCGGCCTGGCCTTCGACCTGAACGTGCCCAACACCGAGGCGTTTGTGGATACCGCCCAGTATCTGTGGCTCAATGCGCATTGCTGGGATTACGGGTTCATCATGCGGTATACCGACGAGAAAGAAGATATTACCGGCATCATCGGCGAGGAATGGCACGTGCGGTACGTGGGCATCGACCACGCCCACAAGATGCGGGAGCTGGATTATTGCCTGGAAGAATACGTGGAATATTTGAAACAGCAGCTATCCAATAATTAAGTTACGCGACGATGCGGCGTGTAAACGCGCTGCATCGTTTTTTTGAAAACAGACGGGAAGGAACAGGCGGAACAGCAGGCGGCGGTTTGCCTGTTCGCCGCGGGAACTGATCCCGCCTTGATTTCATAAAACAACGCAAAAAACTTTGAAAAACAAAGAAAAAACACTTGCCAAGAAAAGGGGCCTTGTGTTATAATCTGCTGGATCACGCATGCGGGCGGATTTGTTTGCCTGTGCCGGAAACGGTGGCAAGCAAAGATGAACCCCGCAGAGGATACAACAAAAACAGAGGAGGAACCCCAAATGGCAGTCATCTCTATGAAGCACCTGCTGGAAGCCGGCGTGCACTTCGGTCATCAGACCCGCCGGTGGAACCCCAAAATGGCCCCCTACATCTTCACCGAACGCAACGGCATCTACATCATCGACCTGCAGAAGACCGTTCGCAAGATCGACGAAGCCTACATGTTCATCCGCAACCTGGCCATGGAAGGCAAGACCGTGCTGTTCGTGGGCACCAAGAAGCAGGCCCAGGAAAGCATCGAAAGCGAAGCCAAGCGCTGCAATATGTTCTATGTGAACAACCGCTGGCTGGGCGGCATGCTGACCAACTACAAGACCATCAAGACCCGTATCGATCGTCTGAATCAGATTGACCGCATGGAGCAGAACGGACAGTTTGACGTGCTGCCCAAGAAGGAAGTCATCAAGCTCCAGCATGAGCGTGAAAAGCTGCTGGCCAACCTGGGCGGCATCCGTGAAATGAAGGGCCTGCCCGGCGCTCTGTTTGTGGTTGACCCCCGCAAGGAGCACATCGCCGTGGCCGAAGCCCGCGCGCTGGGCATTCCGATCGTGGCAATCGTTGATACCAACTGCGATCCCGACGAGATCGATTACGTAATCCCCGGCAACGACGACGCCATCCGCGCTGTCAAGCTGATCGCCGGCAAGCTGGCTGATGCCGTGCTGGAAGGCAAGCAGGGCTCTCAGGACGGTGAAGAAGCCGTTCCCGCCGAAGCTGACGACGCTGAGTAATATTCTTACAAAATTAATTATAGGAGGTATCCCCTCATGGCTGAAGTAACTGCTGCAATGGTCAAAGAGCTGCGTGAGCGCACTCAGGCCGGCATGATGGATTGCAAAAAGGCGCTGGTGGAAAGTAACGGCAACATGGAAGCCGCCGTTGAATATCTGCGTGAAAAGGGACTGGCTGCCGCCAATAAGAAGAGCGGCCGCATCGCCGCCGAAGGCGCTGTGGATTCCTACATCCATATGGGCGGCAAAATCGGCGTGCTGGTTGAAATCAACTGCGAAACCGACTTTGTGGGCAAGACCGATACCTTTAAGAATCTGTGCCATGACGTGGCTATGCATATCGCCGCCGCCGCTCCCGAGTATGTGAGCAAGGATGAAATCCCCGCTTCCCGTCTGGAAGAAGAGCGCCGCATCGCCCGCGAGCAGGTGATGAACGACGAAAAGAACAGCAAGAAGCCCGAAGCTATCATCGAAAAGATCGTTGAAGGCCGCATTGAGAAGTTCTGCAAGGAGATCTGCCTGCTGGATCAGCCCTTCGTGAAGAATCCCGATATCACCATCCAGCAGCTACTGCAGGAAGCCACCCTGGCCACCGGCGAAAAGACCACCATCCGTCGTTTCGTCCGTTATCAGCTGGGCGAAGGCATCGAGAAGAAGCAGAGCGACCTGGCCGCCGAAATCGCCGAAATGACCGGCCGGAAGGCGTAATGACAATCAAAGAGGCGGACGCGCAATCGTCCGTCTTTTTTTATGTGACAGAGCGGAGGAAGACAATGAGCAATTATAAGCGCATCATCCTAAAGCTCAGCGGCGAAGCGCTGGGTGAAAACGGACGACTTTTTGATCAGGAGCTGATTTCCCACGTGGGCCGTATCCTGGCAAAAATCAGCCAAAGCGGCATTGAGCTTGGCGTTGTGATCGGCGCGGGCAACATCTGGCGCGGCCGCCAATCCCAGGAGATGGACGCTGTAACAGCCGATCACATGGGTATGCTTGGCACGGTGATCAACTGTCTGTGCATGCGGGATGCCGTGGAGCGCGCAGGCGCAAAGGCTGTGGTATTTTCCGCCATCGATATGCCGCGTGTTTGTGAGCCGTATAACGTACAGAGCGCCCGCCAGGCAATGGCTGATGGTAAAGTGGTATTCTTCGCGGGCGGCAGCGGCAATCCCTTTTTTACCACCGATACTGCCGTGGTGCTGCGCGCGGCGGAAATGGGGGCCGACGCCCTGCTGCTGGCCAAGAACATCGACGGCGTATATGACGACGATCCCCGGAAGAACCCCAATGCCAAGCTGATCCCAGACATCAGCTATAATGAAGCGCTGGAGCGCAGGCTCAAGGTCATGGATACTGCCGCCTTTGCCATGCTGACTGAGCAAGCCATCCCCACGGTGCGCGTTTTCGGTTTGGCGAAGCCCGAGGATATCCTTCGCGTGCTGGAAGGCGATTCCTGCGGCACGGTATTGCATCCTTAAAAGGAGAACGGTATGGAAAAAGAACGGATCGCACGCGTTGTGAAACGCATGAAAGAAATGGGCCTTGATCAGACGCTGATCAGCGCTCCATCCTCATTATTTTATCTGACCGGAAAGTGGATCTTTCCAGGCGAGCGCATGGTCGCCTTGTATATCAACGACCTTGGCGAAGCGACGCTGTTCGCCAACCGCCTGTTTGCTCTGTCCGGCTCAATAGATATCCCCCTGGTGGAGTACGATGATACGGAGGACTGCATCGCCATTCTGGCGGAACGGCTGATGCCCGGCGAAATCGGCATCGATAAAGATTGGCCCAGCCGCTTTACCATTCGCTTGATGGAAGCCCGCGATGACCTGACCCCGAAGATCGGCTCTCCCTGCATCGATCAGACCCGCCTGTACAAAGATGCTCGTGAACTGGATCTCATGCGGGAGAGTTCGCTGAAAAACGACAGCAGCATTTTGAATACCATCCGGCAGATCAGGCCCGGCATGACGGAAGTCCAGCTGGCTGATATCTACCTTCGGGAATCGTCTATTCAAGGCTCTACCGGCCCCAGCTTTGAACCGCTCATCTGCTTTGGCGCAAATTGCGCCGAACCGCATCATGTGACCGACCAGACTCCGTTAAAAACTGGAGACTCGATCATTATTGACGTGGGCCTGACCTGGCGGAATTACTGCAGCGATATGACCCGTACGGTATTCCTTGGCAAAGCAACCGATGAACAAAAGCGTGTATACGATATCGTTTGCGCTGCCAACGCGGCGGGCCGCGCCGCTGTGCATCCCGGCATCCCAATGAAGGAAATCGACCGGGCCGCCCGCAAGGTGATCGAGGACGCGGGATACGGTAAATATTTCATTCACCGCACCGGCCACGGCATCGGCCTGGAGGTGCACGAGTTTCCCGACGTCAGCGCGTCCAGTGAAGCGATCGCCATGCCAGGCATGTGTTTTTCGGTGGAGCCCGGTATCTATCTGCCAGGCCGTTTTGGCGTGCGCGTAGAAGATCTGGTGGCCGTAACCGAAGATGGCTGCGAAACGCTGAATCACGCTCCGCGGGAGCTGACCGAGATCGCGTTATAAACCATTTTTCCAGGCGCAGGATTAACTGCGCCTTTTTTTCTTGCTTTTCTGCAAAAAATCCTTTCCGCATGTGTCTATACAGGTGAAGGAGGTGATCAGCCGATGGATTTTGTCAAGGGCCCTGACGATCCGGAAAACATCGAAGAAAGAATCACCCATCTGGTAGATACATACCAGGTTTCCCTGAAACGCATGTGCTGCGTATGGCTGAAGGATTACGCCCTGGCGGAAGATGCCGTACAGGAAACGTTTATCAAGGCGTATCACGCGCTGCCCGCCTTTCGCGGAGAATGCAGCGAAAAAACCTGGCTGGTCCGCATTGCGGTCAACGTATGCCGTAACATAAAAAGGGGCGGATGGTTCCGCCACGTGAACCGTGCGGTGGATATTGACAATCTGCCGGAGCCTTCCGTTCCCTTTCGGGAATATGACGACACGCTGATCCGCGCCGTTTCCTCCCTGCCCGACAGATACCGCGAAATCATTCTGCTGTATTATTTTCAGGATATGACCATGGGTGAAATCTCCGATGCGCTGAACATCTCCGTTTCCACTGTATCCAGGCGGCTGAGCGCCGCTCAGAAACAGCTGCGGGCGCAGCTTGAAAGGGAGTGATCGCATGACAGATGAAAAGCTTCGCCAGTCTCTCCACGGCGCAATGGAACGCAAGCTTTCCGGCGTGCAGGCTGATCCCTGGATGGCGCAGCGCGTGATCGCGGCATCGAAAGGAGAAAAACCTGTGAAAAAGAAAATATCCGCATCCATCGTTCTTGTCATCGCGCTGATACTTTTGGCTTCTGCCGCGCTTGCGGCAGGGCTGGGGCTGTTTGATAACCTTTCAGTCAATTATCCCTTTGGCAGCGATATAGACAAAGAAAGGCTGTCCGGATTGGATTCAGTATCCCAAAGCGTCAAAGCGTCCACCGTCACCGGAGACGGCATTCAGGTTGACATCGATAAGTGCTATTACGAAGACGATCGCGTATTCATTTCCTACCGGATAAGCGGAAAAACCTATGAATGCATCCACCATGAAGGCGTTCCAAAGGGCGATATTCAATGGGATTGGGAAGAGAAAAACTTTGTTTACGCGGAGAATATGATATCCTCGATACCTTCTCAGCAGCCTGATATCCTATGGCTTAACGGAGAGGGACAACGCTGGGAGGAAGTATACCATGCAAGTCTGCACGACGGGCTTATGCTGATGGACGGCACCTATCTGGACATCATCGGCGGCGATATTATGCCCCAGGAGGACGGCAGCATCATTGGATGGAAGGAATGCGGAGTCCCGGTCGGCAAGCGGGACGAAACGCTGGAGATCAAAGCCGTGCTTTTCCGCACGAGCAGCATCAAATTTCAGGATGGGCGAAATTTTTACAGCGCTACCGAACGCGGCGAACAGACCGATATCCCCTTTACCGTCAAACGAAACAACGATCTGCATTATCTGAGCGGCACCTCCGCGAACGAAACCTATCAGGTCGCCGCCGATTTCACAGTGGGTCAGATCGATATGAAGGGCGAAGTCCGCCTTTATTGTCCCTCCGAATGGGTAAAAGCCCATGACGATTGGAATTACAGCAGCGAGGAGGACCTGATTGAAGACTTTATCCTGTACAAGGAAGACGAGCCCCTTTCCAACCATGGCACGGAATCCGAACGATACCAGGACGATTACGCGATCTTCTTTGAACAGCTTTACAATTGCCCTAATAATCTTGACGGGCTGAAGCTGGTGCCTGTCTATACAAAAACCGGAGCGCATCCGGAAGAAGCCATCCCATTAAAGCAGCCGGTAAACCGGTAACGATCCAAATATGCCCGCCGAATACTGACCCGGCGGGCATTGTATTATTTCTTTCATTTTATTCTTTCCACATATTGTTCCATCACATATCCGCTCAGGGTTTCGATCCGCACCTTGAGCCAGCCGTCAGACAGCTGCTCCTCCACGATCATCTGCTGTCCGTAATAGAGCTGCCGCAGTACATCGGCCTCCATGCTGGGGGCGCTGCGAAGATTGAGATAGGAATTGACGCCGATCTGCGTCACGCGGGCCCGCCATTCGCCTTCCGCCGGCTCCTCCGAAAGGGGAATCAGCGTAGGCCGGGGCGTTGGCGTTGCCGCGGGGCCCGGCGTGGCAAGAAAACGCGCTTCTACGGCGGAGGGCAATTTCACATTGGTATCGATCTGTTTCACAGTCATGCCGGGATAATAAAAGCGGAGGATCTGTTCATACGTCCATTTATACTGCCCCGCCATCCATTGCGCTCCGCGCTGGCTCATTCCAACGCCGTGTCCGTATCTGCGAGAAGCGATGATAAAAGCCTCCGCCGTTTCCTCCACGGTGAATATCTCATTGTTCGTTCCATTGATACCCAGCCCCAAAAGAGGCTTTACAGCGGTAAAAACAGGCACATCCACTGTGATCGGTTCACCCAGCGTTTCAAAATCGGAAAGCATCGGCGTTGGCGCGGCTGTAGCAATCGCCCGCGGCGTGGAAGTTGGGATGGAAGAAACCGCCGCCAGCGGCACCTGGAAAATACTGATCTCCTCTTCCTGTTCAGCAGGTACACTCAGTTTTCGCGCTTCCGCACGCAGCGTTATGCTGAGCTGGGTCATCACCAGCGATTCGCTCCCGCCTTTGGGTGAATGCAATGCTGCATCCTCCACCGAAAGGATATGAGTATCCTCAATTTCTCCCGTGTATCCCATGGAAATCAGCTTCTCTGACAGGAGCAGCTTGACGGCCTCTGTGAACGCTGCGTTTCCGATCACGCCGTCTTGAGGTGCTTTGGACAGGACCGCCTTTTTTACGGTGCTCTCCGGGTTTTCCAAATCGTACGGATCGGCGTGCATGGTAATATAGCTGCCGTCCTTGCCCCATACGTTGTCCGGGATTTCCACCTGTCCGCCGTTGCTGGCGGTATAATAGCAATTGGCCAGCGCGTTTTTATAATAGCCGCATACGCCTGCCGTTTCGTTCACCGCCTTTTCGGCGTTTTTATTCTCTTTTTGATAGCCGCGGTATACCTGATCGTTCGTATTATCCACCAGATCATATTCACCGCTGCTTCCGATCCGCCTCAGGGCATAAGTACGCGCTGCAATAGCCTGCGCTTTCAATGCTTCCAGCGGAAATGAATCGCTCATTTCATAGGGAACCACGCCCAGCAGATATTCCTCTACAGGGATATGCAGGATGGCGCGCAGCGTTTTATTATCAGCCTTCAATTGCAGATCGCCGCAATACAGCGCGTAACTGCCGTTTACGCGAAGGCCGTTTTCCTTGCCTTCAACAGCGGCATGCCGGATCAGACGCGCATCGCTGCCAACATCCAACGCCATTCCTTCATAGTAGACGACTATATTCCCCGACGCGCAGGAAAACGTCAGCCTGGAACCGCGCTGAAAAGCAATCCCGTCCAGCGTATAACTGCCATCCAGAGACACGGTGATCTGATCTGAAAGATTCAGTCTGGTGAGCAGCACACGGACTATGTTTTCCTCCGCCATTGCACGTCTGCCGAGCATAAGAGCCATGCACACGACAGCCAGGAAAACCATCATCAGCCTTTGCACTCGCGTTTTTACGGTCAATGATTTCATCCTTTCAAAGCGTATACAGCAGATTGAAGTCCCGAATGGTATCGCAGGCAGCCCAATACATGGCATATTGGCGGCATTCTCCGATGAAAACCTCTTTATCATTGCGCTTTGCGCAATCAATGGCGCTTTCCTCAATGACCTGGCGAACAATAGGCATGATTTTGGGCTCCATCGTTTCGCTGTAGGAATCCAGCACCAGTACCTGTTTTTCACCGTCCGCAATGCGCGCGTCCAGCAGCGAAACGATATGCCCTACCCGAAGGTTACACAGAGAAATCCCCCGGTGTTCATACAGATGGTTCCAAAGGACATCCAAATCATTCCTAAGTCCATCCATTTCATACCGGAATCCAAACCGTTTTGCCAGTCCCTTCTCCATCATAGCGGCCAGAAGCGCTGGACGATCCGTGCCGTCATCGCCTCGTCCGCCATTAGCCATGGAAAAATCCGCCAGCTCTTCAGCGGAAAACTCCTTTCCGGTCAGCCATTGTCCGCAATGGCATACAGAAAATACACCGCATCCGGCGCTTGACAACGTAGCCGTCTGCGGTGTTTTATAGTCGTAGGGATGCGTCCACAGTCTGCTGCGCTGATTCAGCACAGTCACAGTTTTTCCTTGATAATCAAATCGTATACATTTTCCGGTTTCCATAGCGCCTCCTCAATTGCGTTTCCATCCCATGGCAATGCCCACAAGCGGCCGGGAAATGCGGTATGAAACGTCTGCGAAGCCCGCCGCCTCCATCGCTTTCAAAAGAGCGTGCGGCTTCAAATGGCCCTCCATTTCGCCAACGCCCGCCATTTCCGCGGCGCCGCAGATCACCTCCGGCAATCCGTGTACGGCAATCAGCATCTGCCCATTGGGTTTGAGCACCCGCATCGCTTCTTTCAAAAAGCCGCAGTCCCCATTTTCTTTCTTATTAATTTGGTAAAAAACAGCATCGAAGCAATCGTCACGCCAAGGAATATCCTCCTTTCGGGCGCAGAAGATCTCAGCCTCAGGCAAGCTTTCCTGCATTTCTTTAGCTTCGGCGGCGTTTTCTGTGATGCCGCAGGCGCGCAGGCTGAACCTGCGCGAAAGATGCCGCAGAAGGCTTACATCATTGCAGCGCATATCCAGGATCGCGTCGTAATCGTCCACAATAGCCCACTGCGCCATTGCTTTCTGCGCGCCGTGGAGCTGTGTGGTCATTTTTTCGCCAAGCCAACTCAGCTTCGACCGATCCTGTGTACGTTCCAGCATGCAATTTCCCCCAAACAAAAATCACCTTGCGCGATTGCAAGATGATTATAACATACTTTAGAAATATTTGCACTATATTTCGTAATAATTTTTTAATAAATTTTTCGCAGTTTCTCAATTTGCATCTTGGCCCATCTGGCATGCTCAGCTACAAGCGCCGAAGGGCTTTGGCAGAGCCGCTCAATCTCCTTCAGGTATTCCGCATCACCCGAATTTCCGGCTGCCAGCAGCGCTTGGGCTATGATCCGGTTTCTGTTCGCGTAATTCTTTCCATACAGCTCCGCAAAAGCATGCAGCGTTTCATCGCTGCACGTCAGCATATCGCGCAAATCAAATTCGTCCTCCATTGTCCGTTTTTTTTCGATCTCCGCGTTGGCCGGACAGACCCGCTGGCAAATATCGCAGCCCACGATGGCTTTTGCGCCTTCCCCGCCTTTTATATATGGGCGAAGGTGCTCTGGCATGGGCTTTCCGCTAAGCATGTAATACCGGATACACTTTTCTTTGACAAATCCGTGCTCCGTGATCGCCCCGCCGGGACAAATATCCCGGCACCTGCCGCATTCGGCGCAGGGCAGCGTTTTTTTATCAAATGCGATCTCAGCATCTGCCGCAATTTCCGCCGATAATCCAAGCAGCTCCATGCAAAACCGGGATCCGATCCCCGGCAGATAATTGAGGGTATTCATGCCTGTGCCGAAGGAGGGATGCCGCCTGCACATGGGTTTCAGCTTCAGATTGCTGAGCGGAAGGACCTCAATATGCCAATCTTCCGCCATCCGTTTTGCCAGCTCCTTCGCCGCGTGATAGGCGGCGTTGCTGGCCGGATAAAACCGATCCACCAGCCGTCCGCCCGGCGTATAGGCTCTCGCCAGAAGAACGAGCGTTTTAACGTTCTCCGGCGCACCGTCCTCCGGAACAGGCGCAAAGCAATACGCCGCAGAGAACTGGGCCTCTGCGGCATATCGGCGTATATCACTGTATTTCAGCGCGTTCAATTTACTTGGTGCCGAACAGGCGGTCGCCGGCGTCGCCAAGACCCGGGATGATATAGCCATGATCGTTGAGCTTTTCATCCATGGCGGCCACATAGATATTCACATCGGGATGTTCGCGCTGGATACGCTCCACGCCCTCGGGCGCGGCGATCAGGTTGACCAGGCGGATGTTATGGCATCCGCGATCCTTGATGAACTGGATCGCTGCAGAAGCGCTGCCGCCGGTAGCCAGCATGGGATCGACAACGAACAGTTCGCGCTGCTCCGCGTCCACGGGCAGCTTGCAATAGTATTCCACAGGCTGCAGGGTTTCAGGATCACGGTACAGACCGATATGACCAACTTTGGCGTTGGGGATCAGATTGATGATGCCGTCCACCATGCCCAGGCCCGCGCGCAGGATCGGAATGACGCCGATGGGCTTGCCGGAAAGCATTTTTACGGTGGTTTTGCAGATGGGCGTTTCGATCTCCACCTCCTCAGTGGGCAGGTCGCGGGCGACTTCATATACCATCAGCATGGCGATTTCATCCAGCAGTTCGCGGAATTGCTTGTTACCGGTGTTCTTATCGCGCATGATGCTCAGTTTATGCTGAATCAGGGGATGATCGAAAACATGTACCTTGCTCATAATGACCCTCCGTAAACTCAAATTTGGCTTAACCTTATTTATTATAATAAAAAAGCAGGCCGACGGCAAGCACTATTTTTATATGCTTCACGAACGTTTTCATCCTTGGATCATGTACCGCGGATTGAAATATCCGTTTCTTTATGTTACTATTAAAGGGATCCATTCCCTGAAAGCAGGCTTTCACCGCCGGTACAGCCTTGGACCGTCAGCTTTTCGACCGACCCGACAGGAGCATGCCATGCGCAGAATATTATTCAGTATTTACGGATTCATCCTTTTCTCGCTCACGACCCTTACCGCCTCCGCGGATGTCATTGTGATCGCGGATGACCTGCCTGTTACCGATTCCGGCTTCGCGTATTCTTACGGTTTCGGGAACGGCGGATATGGGATCCATATTGAAAAATACGTCGGAAGCAACGAAAACGTCGTCATTCCCGATCAAATTGACGGGGAAAACGTGTTGGGCATCAGCGACACAGCCTTTCAGGGCTGCTCGTCCATCAAAAGCGTAACGATGCCCGACAGCATTCTCGCCATCGGGCATGGCGCGTTCTCCGATTGCGCAAGCTTGGAGACCATCACGCTGTCAAACAGCATCAGCAGCATCGGAGCCAGCGCGTTTTCCGGCTGCGAAGCGCTGAAAAGCATCCAATTGCCCGCGGGGTTGGACGCGATCCAGAACTATACTTTCCATGCCTGCTCCAGCCTGACCGAAATCGTTATCCCGGAGAATGTAGTAATCATCGGCGACTGGGCCTTTTACATGTGCTCAAGCCTTACCGATGTGACGCTGCCAAATACGCTGCAAAGGATCGGTCAGCACGCGTTCAGAGAATGCGAAAGCTTAAAAAGCGTCGTCCTGCCCGCGCGCGTGACGTTTCTTGAGCGGTACGCGTTTTACAGTTGCCACAGTCTGGAGCATATCGAGCTTTCAAGCAATTTGACAAGCATTGAGGAAAACGTATTTAACGGCTGTTATCAGTTGCGGGAAATCGTCATTCCCGACGGCATTGAAACCATCGGCAGAGCGGCTTTTGCCTATTGCGGCAATCTGCATCATGTGAGCCTGCCCGAAAGCTTAAAAACAATTGGCAGCGCAGCCTTTTCACGGTGCTCCGGATTAACGGAAATCACGATACCGGATGCTGTTTCCGATATACAAAGCTACGCGTTCCGTGAATGCTCAAGCCTGGAGGAGGTGCGCCTTCCCCCGCATGTTTATTATATCGATCAAAGCGTATTTGATGACTGCACCGCTTTAAAAAGGGTCGTCTTTTCTTCCCAGATCTTAAGGATAGAGGATCAAGCCTTTACGGTTGCTCCAGCCTTGTTGATATCAGCCTGCCGGACAGCGTTATTTACATTGGGCAATCCGCGTTTTACGGCTGCGAAGCGCTGTCCTCCGTGATCCTTCCCAGCGGCATTACGGAAATCGCGAGCTCCGCGTTTTCACACTGCACAGGGCTGAGGAGCGTCTCATTCCCCGAGGGCATCACAAAAATCGACAATAATGCTTTCTCTTACTGCCAAAGCATGACGGATTTTGAGCTTCCCACAAGCTTATTGACCGTCGGCGCATATGCCTTTTCCACCTGTCCAAGCCTGACCAGCATCAACATCCCTTCCAACGTCACCACCATCGAGAATCACGCTTTCTTTTTCTGCAAGGCACTGGAGCGCGTTTACCTGCCGCAAAGCCTTGAAACCATATTGAACAGCGCTTTTTCAGAGTGCGACGCGCTGTCTGACGTTTATTTTGACGGTTCACAGGAGGAATGGAGCGGGATCACGATATATGATTCCAACGTCGATCTGCTGAACGCCAGGATTCATTTTGGCGGTTCGCGGGCCTATACGATCACTTTTGACCCCAACGGCGGCGACGCAGCGCCCGCAGCGCAGACGGCCATGAGCGGGGAACCAGTCACGCTTCCCGCCGCCGTCCCCATGCACAGCGGTCAGAGCGCCGCCTCGTCCGAAACAGGCGCTGACTTTATCGGCTGGTCCACCGACCCCGAAGCGGAGGAAGCCGAATATCAGCCGGGTGGCACCTACATCGGCGCGGAAGATGTGACGCTTTATGCCGTGTGGAAGCTCCGGCCCATGACATTAACGTTTAACGTGAACGGCGGAGCCATGGAATCCGATACCACGGTCACGGTGGATTGGGGAACCTCTTTTGCGTTACCAACGCCCAAAATGGACGGTCACTATTTCAAAGGATGGCGCTATTTGATCCCCAACAGCAATAATTACATCACGGTGAAAGGAACGCTGAAGGTCATTCATTCTTATACCCTGACCGCGCAGTGGGGCGTGATCGATTATATACTGCCCGCCGGTCTGACCGTCATTGAGGAGGAAGCGTTTAGCGGCATCACAAACGCCGTCATCCAATTGCCCGGCACCGTAACATCGATTGCCAAGGATGCCTTTGATCCGACGGTCACCGTCGTTGTGGAAGCCGGAAGCGTCGCCGAAACGCTCTGCACGGCGCTTGGGCTGAAGCTCATCAGTTACTAAATCGTCGATATGATGCTTTTTCCCCGTTTCCTGTTTTTTGTTTTATTGTTCTTCACGGCAGGCTTTCATGTTCTTCAATGCAGGCCAGCAGCGCTTGGTATTCCCGCAGATATATCCCCCGCTTCTCTTCGCTGACAGCGGCATACTGCTGATGCTTTGAGAAAAAAGCAATTGCCGTTTTCATCGGAATCCATTCCGCTTTAAGTCCTCTTTTTTGCTCCGCTTCCGTCAGGCGTACTTGACCGAGCGTTTCTATGGCGCAAACAAAATAGTAGCTGCTGTACCTATACTCCTCATAATACTCATGAACCGTCGCAAATTGCCGCAGCGGACGGACGATGTAACCTGTTTCCTCTTCAACCTCCCGGATACAGCACTGCTCCCGCGTTTCGTTTCCCTCCATGCCGCCGCCGGGCAGCATATAGCAATCCGTCTGCAGGTCATGCGTCAACAGGAGCTCTTTTCCCCGCATGATGACCGCACGGCAAGCTTCCCGCGTTTTGCTGTACGCTTCAAAACGGTTGCTTCCCAATATCTTGATTTCTTTCATAGCCTTCTCCTCCAAACCAAGAATATTATAGCACGATCTGTAAAGATTTGTTGTTTTTCTCCTTGACATTTTTACCGTTTATTTTTATAATAGCCTTGCAATGAACGGGAAGAGTAACCGAGGCGAAGCCCTTTCAGAGACCCGGCGGCTGGTGAAAGCCGGGAGGGAAGCGCGGCGAATACACCCGGGAGCACAGGATTGAAGGGTACGGTTTTCCGCCTGCGTAGGTCCTTGCCGGTGCGCCGGATACAGCGCCAGGGAATGTTCGTTCCCGCAGAGGGTACAGCGCGCAAGCATGTACTGAACGGAAGTGGTACCGTGGTTTATTCCGCCTTCCGGCCTTAGTGTCGGAAGGCGTTTTTCTTTGACGAACTGGAGGTGTAAATATGAACGAAACCCCGCGATATTCCAAACGGACTCAGGGCGTGACGGGCAGCGCCATCCGCGAGCTGTTCAAGCTGACCGCAAAACCCGGCGTGATCTCCTTTGGCGGCGGCAACCCTTCCCCCGCTGCGCTGCCTGACGATATCGTATCCGATATCAGCCGGGAGCTGGTAGCCACCAACGGAAAGGTATTGCTCCAATACGGCATGACCGAAGGGCTTCCTTCCCTGCGGGAAGCGCTTGTGCCCTATATCGCCCAGGAATTCAGCTTCAAGACCGATATGAATTCTATCCTGCCGGTAACCGGCTCCACCCAGGCTTTCAACTTGCTGCTGGACGCGTATACCGATCCGGGCGATGTGATCCTGACTGAGAATCCCACCTTTCTGGGCGCTACCCAGGCCATGCAATTGCATCAGTTGAAGGTCATTCCCGTGGAGAGCGACGACGGCGGTTTACGCATGGACGCTCTGGAGGAGGCCATGATCGAGCATCATCCCCGGATGCTGTATACCATTCCCACCTTCCAGAACCCCACAGGCGTCACAATGCCGCTGGAGCGCCGCAAAAAAATCGCTGAACTGGCCGAAAAGTATGACGTGCTGGTGGCCGAGGATGATCCCTATCATTCCCTGCGCTATACAGGCGAAGCGCTGCCCTGCATCAAAGCCTTCGATCAGGCGGGCAAGGTTGCCTTTATGGGCAGCTTCTCAAAGGTCATTTCCCCCGGCCTGCGCGTGGGCTTCCTGGTCTGCGACGATCCCCAGCTGCTGCGCAAATGCGTGATCTGCAAGCAATCGGACGACCTGCACACCGCCAACCTGAACCAGGCCATCGTGGAAGCCTATCTGCGCCGCGATCTGCTTCAGCCCCATGTAGCGGCCACCTGTCAGCGCTATGGCGCACAGATGGATTGCATGCTGAACGCCCTGAAGGATATGGAGGGCGTACAGAAATTCACCCGGCCTGAAGGCGGACTGTTCATTTTCGCCTGGCTGAAGGAAGGCGTAAACGCCACAGAACAATTGATGAAGGCCGTGGAAAAAGGCGTGGCTTACGTACCGGGCACCTATTTCTATCCCAACGGCGGCCACGACAATACGCTGCGTCTCAACTTCTCCAACGCCGATATCCCCACCATCCAGCGCGGCATGGAAAAGCTTGCCGAAGCGCTGAAAGCCTAAAAAGATTATTACAAGGAGGAACACCCCTATGCACATTCTTGATACGCTCAAGGAACGCGGATTTATCGCCCAGGTGACCTTTGAGGACGATCTGTACAAACAGCTGGAGCGCGAATCCACCCCCTTCTACGTTGGCTTTGACCCCACTGCAACCAGCCTGCACTTTGGCCATTTTATCCCCATCATCGCCATGGCGCACATGCAGCGGGCAGGCCATAAACCCATCGCGCTGGTAGGCGGCGCCACCGCCATGATCGGCGACCCCAGCGGCAAAACCGACATGCGCAAAATGATGACCGTGGAAACCATCGATCGCAACGTAGCCTGCATCAAAAACCAGCTGTCCCGCTTTATCGAATTCGGCGACGACAAAGCTTTGATCGTCAACAATGCCGACTGGCTGCGCGGCATGGGATATATCGATTTCATCCGCGATATCGGCAGCCTGTTCTCGGTAAACCGCATGCTGACCGCCGAATGCTACAAGCAGCGCCTGGAGCGCGGGCTCACCTTCCTGGAATTCAACTATATGCTGATGCAGAGCTACGATTTCCTGCAGCTGTTCAAGCACTACGGCTGCCGTTTGGAAATGGGCGGTGACGATCAGTGGAGCAACATGCTGGCGGGCGCCGATCTGATCCGCCGCAAGGAACATGAGGACGCCTATGCCTGTACCTTTAAGCTGCTGATGAACCATGAAGGCAAAAAGATGGGCAAAACCGAAAAGGGCGCGCTTTGGCTGGACGCTGACCTGTGCTCCCCCTATGACTTCTACCAGTACTGGCGCAATATCGCCGATCCCGACGTGGGCAAATGCCTGGCGCTGCTCACCTTCCTGCCCATGGATGAAGTCCGCCGCCTGAGCGCCCTGGAGGGTCAGGAAATCAACGAGGCTAAAAAGGTGCTGGCCTTTGAATGCACCAAGCTGGTGCACGGTGAGGAAGAGGCCCTCAAAGCGCAGCAGGCCGCCAGCAGCCTGTTTGGCGGCGGCGCCTCCAGCGGGGACGTGCCCAGCTATGAGGTGACCCGCGATCAGCTGAGCGCCGACGGCCGCCTGACCACCATCCTAAACGACTGCGGTCTGTGCACCAGCCGCGGCGAGGCCCGTAAGCTGGTACAGCAGGGCGGAGCCACCGTGGGCGAAAGCAAGATCACCGATATTGACTATGTGATCACCGCCGATATGATCGGCACAGAAGGACTGCTGCTGCGCAAGGGAAAGAAGAGCTACTGCCGTCTGCTGCTGATCTAAATGGGAGACGCTATGGAATACGGTTATTTGGAAGCCTATTATAACAGCAGAGACGAAAACGCTCGGCTGCTGTCCAATCATGGCCGCGTGGAATATCTGACGACCATGCGCTATATTGAACGCTATGTTCAGCCCGGCAGTCGTATTCTGGAAGTTGGCGCGGGGACAGGGCGATATTCCATCGCCCTTGCCCGTGCGGGCCATCATATCACCGCTGTGGAGCTGATACAGCATAATATCGACGTTTTCAAAAACCAGCTGAAATCCGGCGATGATATCGATATCCATCAGGGCAACGCCATGGATCTTTCAGCGTTTGACGACGACAGCTTTGACGCCGTGCTTGTGCTGGGCCCGCTGTACCATCTGTACAGCGATGCCGATAAATGCGCCGCGCTGAACGAAGCGAAACGCGTTGTCAAAAAGGACGGAACAATCTTCGCGGCATATTGCATGAACGAAGCCACCATGATCCAGTTTTGTTTCCAGGGCGACGGACAGAATATGATGGATTGCCTTGAAAAAACATGCTGACGGCAGATTATCAATGCATTTCCGCACCGGCCGATCTTTTTGAAATGGTACGCACGGAGGATATTGAACGGCTGAACGCTCTATGCGGTCTGAAACGGGCCCAGCTGGTAGGTGCGGACACCTTTGCCAATTATATGCGAGACCGCATCAACAGCTGGCCCGAGCCCGTTTTTCAGGCTTTTCTGAGCTATCATTATTCCATTTGCGAGCGTCAGGATATCATCGGCGTCAGCAATCACGTATTGGATATATTGAAAAAATGACGAGCTACAAAACCATCAAGCGGGAAGCGCAGGATGAGTTCATCATCAATAAAAGCCGCTTCATCGGCTATGCCTGTCCCTGCGAAACCGAGGAAGACGCCCTCGCATTTCTCAAAAGGATCCGCGAAAAGCATCGGGACGCCACCCATAACTGTTACGCCTATGTGATCGGCGCCAATGCCGGCATCATGCGCTACAGCGACGATGGCGAGCCCGGCGGAACGGCGGGACTGCCTATGATGGAGGTGCTGAAAAGCCGCGGCGTAGTCAACTGCTGCGTAGTAGTGACGCGCTACTTTGGCGGAGTGCTGCTGGGCGCCGGGGGGCTGGTGCGCGCGTATACCAAAGGCTGTGCGATCGCCCTGGATGCCGCGCAGGTTTCAGTCATGGAAAAAACGGCCCGCATGCTGTTTGATATTCCTTATCCCCTGTGGGATAAATTCAATTACGCTTTGCAGTCGCTCCCGGTCATCCTGGAAAACGCCGATTATCAGGCGTCGGTGGAAGCCACGCTGATGATCCGCGAAAAAGATCGTGAGACGATTTGTGAAAAGCTCACTGCGCTGACAGACGGGCGGGCGGAGTACCTGCAGGCGGATGAGCTGTTTTATCCCTGGCCCGAATAAAAGAACGATCCTCCAGTCCGGATTGTCGGACGGAGGATCGTTGCTTTATAAAACAAACCTTTCAATGGCTTTGGCCATGCCATCCCGATCGTTGGTATCGGTCACATACCGAACCTTGGCTTTGACTGCTTCGCTGGCGTTTCCCATGGCAACGCCCAATCCCACGGAGGTGAGCATGGGCAAATCGTTTTCATAATCCCCGATGGTCATCACATGCTTTAGATCGACGCCGTATGATCCGGCCATTTCCACCACGCCTCCGGCTTTATTGCAGCCGGCGGGAATGATTTCGGCATTTTGATGTCCCGACGACGTGACGGTAATGCCGGGAATGGATATGAACACCGCTTTTTCACTTTCCGCCAGATGATAAAAATAAAACTTGTTGACTGGCATTTTTAGGGCTTTTTCGACGGCTTCCCTTCCCACGGTGTACGCGATGCCGTATTCTCTTTTGAGCACATCGGTAAAGCGTCCCTGTGCCATCCGATAGGCCGTTTCATCGCTGGAAGCCACAAACCCGCGGCCAAAGATGATGCAGGAAAGCCGCATTTCACAGGCGCTGCTCCATATGGCCCGCACGGCTTCAGGGCTGATCAGATGATCCTTTAGCACTGTATTCGACCTTGCATCCCAAAGCGTTACGCCGTTGTTCCCGCATACAGGACAGAAGATGCCATAGTTTTTTAGCAGGGCGTGCGCATGTTCCGGAAAACGTCCGCTGCAAACCGTAAACAGGATGCCCTTCTCCTGCGCCCGATGGATCACCTGGACGGTATATTCGCTCATGGTGCCGTCGCTATGGAGCATCGTGCCGTCTATATCGGATACAATCATGCGGATCAGTTCTTTTTTCACGTAAAGCCTCTTTGGTGGTTGGATTTATTTTGCTTTCTGTTCTATCCTGGAGAGGATTTCATCCAATCGCTGGGGAACGCGGAGCGCTAATCCGTCGATTTCGGGAATTTTTCCATGGGTCTGGACCGTTAATCCCACCGAACGGAGCATCAGTGCGCCATTCCCGTATTTTTTATTGAAATTCCGGTCTCCATAGAGATCATCTCCCAGCACAGGATGCCCGAGGGCAGCCATATGCGCTCTGATCTGATGCGTTCGCCCTGTCAGCAGCGTAACGCTGAGCAGCGATACGGGACCTGTATGAAGCGTCTGATAAGCCGTTTCGATGCGCTTTGCGCCGGGAGCTTCCCGCAGCGTTACCTTCACCCGGGAATGCGCGGCATCCTTTCGCAGCCATGCCGAGCATAGGGCAGCAGGCGGAACCGGCGCGCCGCGCACCAGGCAAGCGTAGGTTTTATTGGCTTCATGCCCGGCGAACATATCCATCAATGCCCGCTGCGTCTCCTCATCCTTTGCCATCAGCAGCAGGCCGCTGGTTGGATTATCCAGGCGATGGCACATCAGCGGTTCATACGCGCCGTCCGCCTGAAGCCTGGCCCAGTCCAGCGCTGTCATGCTGCCGAAAGCGTCTGCATCGCAGCTGACGCCCGCCGGCTTATCGACGGCAAGCAACCGATCGTTTTCAAATACAACGGGCAGCTCGGCGTGATACGGCGTATATACCGCCACTTCTGCCCCAGGCATGATCTGCGCGTCCCCGCCGCATCGTATGCCGTCCATTTTTACATCCCGGGCGGAAAAAGCTTGCCGCAGCACGTTTGGGGGCAGCAAAGAAAAAGCGTGTCTGGCAAAAACCGCCAGGGTCACCCGCGGAACATGCTGCGGCGCAGTAACGGCATATCGGTACACATTTCTCACCCGGTTAACAAAATTAACAATATTATTATACTTAGCTCCGGCCGCGTGTCAAGGGAGATTCACCTGAAAAAGAAACCGGAAACAACACATCCCGCCAGCCATCCAGCCAGCGAAACAGGGATCACATATCTGCTTTTACGAATGCCCGCCGCCGATAGATACACGGCGCAGGTATAGAGCACCGTTTCTCCTGATCCCATCATGGCGCTGGCCACAAGTCCTGTTCTGCTATCAGGTCCATATCGCGCCAGGATATCCCGGAGAAGCGCCAAAGACGCCGACCCCGAAAGCGGCCGGAGAAGCAGCAGAGGCGCCGTCCCTCCGGGCAATCCCAGTAAACGGGCTATGGGTTCAGCAATTCTGCACAGTGCGTCTGTCAGTCCGCCGCTTTCCATGATCCGCAGCGCCATGAAGGTGGAAGCCAGGCAGGGAACGATCTGAAAGGCATTTTTAAGCCCATCCTCCGCGCCTCGGGAAAAGGCCTGGAACAGATCCACCCGTTTCCAGTATCCCAAAACCGCCGTGCCCAGCACAATCCAGGCGATCACGGCGTTGTACTTCCTTTTTCAATCAGCTTGCACAGCAAAATGCCGATCAGCGTGGATACCGCGCTGGCAGCCAAGCTTGGAAGCGCAATGACATCCGGCTGCGCGCTTCCCGTGGCGCTGCGCAGAGCAACCACGCTGGTGGGAAAAAGCTGCACCGATGTGGAATTGATCACCAGCAGCATGCAAAGCGCAGCGGAAGGCAATTTGGCGTTTTCCGGCGTCAGCAGCCTCGCCGCGCGCATGCCCATAGGTGTGGCGGCATTGCCAAGGCCCAGCATATTGGCCGACAGGTTCATAGCAACAGCCTCCATAGCCTCCGGCGTGGCCTGCCCGCCAAACAGCCACCGCAGAGGCGCACGCAGCCGTCGGCGAAGCCAGGAAACCGCTCCCGCCTCCTCCAAAATGGCAACGATCCCTCCGAAAAGGATAAAACCACCCAGCAGTCCAACCGACGTTTCCCACGCGTCCTTTCCAGCCTCCAGCGCCGCATCCGCCGCTCTCGTCAGGTTTCCCGTACAGGCCGCATACCCCGTCCCGCATACGATCATGAAGAAAAGCACAGCGCTCATCCGATCCCTCGCATATGGTTGGTAATGATACATCTTATGCGATTGATTTCCATATATGCAAAGGCCGGAAGCTTCGCGCTCCCGGCTTGTTTTTTATTCCTTTGTAAATATCAGTTCGTTTTCCGCCGCGGTGGCTTTGATCTTATCGCCCAATTTCAGCCTTCCGGCGATCAGCTCCTCGCTGAGCGCGTCCTCAACCCGACGCTGGATGGCGCGGCGCAGCGGCCTTGCGCCGAATTTTTCATCAAATCCAGCCTGCGCCAGGAGCGCCACAGCCTCCTGATCATATTCCAGCGTAACGCCAAGCTCCTGCAGACGTTTTTTCATCTGTCCCAGCATCAGGCCGGCGATCTTGTTGATCTCCTCCTGGGTCAGCGCATGAAATACCACCGTTTCATCCACGCGGTTCAAAAACTCAGGCCGGAAAACGCGCTTCAGCTCCTCCAGCACCCGCATTTTCATATCTTCATACTGGCTGCTCATTGCCTGTCCGCCGAATCCCATCACGCGGCCATCGTTAATAGCGTGAGCGCCGGCATTGCTGGTCATCACGATAATGCTGTTCCGAAAGCTCACCACCCTGCCGTTGCTGTCGGTCAGGCGTCCGTCATCCAAGATCTGTAAAAGCATATTGAACACGTCCGGATGCGCCTTCTCGATCTCATCAAACAGCACCACGCTGTAGGGCTTTCGGCGAACGGCTTCAGTCAGCTGTCCGCCTTCTTCATAGCCGACGTAGCCTGGCGGCGCGCCAACCATGCGGGATACCGTATGCTTTTCCATATATTCGCTCATATCCAAACGAATCAGCGCGTTTTCATCGCCGAACATCGCCTCGCCCAGGGCGCGGCACAGCTCGGTTTTGCCCACGCCCGTGGGGCCCAGGAAGATAAAAGAGCCGATGGGCCGTTTGGGATCCTGCAGGCCTGCCCTGGCCCTGCGGATGGCGCGGCAGACCGCAGATATAGCTTCATCCTGACCCACGACCCGCTGATGCAGTATTTCCTCCAAGCGCATCAGCCGCTCGCTTTCGCCCTCGGTCATTTTTTTCACCGGGATCCCCGTCCAGGCAGCCACCACCTGCGCGATATCCTCCTCGGTCACCACATCCCGTCCGGAAAGCTTGGTTTCCTCCCATTCGGCTCGCTTTTCATCGATTTCTGTGCGCAATTGATGTTCGCTGTCGCGCAGGCGCGCGGCGCGTTCATATTCCTGATGATCGATGGCCTCTTGCTTTTCGCGCAGGACGCAATCCAGCTTTTGCTGCTGCTCTTTTAAATCCGGCGGCGCGGTGAAGGCATGGATCCGTACCCGTGAGGCTGCCTCGTCCATCAGGTCAACGGCCTTATCCGGCAAATAGCGGTCGCTGATATAGCGATCGGACAGCGTAACGGCTGCCTGCAGCGCTTCGTCGGTGATCCGCACCTTATGGTGCGCCTCGTACTTATCACGCAGGCCCCTCAGGATCTGAACGGCCTCGTCGGCTGACGGCTCCTCCACCATAACGGGCTGGAAACGCCGGGATAGCGCGGCGTCTTTTTCGATGTGCTTGCGGTATTCATCCAGCGTGGTAGCGCCGATGCATTGCAGATCCCCCCGCGCTAAGGCAGGCTTTAATATATTGGCGGCATCCATCGCGCCTTCGCCCTTGCCCGCGCCGATGATATTTTGAAGCTCGTCGATGAACAGAATCACATCGCCGGCCTCGGCCACCTCCTGCATCAGGTTTTTGAGCCTTTCCTCAAATTCTCCGCGGAATTTGGTCCCGGCCACCAACGAGCCCACATCCAGAGAAATCAGCCGCTTTCCGGTAAGCGTTTCGGGAATATTGCCGGCGATGATACGCTGAGCCAGCCCTTCGGCAACGGCTGTTTTGCCCACGCCAGGCTCACCGATAAGCACGGGATTGTTCTTGGTACGGCGGGAAAGGATCTGCACGATGCGTTCTATTTCCGTCTCCCGTCCCACCACCGGATCAAGCTCGCCTTGCTGAGCGCGCTCGGTCAAATCCATGCCAAAATCCCTGAGCGCAGACGCCTCATCCTGCTTTTCATCGTTTTTTTTCCGTTTCTGACCCTGATCCCGGAGCATTTGTCCCAGCACGCTCCTGCGCAGCTGCTCCCTGTCGCAGCCCGGCGTGGTGAGGATGCGAGCTGCAACGCCTTCGCTTTCGCTGAGCAGCGCCAGCCACAGATGAGCGCTGGTGACATACGGATGCCCCAGCCGCTGCGCCTCGCGTACGCTGTTTTCCAGCAGCTTTTTGGCCCGCGGCGTCAGCTCCATAGGATTTTGAAGCCCCGTGCCCTGGCCGATAAAAATACGGATGGCCGAACGCACGGCATCCTCGGTCAGATTTTCGGGCAGGCCTGGCACATCGTCCCTGGCCTCGCAAACCAGGGCCAGCAGCATATGCTCGGTGCCAACATAAGGATGGCGCATTGCCTGGGCCTCTTTCTGCGCCACCGAAAGCACGCGCTGTGCGCGCTCGTTGAATTTTGCGTAAATGGCCATTTAGTCTCCTCCGCCGAATAAGGCCCGAACGCGCCGCGCGCGCTCCACATCGGGCTGTAAATTTGAATCCTGTAAAAGCTTTCCCTGGGGCATGTGCGCAATATGCCATAGTTGATCCAGCGCCGCCTGAGAATAGGGCATGCTGTCCACCGAAAGCCCAAGCGTCATATCGCTCCATAGACGCATGATCTCGCCGCGTCCCATCCGAAGGGCATACTGAGCCACGGCATACGCACGCCATGCCTTATCCGCAATGACGATATCCCGCTTCTCCTTGCTCCTCCAGCGCAGCATACGCTCCTGGGAGCATAGCTTCTGCGCGCCTTCCGCCAGACGGGCCATAACGCCGTCGATGTCAGCGGTCATTGCCGCGCGGTTTTCCAGCATGCAGATTCCGTTTCCCATCAGGCGGAAAAATGCTCCGCTTTCGGCGGCAGTCTTCATAGCCGCTGGAAGCTGTCTGGCGATCTGGATCATGGGCAGATGCAGCCGGACGGAAAATCGCAGTCCCGTACCTGCGTCGCAGGGCTTTGCCGTCAGATATCCATAGCGGCTGCTCATGGCCATGCGCCCTGTATCCCGAAGCGATTTTTCAATGGCGGCGCACTGTCCTAAACAATGGGAAAGGTCGCCGTTTTCATTATACGCGCCGATCATTAAATGATCCTCTCCCGAGGTTTCCACACAGGCGCGTTCATCCATGCGCAGATAGGCTGCGCCGCACACAGCTTCCCGCGTATCCAGGGAAACCAGGCGGCGTTCCTCCAATTCCGCCCTGCGCTCGGCAGGCAGGCTGTCCATGGGCAGATAGGCATAGCTTTCCCCCGAGCGTTCAAGCGCTACCATCGCGCGCTCGTTGACCCTGTTTGCCGTTTCCTGATTGGTCATGGCATCGAAGGGCAAATCGGCGTAATTGCGCCGCAGGACGCATGCGGCATCCAATATTTAATCCTTCATT
>JAFUDW010000173.1 GCA_017464225.1 Clostridia bacterium | reverse complement strand
TCCCCTTTGGAATCCTCCACAAAAAGCAAAATGGAATGTGCCCATCGAATAAGCAAATTCCGTTTTGCTTTTACTGAAAAATGACAGCGAATCTTTTTCGCTTCTCTGTCATTTTTCAGTTTTATTGGCATCGATTTTCTTTCCTGCTGATTTCAGCAGCAGAATCAGAAAATCTTCTGCCAAAGATACCACAGGGAGAAAACGAATCGAAATTGGATTGGCAGCAAAATCACCGCTATTCAATCACCCGAAGTGTCTTTCCACCAGTTCCTCCAGCGTCCCATTCTTCGCCGCTTCCGCTGCGTCAGCATGAACGAAATTTCTCGTTTCCAGTTTCAGCGAATCATCAAAGCCCAGGATATAATTCGTAGCGATCAGGTAAATGATTCGGGTGGGGGCCATGCCATACACCTGCTTTGTCATGATATGCCGGATGCGGTCATGGTCGTCGGGGAACAGCGCTTTCAAGCGCTTACTGCAGAACAGCCGCTTCACGATTTCTGTGATATACAGCCCGGATTTCATGTACAGGTCAGCAAAGGTTTTATCGGGATCATCGAAACAGCCGGGATTGTTGGCCTCGAGCTCATCCACCATCTTCTTCACCACCCACCGGGGCGTGAAAATCTGGTTGGTTTTCTGCGGCGGGATGTAATCGAAAATATCCTCGTCATGGGTTTCATCGAAATAATCGGCCAGCGCCTGCTTTTTATTCCAGAATTCCTCAATGGAATCGTTGAACACTATTTCGTCGAATAGGTGCCCGGCGAAATGCTCCATCTCCCCGGTTTCTGGGTTCACGGCATCGCCGCCGTCCCGGAGAAAACGGAACTGTTCTTCCGTGATGCCCGTCACCTCCAGGAACACGTCGTCCTCGGTGTAATCGTCAAAATTGGCCAGGGTTAGGTTTTCGTCCCCGTAGGCCATGATAAAGCTGGGGATGGTGCGGGAAAAGCCGCGCAGATGATCCCGAATGGTGTCCTCCATGGTGCGCTTCTTTTCTTCTTCCTTATGCTTTTCAATTTGTTCTACTACTTGCTGGGGCTTTTCCTGGATAGTCTTATCCACAATGTTCTGCATCCCGGCGGTAAATGCCTGCAAAGCATCCTGCATTTTGCTTTGGTAGTCCGCTTCCGCTTGCTGAACCTGCTTTTCTGTTTCGGCTTCCTGGCGCTTTTGTGCCAATTCCGCTTCGGCGACGGTCACTTCATGCAGATAATCGTCCCTGGCTTTTTCCAAGGTCGCATCCACTTCCTGGAATGCCTGCCGCTCCATGCGGGTCAGGGCTCCTTTTTTGACTTCTCCAGTATCTCCAACGGTTGCAAAAACCTGATCGTGTAGATTCTGCTTTACTGTTTCGATCACGTTCTGCACCTGGCTGGTCACGTCCTGCTTATCGCCGCCCTGCACCGCGTCCAAAGCGGGCTGCACCGCCCGGCCCATATTCTCATAGATTTTCGGCCCGAACAATTCCGCCGCTTTGCCGATCACCCGCTCTTTGGGAATTTCCACCTCGCCCTGCTCGTCCACACGAATAGAATCCAATTCCTCCAAGCCGCTCTCTCGCCGCTTGGGTTCCTCATGGGCAGGCGTCAGCTTTTCCACAATTTCCCGCACGATGCCCGGCGCACCGAAAATATTGCTGATATTCTGGAACAGGAAATTGCTCATAAAGCCCCGGCGCACCACCTCCTGGCTTTTTAAGCGCCGGGGAATGGATAGGACGGCTTTCGCGTCCAGCTCCACCATTTTCCCTTCGCCGTCCTCGCCCAGCACGGGGAAGAAGTTGAGCAGCCGCTTGATGTTCTGCTCCCTGTCGTCCCCGGTACCCCGGCCCGCGGCGGTTTCAGGCCGCAGGTTGTTGGCGAACTCATCAAAGATGATCAGCGTCCGGGCGGGGTCGAAATCAAACACATAGGCGTTTTGCTTGCGGAACCGCTGCCCGTTTTCATCGGTGAAGATGCAGGGATTCTGAGCCCGGAACGCCGCCTGCATATAGCTGGACGGGCTTTTCATGTTGCACAGCATCAGCACGCCGCTCCATTCCGGCACGGTGATGCCCACCGTCAGCTGCCCCACGGTCAGGGTGATGGTTTTATCGTGGGTGCGAATGGCCTCCCGTACTCGGTCCAGCGCCGCCGCAGCCTGCCTGTCGTCGTCCTTGCCCAACCTGCCGTCGCCCGCCGCCAGCACGATTTCATATTCCCCGAAAATGGGTCTAAATTCTTCTTCCTGCAACAGCTTATACAGCGCTTTGGCCGACGCCACCCGGTTCAGATACCACATGGTATGCTTGAGCTCCTGCCGCAGCTCCGGCGTGGAGAAGGGATACTTTTCCCGGGTAGTCAGGGCATGGAGGAATTTGCGGATTTCCGCCTCATGGATGAATTTCCCGCTTTCGTTGGTCAGGAAAAACTCGTTCAGGTCAAAGGCGAAATCTACCGTTTCATCCTCGCCCGGCAGATCCAAGCCCTTTTGCACGGTATCATAGATCATGGGCGACAGCTGATAGGTGAACATGGACAGCCGGGGCAGCGCCTCATAAGGGTTATAATCCTCTCCGCCCCAGCCATCCTTCTTCTCCTGCTCGTCGGCGTAGCTCCAGTTGAAAATCTGATCCTTGCTGAATTGCTCGCTGGCAAGCTGCTTAAAGGGCGTGCCGGAAAGGTACAGGGTGTGGCTGCGCTGAATATAGCGGAAGGCCCGCTCCGTGCGCATGGTGTCCACGCCCTCCTGGGATTCATCCACGATCAACAGGTCAAAACTATTGTCATAAATCCATTTTAATTTGGGGTAGTCCCCGCCAAACCATTTGGAGCCTTTCAGCCCCTGCAGGGATTCAAAGGCCACCATGCCAATTTCGCCGCATGCCCTGCGCTGCGCTTGCGCATGCTCTTTTCCCTCATGTTGCTGGTCGGTTCCCGCGTCGCAAACCCGCTGGGTTTGCTCCTTTTCCTCATCGGCCATAATCATGCGCTTCAAGTATTCGTCCCGGCTGATCACCACGGGATGATTCTTCAGCGCGTCGGTTTCGGACACGAAATCATATTCTCCCCGCCAGGCGATGAACTTCTGGAAATCGTCCGCCCAGGAGTTGGCGATGCTGGGGCGGTTGGTGACGATCAGCACCTTTTGCAGCTTCATTTTCCGGATCAGGTCATAGGCCGTCAGCGTCTTGCCAAACCGGGGCTTGGCGTTCCAAAGGAATTCCGCGCCGCCCGCCTCAAAATAATCCTTGGTTTGCTGCACCGCCTGGCCCTGCTCGTCCCGCAGAGTATATTCCGCTTGGGCCTGGGCCTGCGGCTGCTGATGGGTGGTAAAATCCATAAACATCCGCTGGGAAGTGGGCCCGTCCACATGGAACCATTCCGTACCCGCGGTGCGCTCCACCTGACGGCGTGTCTGGAGATAGTCGTGGAAATCGTGGTCGGTAAAATACTCTCCGGACCCGTCCTTGAACATGGCGTTGTCCATCCAGGCCAACGTCCATTGAATATCCGCCGTGTGGGTCTGCTGCCCGATGCGCTGCTGCACGGACTGCTTTTCCGTGTACCCGATCTTCGTCCAGCCCTCATGATAGCTGACGCCGGGCGTGTTGTAGGCGTAAATCATGGGCACCACGCGGGAGAAGGATTGGATTTTCGGCGCGGCCACTTACACCATCTCCTTTACGTGGCTTTCGATGAAGGCGATTTCATCTTCGTCCAGGCCGTACTTGGCATATAACTGCCTGTCTATTTCCGGGATGGAAACGGACCAGTCGATATCGGAGGAGGGGGTGAAGACTTGGAGGGGAACATAGCCAAATTTATCTGGTGTAATATGTTGAGTAACCTTTAAAATGCTTAATAAAGCACGCGAGAATTTTCCTTTAATGTATTTCAAAGCATTTTGTGCTTCTAACTCTGTTGTAAAGCTGCCTATACTGCAAAATGTTTCAGTTGAACCTACGCCGGGCCCCATAACAAGAGGAGATGCTAATTCCTCTCCCAAGCCACCATTTCCACTTGCTGCGGGTAAGAATACTTTATACTTCCAAAGATTGACGACATTATTGATATAGGCACTCTTAATGAACATAAAAACACGTGTATTCTGTACGCGCCCATATATTTGAATGTATTCACCATCTTTAGGCTTTTCTTTATGAAAAACTTGTGGTAGCTTTTCTATAACATTTGATTTTAAATCATAAGCATGGCCCTTGCTTAAAACTTTTTCTGCTTCTGGAAAGTCTCTATGTAATGCATCCGTAAAATGATAGGAATAGCTATTAACAACGATTTTACCAAGATTATTACTGCCCATAACAGGCCTAACTTTTTTGAGGATTGAATTAAGTTCAGGATAGGGGGTAAATGTTTCGATTGCGCCATAATCCTTTGTCTTGTCATGGTATGTTATTGCAATACCGCCTTTTATTTCAGTATTGCTAAACACACGGCTACTTACTGGCTCATAATAAATAACAGTAAAATGTTTATCGGATAACATTTTCTGATTCCATTGTTTAGGCGTTGATCCGGCATTGAATAAAAAACGAGCAGGGTGAATTAGCTCCACTTTGTCTGAAATTTCATAAGCAGAATCCATGAATTTGTTATAAATCGGTGTTGCATATGTTTTATTTCCGCTATCACCGATTTCATCTTGATATGGTGGATTCCCAATAATAAAATTGAACTTCATGCCATCCGCTCCTTCTTTGATCTTGCGGAATTCTGTGCTGCTTTTGGTGTTTCTCCAAAGAAAAATCCGGCTGTATGGCTGCTTGTCATCGTCCTCCGGCTGTTCAAAGCCAAGTTGGGAAAAGAAATCCGTCTGCTCCAGCAGGTCGTGCCCCTTAGCGTAGGGCAGGGTGTAGGTCAGCCCGTCCATCTGCCAGATGTTCCAAGTGACGATCCGGGAAAGCCGCCGCCATTCTTCCCGGGTGGGCTGCCGCTGCCAGCGGGCTTCCAGGGCTTCCCGGAAGGTCATCATCAGGTTGATACGGGCGATCAGCAGGTTGTCTCCTTGAAACTCATAGCCGTATGTGGCTTCAAAGGCCCTGAATGCCCATTTCAGCCAATCTTCTTCGGTATCGGCGTTCTCGTTCACTGCCCGCAGCTTTCGGTCCAGCATCCCCACCCGCCGGGGCAGGGGAATGGGATCGCCGCTGGATACGTCGTACCGGCTCACCAGATACGGCGCCTCCCCGCAGGTGATTTCCAGCCGCTTGCTGTCCACATATCGCTTCCAGCTTTTCTTCTTGAACTCCACCCGCTCGGTGGGCTCCCCGTCCTGGCGGAAGAATATCTCCTCCCGCCCGAACCATTCCCTGTCCGCGTGGTCGTTCATTATTCGGCAAATCCACGCGGGCGTGAATACCTCTGCGTGCTGCCGTGTCCGTTCGCTCTGCTGCTCAGCCGCTTTCTGTGCCCGGGTTTTCAAAATGCCGCTGTTCTCCCCGGTGATCAGCCCGATCTCTATTTCCTGATCCCGGGCATACTCTGGCCCCCGCGCCGCGTATGCGTCCGTTCCCCACAAAATGTGCCGCTTGGTCGTTCTGTCCTCCAGCATGGCTTCCAATACTCCAACACTGTGGAGGAAAGCTATATCGCTTTGTATGTCAAATTGCATAGTTCGCCTCCCTCCAATCGGATGGGCGTCTTACAAGTAGCCATCCGTTTAGTAGTTTCCTCTATAACTACCCGATATTTTATCAGTTTTAGATTCAATTATCAATATTTTATCAGTTTTTTCTAAAACTAATAATTCAGAGTAAATTATTAGCGAGGTGAGAACTGATGCTTGACGGGGAACGGCTAAGGGATATTCGGAAAGATCATGGCGATACGCAGGAATCCCTGGGCAAAAAACTGGGCTTTGCCACGCCTACCGTCAGCAAATGGGAGCAGGGAGAAACGGAGCCGACACTTGAAACCCTGAAGCAAATCTGTCGGATGTATGAAGTCAGCGCCGATTATCTGTTGGGCCTATCCGATGATGACCCACTTTTGGCAAAAAAGCGCCGCGAGATATTGTCCGATAAGAGCAAAGACGCACTTCGACTTTTTGAAGATTATCTGGTTAGTAAGGATAAGAAAAGTGAAAAAATAAGCCGTCAATCAATACAGATTTACGATTGACGGCTATTTTTAAAGGTTATCATTATGAATATTTTTCCATGCGGCGTTCGTTTTCGGGTATTTCCAGGGTGTCATCCAAGATTTTCCTAATCTGATTAATGATATCTTGCTTTATCCGATGGCTACAATTACCCAATTCGCTAAAAGGCATACCCGCTATCTCCATGATGAATGGAGAATCCCATTGCATATTTGCGTTGAACTGCTTGAGAAGGATGTTTGCGCTTGCTACATCGAAATCTGAGAAAAAGGCGATTCCTTCATATACATCTCGGACGATTTTCAAATTATCTTTATCATGCTGTGATAGTTTTTCTTCAATTTCTCGCGAGGAATTTGCTTGACTGATTACAGCTTGTTTCCTAAAACTTGTATATATTTTATACGTTTCCAAGTATTCTGTTGCTTTCTTTTTCAATTCACTATACTGATCACTAGTAATAGCATATGTTTCAATGCTTGCATAATCGATTAATCTAAATAAATAAAGAGTTGTCGCCAGAAGGAACACATAGTTTTGTTTTTTCTTTTCTCTCGATAGCATATTTTCCATTGCATTATAATCAACAGACATTTTTATATAAGTACCACCCGAATCATGCATCCAAATATTCGTTGGTATTTTTTCATTTTCTCGAAGCTGCTTGGGCATAAACTCATTCGTGTTTATTTGATCAACAAGCTGTGTAACAGTAATACCATTCTCAATCATCATATTATTGATACATGACACATAATCAGTAGGAATCGGAATCCTTCTGAAGACCATATCAAAATTATCCATCCAAAGTAATTCATCAATTTCTGAAGCAGAAAACTTATAATTTACTGTTTTTACCAATTCATCAATATATTCATCGCTATTCTTTCCAACAATAATCCTTAAACACTTGATTAATTCTTGATAGTCGATTGATTTTACAATTCCATTTTCCAATTTTGAGATATATGAAGCAGTTTTGCCCCACTTTTCCGCAAGTTCTTTCGCTTGGATACTTCTTTCCAGACGCATTGCTTTTAATGTATCTGATAGTTTTTTATCAACAACTACTTTGGGCATGATGAACACCTCCAAACAAATAATAAAGCTTTTTGTATTGTTGTCAAGAAAATTCTTTAGAAAATGAGGAGAGATTTTGCTACGATGCTCTGGACTGCACCATCTATTTTATGCCAATTCCATTTTCAACCACTAACATAACCTGTGATAATAATTTCTAAAAGAATTTAATTTCGGAAATTTCTTGACATTCTTGATCGAAATGTGTATACTCATACTGAAAAGAGAGCAGAAGCTCCGACCAGCAGCTGCTCTCTTCCGAGGACACGGTTGGTCACTCGGACTCCTTGAAGGGGTATTTCATGTTAGCACGTCATTATCATGTTTGTCAAGGAGAAACCCAACCGGGAAAGGAGGTCATCATTGCTGGATGGTGAGGCAGCAAAGAGGTGACCAAACACAGGTTGTAATCTACTCGCCGGGTTACAAGACTATTTGAAGTGCCTATAGGGCAGAAAGGAAAACGAATGAGTATCTATTACGTCAATCAAGATCAAACGAAGAATCCCGGGCTTCATCATGAGGTCCACACCAGCGAACACGCTAATCAGTTGAAAATATCCAGAAAGAAATATCTTGGCGTATTTTCAAATGAAGTTGATGCTGTTCGCGAAGCAGCAAAGTATTATCCCGATGCAGATGGTTGCGCCATTTGCTGTCCGAGAGCTCATAGGGGGTGATAATATGCCACGTGAAACACATCACGTCGTTCACAATCCTAATGGCGGGTGGGACGTTAAGCGCGGAGGCGGTCAACGCTCAAGTGGTCATTTTGATACCAAGAAAGAAGCCATTGATGTTGGTCGTGAAATAAGCCGTCATCAAAAAACAGAATTGGTGATCCATGGCATAGATGGCCGCATTCAATCGTCCGATAGCCACGGAAACGATCCATTCCCGCCCAGGGGGTAAGTCAAAGAATAGCCGGGCTACACAAAAAGTAGCCCGGTTAATCATTTTGGCTCAATCAGATTAAAATATCGTAATGCATCCTCAATCGCCTTTTCCTTCTCTGGCGGGCATTGGGGAACCTTTGTATTCTCTGATTTTGCCTTGTTATAGCACTCTCTTTCAATGATACCATGCTTAGCTTTCACTTGGGCGATATAGAGGGAAGAAACCTTCAAGCCAGTATGCTCAAGCACATAATTCTTGATCTGTGGATAGGTAGCGTCGTTTAACAGACAGGAAGTATCCAATTCATCCAAAGGGAATTCTACACGGATCGACTTAGTGGATATCTCGCCCTTGGAAAGAAGAAGCACCGTCTCGACATGTTCCGTGTAGGGGAACAGATCAAACGGCTGAACGGTTTCGATGCAGTATCCCGATTGCTGCAAAATATCCGCGTCTCTTCGCAGCGTTTGAGGATTGCAGCTGATATAGACCATGCGTTTGGGGGCGCAGGCGATCGCGCTGTCCAGAAATTGCCGGGAGCAGCCCGCCCGGGGCGGATCCATGAAGATCACCGAGGGAGCAAAATCGCCCTTTCGCAGCGCCTGGGCGGTGTCGCCGCAGACAAACGATATATGATCGATCTTATTGTATGCCGCCGCTTTTTTCGCGCATCGTACGGCGTCCGGCACTTGCTCGATGCCCATCGCCTGTCCGGCCTGCTTTGCAGCCAGCATGCCGATGACGCCCACGCCGCAGTATGCGTCCAGCGCAGAATCGCCGCCGCTTAATCCGGCCATTTCAATGGCGCGGCGGTACAGCTTTTCGGCCTGGACGGTGTTCACCTGATAAAAGCTCCGGCTGGTCAGGCAGACGCGCAGGCCGCTCATAACGTCCCATATTTCATCTCGGCCAGCCAACAGGCGGCTCTGAGAACCCATTACGGCGCTGTCGCCCCGTGGATTGACGTTATGGATCACGCCGCGCACGTCGGGGCAGCGTCGCATCAATTCCTTGGCAAATTCTTCGCCCTGGGGAAATTGATCCCCGCCTGTGATCACGGTGACCAGCGCTTGGCCGGTTCGGTGCGCACGGCGCACTTGCATGTGCCGGAGCACGCCGCGATGAAAATCCTCCCGGTAGGCAGGAAGCCCCATATCCGCCAGGATGCTCAGCGCGGTATTGGCGATGCCGTTGGCCTGTTCGTTTTCCAGCAGGCAGCGATTGACCGATATGATCTGATGCGTGCCCGCCCGGTACATACCGTGGTACAGGCTGGTTTTGCCGTTGGCGAAGCTGCGAAGCACCTTGTTGCGGTAGCAGCGCGGCTCCTGCGCGCCGACGATCGGCTGCGCCTGGGGGAAAAGACGGCGAAAGGCAGCCTCCTTTTGCCGGAGCAGATCGCCGTACTTTTCCGATATGCCCGCGCATCCGCCGCAGCCCTTGGCGGCAAAGGGACAGTTCATGGCGTCCTCCCCTTACTTCTGTATTTCTTCGATGAGCCTGAGCACGGCCTGGGTGCCGTCGGCGGGCGGCGCTTCCCGCAGCGCGCGGCGCAGATCGTCGCCGTTTTCCCACAGATCGATCAGCGCCTTTGCCAGGCTGTCGGCGGTCATATCCTCCTGGGCCATCACCCGGGCAAGACCGCGCTTTTTAAAGGAGGCGGCGTTGAGGATCTGGTCGCCCCGGCTGGCGCCCTTGGGGTAGGGGATCAGCAGCATGGGCTTGCCCAACGCCTGAAACTCGCACAGCGCGTTGGCGCCGGCGCGGCTCAGGATCAGGTCCGCCGCCGCCATGGCGTCGGGCAGCCGGTCGGTCAAAAACTCCGCTTGCCAGTAGCCCGAAAGGCCGTTCAGGCTTTCGTCCAGATTGTTTCTGCCGCAGATGTGAAGCACCTGCATGCGGGGCAGCAGCTGAGGCAGCGCTTCCCGCAGGGCTTTGTTGACGCTTTGGGCGCCCAGGCTGCCGCCCATCATCAGCAGCACAGGCTTATCGGGGGAGAAGCCCGCCATTTCCAGACCCTTTTCTCGGCTGCCGCTGAACAGCTCGGGCCGCAGGGGTGTGCCGGTGAATACCGCTTTTTTGCCCAGCGCTTCAGCGCATTCCGGAAAGGTGGTGGCGATCCTTTGGGCAAATTTGGAACATATTTTATTGGCGAGGCCGGGCGTCAGATCGCTCTCATGGCACAGGGTGGGGACCCTGTTCAGCCAGGCGCCAACCACCACGGGCACCGAAACGAAGCCGCCCTTGGAAAAGAGCACGTCGGGCTTGAGCCTGCGCATCAGATGAGCGCTCTGGAACGCGCCGGCGATCACCCGGAAGGGATCGGTAAAGTTTTTCCAGTCATGATACCGGCGCAGCTTTCCGGATTTGACGGCGTGGTAGGTCACACCCTCAAGCTTTCCGATCATGCCGTGCTCGATCCCCTCCTCGGTGCCGATATAGTGCACCTCGTAGCCCGCTTTCAGCAGATGGGGCAGCAGCGCCAGGTGCGGGGTGACGTGCCCGGCGGTGCCGCCGCCGGTGAGGACGATTTTTTTCATAGCTCTCTCCTCTGAAATCGTGATAGATTATCATATGCCTCGCAAAGCATAAAAAGCCTTACCCCGGGTTTCATGCGGGGAAGGCTGCGTGTTCCCGGGCGTATCAGCCCTGGGATTCGGCGATGAATTCATTGAGCTGGTGCACCAGCTCGTCCACGTTGGCGCCGTGGACTGCGCAGGCGTCCACCAGGCTTTCGGCGATGGAGTGGGGACAGCCCAGACAGTGCATGCCAAATTCCATAAAAATGCGCGCGGTGCGGGGATTGATCATGAACACCTCGCGGATGGTCGTTTGCTCGGTGATATCCATTTCAATAACCTCCAGGGCCTAAGCGGCTGTCACAGCATTTTGACCAGCATGTTTTTCTGCTCATCCAGCTCCAGCTGCAGAAGCCCATCCTTTTCCATCTGCTTGAGCACGTCGGAAAAGCGCTTGAAGCCGATGGCCTTTTCGCTGAAATCGGGATATACGCTGGTGATATCGGCCTTGAGGATGGAGGGATTGATGCGCTCAATCCCGTCGTCCTTGTACCGCTGCAGCTGGGCGGAAAAGGCGGCGCGCCAGCTGTCCCGGGTCAGGGGCTGATTGTCGCCCCGGCTGCCCGATGTGGAATCGGGGGTCAGGGATACCATCACGTTGTAGCTGTCGTTGCGCATACGGAATGTGCCGTACTTGCCGCTGAGCTTACTGAGCAGCTTGCCAAAGGTGCCGCAGCCATAGTTTTTTTCATTGAACTGCGGACGCAAGCGGAGCAGCACGCCCTTGAGCTCGCTGGCGTACATTTCGTCCTCTTCGGCCTCGTCCAGGATGCCCTCGATCAGCTTGCAGAGCGCTTCCTCATCCCCGGTATCGTCCTCCAGCGGCGTTTTTTTGCTTTTGCTGCGCATGGGCCGGCGGGGCGTGACGCCCACGGTCTCCAAAAACTGGAATTCGTTGCAGGCGTTGATAAAAATGGTGCTGGCGGCCTCGCTGCGGCTGATGCCCAGCACAAATTTGCCCATACCCTTCAGCGTGCCCACCAGCGGCACGTAGTCGCTGTCGCCCGATACGATGCAAAAGCTGTCGATCATCGGATTGGAATAGGCGGTGGTCAGCGCGTCGATCACCAGCATGATATCGGCGTTGTTCTTCTGCGCCACGCCATAGCGCAGCGAGGGGACCACGGTAAAGGTGTTGGAAAGCAAAATTTCCTTCAGGTCGCTGAACCGGTCGGTATAGCCGTATACCTTTCCCAGCAGGATATCGCCCCGGATCTTGACCTTCTCCAGAATGTTGGTCAGTGTTTCCACTTTGGCGCCGCAGTTTTCCAAATCAACAAATACGGCGAATTTAGCTGTACCCAAATTAAAATAACTCCTTTCGGGCATCGTATACCCTATTCAGTATACCACGAACGGCCATAAATGAAAAGCCATTTCATCAGGAAGCCTGCCGCGCCCGCTGCTTTTCCTCCCAGGGGATCAGCTTATAGCACAGCGAAAGCGCGATGCTGCACAGTATCCAGCCCAGCGGATAGCCAAGCCCGGTGAGCACGGCGCTGCTGGTTAGCGTGGACATAACGTACAGGTAGATCTGCCGGATCACCACAAAGCTCATCAGCATGCAGATCATGGTCGCCAGCGATTCGCCGGCCCCGCGCAGCGCGCCGCCCAGGATATCGTTGACGCAGGCAAACAGATAAAAAGGCGATATCCACAGCACGAAGAGCCGGCCGTAATACAATACCTCGGGCTGCTGGTTGAACAGCCGCAGCAGCGGCTCGGCAAAGAGCATCAGCGGCGCCATCAGCACCGCCGTACAGCCCATGCCGGTGAGCAGCGCCGTGCGGATGCCCCGCTTGGCCCGGGGGATATCCAGCGCGCCCAGGTTTTGCCCCACAAAGGTGGCGTTGGCCATGCTGATGGACTGCAGCGGCAGCAGGGCAAACTGGTCCAGCTTGCCGTACATGCTCCATCCCGCCGCGCAGGAGGAGCCGAACACATTGATATAGGACTGAACAAACACGTTGCTGAAAGCCGTGATAGCGCTCTGCAGCGCGGTGGGCAGACCGATGGAAATGATGCGTTTCAGCGTAGCACCGTGGATGCGCAGGCGGCGGAAACGCAGCCGGTAGATGCCGTCGTCCTGCATCAGCACGTACAGCACCAGCAGCGCGCTGAGCCCCTGGGCAAGGATGGTGGCGTAGGCCACGCCCGCCACGCCCAGATGGAACACCAGCACCAATATCAGGTCGCCCGCCGTGTTGATCACGGCTGAAAAGATCAAAAAATACAGCGGGCGGCGGCTGTCGCCCACGGCGCGCAGGATGCCCGCGCCCATGTTATAGAGCATCAGGCCGGAAATACCCATAAAGTAGATGCGCAGGTAGGTGGTAGCCTCGGGCACCATATCCTCCGGCGCGCGCATGAGCCGCAGCAGCGTCGGCGTCAGCAGCAGCCCCGCCGCCGTGATCACCGCCGCCAGGATCAGCGTCATGGCGATGGTGGTATGCACGGCGTTCTGTACGTCCTTGGGGTTCCGCGCGCCAAAGGCGCGGGCGATCACAACGGTGGCTCCGGCTGAAAAGCCGTTGAAAAAGCCCAACAGCGTGTTGATCAAAGGGCCGGTGGTGCCCACGGCGGCCAGCGCCTGGGCGCTGACAAAGTTGCCCACCACAATGGTGTCCACCGTGTTGTAAAGCTGCTGAAAAATAAGGCCGATCAGCATTGGAACGGCAAAGGATATCAGCTGCCGGGCGATGGGGCCCTGGGTCATGTCCATGGAACGGGTGCCTGCCATAAATGCCTCCAGATAGAAATGGAACGATAAGGATGATACTCCGTTTTTTTATCCAATGCAAGGGGAAAAACGCATGATTTGGGAATTTCGGGCATAATGTGTTTCAGCAACGGCAAGCGAGGAGGATATGCCATGTCTGAAACAGCCGCGCGGGAAACCGCGCCTCTTTATCGGGATATCGCGGAGCGCACGCAGGGAGAGATCTATATCGGCGTGGTAGGGCCTGTGCGCGCCGGAAAAAGCACATTTATCACCGGATTCATGAACGAGCTGGTGCTGCCCATGATCGCGCCGGGAGCCAAGAAGGATAGGATCGTGGATGAATTGCCCCAGAGCGCTTCGGGACGCAGCATCATGACCACGCAGCCCAGGTTTGTGCCCTCGGACGGCGCGGCGTCGGTGCAGCTGCCCGATCACGCCGCCGCCAGGATCCGCATGGTGGATTCCGTGGGCTACCTGATTCGCGGCGCGCAGGGCGCGCAGGAGGGAGAAGCTGCCCGCATGGTGGCGACGCCCTGGAGCGACCATGATCTGCCCTTTGAGGAAGCGGCGGAGCTGGGTACCCGCCGGGTGATGACCGATCACGCCACCATGGGTATCCTGATCACCACCGACGGCACGGTAACCGATCTGCCCCGGGCCTCCTATGCGCCCGCCGAGGAGCAGCTGGTCAAGGAGCTCAAAAAACTTGGCAAGCCCTTTGCCATGGTGCTCAATTCCGCCTCGCCGGAAAGCCGGGAAGCCAAAGACCTGCGCGCCGCCCTCAGCGAGAAATACGACGTGCCGGTGACCCTTCTTTCAGCCAAGGAGATGTCGACGCAGGATGCCCAGGGCGTCTTGCAGGATGTGCTTTCTTCCTTCCCGCTGCGGGAGCTCCGCTTCCAGGTGCCCGAATGGGCCGCGGCGCTGGATGACGGCCACTGGCTGACCCGGCACATTGTGGAGCAGGTTCGCAATGCCGGGGCGCCTGCGAAGCGCATGTGCGACGCGGCGCAGGCCGCCGCTGCGTTTGCGGATTCGGCTTATATCGACGCGCCGCAGCTGCGGGATATCGCCTATGGCGAGGGCAGCGTCAGCTTTGCCCTGCCGCTGCGGGAAGGGCTGTTCAATCGCGTGCTCAGCGAGCAGTGCGGAGCTGAGATCGAAAGCGACGGACATCTGCTCCGGCTCATGAAAGAGCTGGTGGCTGCCAAGCGGGAATACGACCGCGTTTCCAACGCGCTGCGGGAGGCCAACGAAACGGGGTATGGGCTGGTCACGCCCACCATGGCCGATGTGGAGCTCTACGAGCCCGAGGTCAGCAAACAGGGCGGGCGTTACGCCATCCGCATGCGGGCCAAAGCGCCGGCCATGCATCTGATCCGCTCGGATATTGAAACCGAGGTTTCACCCGTGCTGGGCACCCAGGAGCAGACGGACGATTTTGCCGCCACGCTCCGCCAATCCTGGGAGCAGGATGAAAGGCAGTTGCTTGAAACCAATTTCTTTGGCCGCACGCTGGAGGATCTCATCAAGGAAGGGCTGGCCGCCAAGCTGACCCGTATGCCGCCGGAGGCCCAGGAGAAGGTGCGCGCGGCCCTGACGCGGATCCTCAACGAGGGCGACGGCGGCGTGCTGTGCATCCTGCTCTGACAAAAATCCGCCGGGCGAGCCGGCGGAAGGGATCATGCTTTGATGGTTTTTACGCCAAACAAAAAGTATACAAGGTGGCAGATCCATACGATAGCCAATATCACGCAGGGGATCCAGATCCCTTTGCGGGCCATCATGTAAAAGCCTATGCCCATCAGCAGCGTCACCGAAAGGATCACGCTGCGTTTTGTTTGCGCGGTCATACCGCGCTTTTCCACATAGGATTGCAGGTGCTTGCGGTAGAGCTCGGTGCCGATGAACCAGTCGTGGAGCCGTTGGGAGCTTTGGGAGAAGCAGAATGCCGTGGCAAGATAAAAGGGGACGGTGGGCAGCACGGGCAGAAAGATGCCGAGGGTGCCCAGCGCCAGGCATATGCAGCCCAATATGAGGAAAATCAGCCTTTTGGGTGTCATATTGATCCTTCCTTTTCGCACAGTCTCAGCATACGCGTCCGTTTTCCACCGAGTGGATCTCATCGGCGATGCGCATGGTGGAGGCGCGGTGGGATACCAGTACCACCGTGCGGCCAGCGGCCTCCTGACGGAGCGATTTGAGGATGATGGCCTCGTTCAGGCTGTCCAGGTTGCTGGTGGGCTCGTCCAGCAGCATGAAGGGGGCGTTGTGCAGGAAGGCGCGGGCCAATCCGATGCGCTGGCGCTCGCCGCCGCTGAGCGTCTGTCCCAATTCGCCCACGCTGGTTTCATATCCCTGGGGCAGCGACAGAATGAAATCGTGGATGGCGGCCTTCTTGCAGGCATCCTCGATTTCCTGCTGGGTGGCGTCCAAACGGCCGATGCGGATGTTGGCGGCGATGGTATCCTTGAATAGCTGGGTTTCCTGGGTCATATAGCTTTCCATGCGCCGCAGATTATCGGTATTGACGCGCTCGATATCGGTGCCCGACAGGCTGATGCTTCCCTTTCCGGTTTTCCAGAAGCGCATCAGAAGCTTCAGCAGCGTGGATTTTCCGCTGCCGCTCTTGCCGGTTACGCCTACGACGCGGTTCTCAGGGAACACCATGGAAAAGTCCCGCAGCACGGTTTCCCCGGCATAGGCGAAGGTGACGTCCCGGCACGCCGCGCCGTGAAAATCGATTTCGGGCTGTCCCGCGATCTCATCGGTTTCGGGGCTTTCTTCCAGGATATCCAGCACCCGGCCGCCCGAAGCGATGGTGTTTTGCAGCGTGGTGCCCAGCCCGGAAAGGGCCGAAACGGGGCCGAAGGAGGACATCAGCGCCAGCACGGGGATCAGGAAGCCGTCAAAGCCCACGGCGCCCGCGCGGTACAGGCGGGCGGCGGCAAATACCATCAGAACGTCAAAAATCAGGATGGCCGTATTGGCGATGGCCAGATTCAGTCCGGTGAGTCTGTTCATTTTGTCCTGCTGACGGGACAAAGCGTCGGTGCGCTCGTTCATGCCGGCCAGACGTTGAGCGCCGTTGCCATACTGAATGGTTTCATCCACGCCGCGGATATTTTCCAGCACATAGGAGGCCAGCGCGCCGGACTGACCGCGTACCCGATCGCCCGTATCGCCGCTCACCCTGGAGATGATCAGCGGCACGGCAACGCCCACGCACAGGAAGGCGATCAGCGCCAGCAGACCCAGCTGCGGATGGAAGCTGCCGATGAACAGACACATGCATGCTTCGGTGAGCACGGCGATGCAGATGGGGGAGATGGTATGCGCGTAGAATACCTCCAGCAGCTCCACGTCGGATGTGATCAGCGAAATCAGATCGCCCTTGTCCCGGCCTTCCAGCTTGGCGGGACACAGCCTACGCAGCGCCTGGAATACCCGGTCGCGTACGATGGCCAGCAGGGTGAAGGCGATATAGTGGTTGGTGCGCTGCTCAGTATAGCGCAGCACGGCGCGCAGCAGCGCAAACAGGATCAGGCACGTCCAGATGGCATGGATGGACATCGGCGCGGCATACCCCAGACCGTGCAGGATGGCGTATCCGCCCAATACGGGAATGAACTGTACCGCCAGGTACCCCAGGGTGCCTGCCGTGACCGCCAGGGCCATAAATCCGGTCAGCGGCCGAACCAGCCCCAGCATCTTGAATAGCGTACCGGCTTTTGAACGCTTTTTCATGGATCACGCCTCCTTTTCCACGCCAAATTGCTCCAGCGCCCGCTGGGTCTTCCACAGTCCGGCGTAAACGCCGCTCTGCTGCAACAGCTCCGCATGGGAGCCCGATTCGGCCACGCGGCCGTTTTCCATGACAAAGATGGTATCGGCTTCCGTCAGGTTTGCCAGCCTGTGGGAGATCATGATCACCGTCTTTTCTTTGGCAAGCCGGCGGATCAGCGATAGGATGGTTTCCTCGCTTTCCACGTCGATATTGCTGGTGGCCTCGTCAAAGATATAGATGGCACTGTCGTGCAGGATGGCTCGGGCAAGCGCCAAGCGCTGCTTCTGACCGCCGGAAAGATTTCCGGCGTTTTCGGTCAGCGGGGTATCCAGCCCCTGCTCGCTGCGCAGAAAGTCGGACAGGCGGCAATCGGTCAGCACCTGCCAGAGCCGTTCATCCTTGGCGGCAGGATCGCCCAGCAGCAGGTTTTCCCGTACGGTGCCTTTAAAGAAAACGCTGTCATGACCGACATAGGTCAGGGCGCGCATCAGGCTTTCCTCGCGGATATCCTTCAGATCCAGCCCGGCGATGGTGATCTGTCCGCTGCCCGCGCTGTTTCTGCCCATCAGCAGCGAGGCGACGGTGGATTTTCCGCTGCCGCTCTCTCCGGCGATGCCCACAAAGCCGTCCTGGGGGATACGCAGGCTTACGTCATGCAGGATCTCACGATCCTGGGTATAGGAGAAGCATACGCCGCTCAGGGTGATCTCTCCGCCCTGCGCGGGCAGCGTATGTTCTTTTTCGGCGGGCTCCTCGGTGGCTAAAAACTTGAATATTTTATCGCTGGCCGCCATGCCGTTCATGGCCACGTGAAAATAGCTGCCCAGCCGCCGCATCGGCAGGAAGAAATCAGCCGAAAGCAGGATCATAAAAATGCAGTTGGCCAGGGGAAGCGCGCCGCGCACCAGCGCGCGGGTGGCCAGCAGGATGCCCAGGGCCGCGCCGCCGTAGGCGAACAGATCCATGATGATGATGGAGTTGAGCTGCATGGTCAGCACCTTCATGGTGACCACGCGGAAATGCTCGGATTCCTCGTTCATCTGTTGGTTTTTCCACGCGTCGGCCTGGTAGGTCTTCAGCGTGGTCATTCCCTGCAGGTTTTCCAGAAAGGCGCTGCCCAGCTGGGTGTACTGACCCCAGTATTTTGCCAGCAGCTTTTTGGCGATTTTCTGTACCATCATGATGGCGCCGGGGATCAGCGGGACGCAGATCAGCAGCACCGCGGCGGTGGACCAGCTGCCGCCGAAGCCGAACATGAAAAACAGCACCACGGGGACAATAAAGGCGTAGAAAAACTGCGGCACATATTGGCCGAAATAGCTTTCCAGCTGATCGACGCCCTCCACCGATTCCTGCACCAATTCGGCGGTGGAGACGTGCTCCCGGTATCCGGTGCCCAGCGCCAGCAGCTTGTTGTAAATCAACTCGCGCATTTTTTGTTTAACCGTTCTGGAGGCCAGGTAGCTCATGCGCGTGGCGGCCCGGGCGGTGAAAAAGCGAAGGATCACCGTGGCCGCGATCACGGCCAGCGGCAGCGCAAGCTGCCCCAAGCCCCAGGCGTCCGCAAACAGGCCGCTGAGGATGCGGGCGATCAGCGCGATCATAACGGTATTCAGCAGCAGCTCCGAAAGCTGCATCAGGATATTGCCGATGATATATCGCCTGCTTTCGGGACACAGGGCCATCAGCCTTCGGTCAAACATACAACCATACTCCTTATACATGATTTGGAATATTATACCATACCCCCTGTATTTTGTCATCAAAAAGCCGCGCCGTTCTTTAAAACAGCGCGGTAAAAGGGACGGTGGGTTTATTGCAGCTTTACCGCTTCGTCCCAGGCGGCTTTCAGCTGCGGGTCGCTCATATCGCCCACATCCAGGGTAGCGTAGTTCATATCCTCGGGCATTTCCACCTCGATATCAGGGGTCAGACCGATGCCGTGCACGTGGTTGCCGTTGGGGGTAAAGTATTCGCAATAGGTGAGCTGGATGCCGGTCTCGTTATCGCTCAGGCCCAAAACGTACTGCATGATGCCCTTGCCGAAGGTCTGGGTGCCCACCACGGTGGCGCGGTTATGATCCTGCAGCGCGCCCGTCAGGATCTCGCTGGAGGAGGCGGAGTTTTCGTTCACCAGCAACACCAACGGGATATTATCGGCGCCGCTCTTGGTATACTGCGGATTGGTATCGGAGCTGAAACGGGTTTTTGAATAAACAACCAGCTTGCTGTCCAGGAAACGGTCGGCCACCTTTACGGCGTCGTCCACCCAACCGCCGGGATTGTCGCGCAGATCCAGGATGATGCTCTTTGCTCCCTGGGCCTCCAGGGCGTCCATGGCGGCGGTAAAATCGCTGATCAGTGAATCGGTGGAGAACTGGTACAGGATCACGTAGCCCACATTGTCGTCCAGCATGGCGTAATCCACATTGTTGGTGTGGATAGCGGCGCGGGTGATGTCAAAGGTGATGTATTCTTCGCCGCGCAGCACTTCCACCTGCACCTGGCCGCCCACCTCGCCGCGCATGATCTTAACGGCGGCTTCCATGGTTTCGGCGGTGACCTCCAGATCCTCGGCGCGTACCAGGATGTCGTTCTTGCGCAGGCCCACCTGCTGGGCGGGCGTATCCCGGAATACGCGGGTGATCTTGACGGTCTGGTCTTCATAGTTGGCCAGCAGCTGCACGCCGATGCCGGTGTATTCGCCCTCTTCATCCTCCCAAAGGGACTTCCAGCTTTCGGCGTCGTAATAGAAGGTATAGGGATCCTCCAGCCCGGCCAGCATGCCCTGGACGGCGTAATCCAGCATTTTATCGGTATCGGGCTCCTGATAATAATAGGCGCTGATGTACTGCATGACCTCGTCCAGCTTTTCATATTTCAGCAGGCGGTCATACTCGGCCCGATCGATGGTTACCGTACCGCGGCGGGTTTCTCCCACAGCGGAAAAAGCGGCCAGCGCGCCGACAAGCAGGGCGGCGATCAAAGCGAAAATCAAAAAGCGTTTCTTCATTTCAAAAAATATCCTCCGGAAGCGTCACAGTGTGATCTTGGTTTTGTTTGCGGTGCATTTTTTCATTTCCATCAGCATTTTGAAGGTCACCGCGTCGTCAAACTTGCGCAGGTCAAGGCCGATTTGCCGCTGGACCTTATCCAGCCGGTATACCAGGGTATTGCGGTGGATGTACAGCTGCCTTGCGGTGTCGCTCAGGTTCAGATCCTTGCGGAAAAACATTTCCACGGTGGAAAGGATCTCCTCGCTGAACAAGCGGGAGGTGCTGCGGTTGAACAGCAGCCCGTGATAATGCTCGGCAGTCTCAGGCGGGATATCGGACAGGAAGCGCTCCAGCAGCAGCGAGGAATAGATATGCACGGTCTCGTTCTGCCGGTAGATGCGGCCAATTTCAATGGCTCGCCGCGCCTGCCGATAGCTCTGGTGCAATTCCCCGGCCTTCCGGGTGGTCTTGCCGATGCCGATAGTCACCGGCAATCCGGTTTCGCTGATGATGGTTTCCTGCATGGCGCTGGCCAGCTGGCGCAGGTCTTCAATATCGTCCATCCCGGCGGTGCATTTGATCAGCGCGGCGGTGTGGGTGTCCATGGCGATCAGCACGTCGTTCACCGACATGGGAAGCACCTCGTTCAGGATATCCCTGGCGTTGTTTCCCTGCACCTGCATCATATGGAACAGCAGCACGCAGCGGGGCATCTCGTCGGGAATGCGGTATTCGCTGATCACGGCGTCCTGCTCGGCCACGCTCAGGTCGTTTTGCAGCATGCGCTGATACGCGCCAGATATGCCGCCGTTCAGATTTCCCAGCTGTATCAGTGTTTCCACCAATTGCGCGCCGATACGCAGCACGTCGTCCGGCGTGCCCTCGGGCGCCAGAAGCGTGCAGCGCTGCCCGGGCACCGCCAGGTAGCGGCTGCCGTACATGGAAATGATGCTTCCGCTTTCCAGCCCATCGGGAAGCGGCAGCAGCGTATCCCCATGGGGTACAAGGCTCATGCCGTTCTCATCCAGCAGCGAAAGACGGCTGCTCAGCTTTTCAAAGGTTTGGCCGATCCTGACAAGCAACTGTTGATCCATGCTGCATGCTCCTTTCCGAATCAGCGGATATTCCGAAAACCTTCTATCATAATATCACAAAAAAAACAAAAATGAAAGGGGATAACCGCGATCTGTTACAACCTGAGAGAAAGAATTCACAGAATGTGCATAATTGATCCGATCCTGGATACGCTATGGGCAAAAAGAGCTGGAGGATGAAGAATGACGATTGGCGCTTTTGTACTTTCGGCGCTGGCGGTGCTGGTCCTGCTGGGCGTGGGCCAGCGTGTGCTGGATAAGATGCATTTGACCGACCGCGCCGCGCTGCTGCTCATTGCGCTCATGTTTGTGGGCGGGCTGCTGCCCGATATCGATCTGGGGCTGGTGCGCGTCAATATCGGCGGCGCGCTGATCCCGCTGGGCGTCTGCATCTATTTGCTGGCTACGGCGGATGAAAACGCTGAGCGCGTCCGCGGCATCGTGGGCGCTGTGCTCACGTCGGCCGCCGTGTATCTGCTGGATAGGCTCATGCCTTCGGAGCCCGAGACCATTGTGCTTGATCCCATTTACATGTGCGGTATTGCGGGCGGCGCGATCGGCTGGCTCCTGGGCCGCTCCCGGCGCGGTGCCTTCATCTGCGGCGTAATGGGCGTGCTGCTGGCCGATACTGTAAACGCCGTCGCGCTATGGAGCGGCGGCATCCGGCAGAAGCTGATACTGGGTGGCGCGGGGCTATTTGATACGGCAGTGATCAGCGGCATCCTGGCCGTGCTGCTCAGCGAGCTGGCGGGCGAAGCAGTGGAGCGCTTTGCCCGGGCCAGGGGCGCCCGGCCCGATAACGATCGGGTAAAAATGCCGGAAAAGGAGAAAAGAAGATGAAAAAATCACTGCTGCTGGCGCTTCTGTTTTGTCTGCTGCTGCCCGTGTCGGCTGCCGGCGAGGAGGAAAGCGCGTATTATCATATTGTGGATGAAAATGGGGCGTATATCACCCACTATACCGGCGTTCCCGAGGCGGGGGACGAGTATATTGCCCATGATAACCGGCATTATATGATCTCCCGCGTGGAGGAAGAAAGCCATACCGCCTGGGCGCAGGATAAAGGGCTCTATCAGCTGCCGGATGTAAAATGGCTTCAGGACGACAGCCGCCCGGTGGCGTCCATGCGACGGGCGGTGGCGCTGTATTGCACGCACAGCGACGAAAGCTACGAGCCCAGCGACGGAGATTCCAGCGTGACGCCCCGGGGCGGTATTTACGATGTGGCGGAAGCGCTGAAAGACAACCTGGAAGATCAGGGCATCACGGTATATTACGATGAATCCACCCATCTGCCCCATGATTCCGGCGCTTACAGGCGCAGCCGCGCTACGGCGGAAGAGCTGGTCAAGAAGGGTGTGGACGCCATTTTTGACGTGCACAGAGACGGCATTCCCGATCCCGATCAGTATAATACTACCATCGACGGACAGGAGGCCAGCATGGTGCGGCTGCTGGTGGGACGCTCCAATCAGAACAGCGCCGCCAACAAAGCCTTTGCCGCCGAAATCAAGGCCGTAGCCGATCAGCTGTATCCCGAGCTTGTGCGCGATATTTATATTGGAAAAGGCACGTATAACCAGGATCTGTCACCCCATGCCGTGCTGTTGGAATTTGGCACCCATACCGTTTCCAAGGAGCGGGCCGAGCAGGCCACGGCATTTATGGCTTCCGCCATCGGAAAAACGCTGTACGGCGGCGTATCGGGCGCTGCGGGCAACGGAGCCTCCCAGGCGTCCGCTCAGGGCAGCCGGGGAATATGGACAGGCATCGCCTCTGTGCTGGGCGTGGCGATCATCGGCGCGGTGGTGTTCGCCCTGGCTTCCACCGGGGGCATGCGCCCGGCCATGGAAAAGCTTCGCGGCGGGATGCATGAAATGACTGGCGGATTATTGAACAAAAAGAACAAAAAATAAACAAAATTTGCCCAGACCTATTGACAGGATGGCAAACAATGTCTAAAATTGTTGAAAATACCAAGGGAGGCGAAGGGATGTTACAGGATAAAATACGCGAAGGACTGACGTTTGACGATGTACTGCTTGTGCCGCGCAAGAGCAGCGTGCTGCCCAAGGATGCCGATCTTTCCACATGGCTGACCTCAAAAATCAAGCTGAATATTCCCATTATGTCCGCTGCTATGGATACCGTGACCGACGCCAAAATGGCCATCGCCATGGCCCGCGAGGGCGGCATCGGCGTGATCCATAAGAACATGACCATCGCCGAGCAGGCTGCCCAGGTGGATAAAGTCAAGCGCAGCGAGCACGGCGTCATCACCGATCCCTTTTACCTGTCGCCTACCCATTTGATTGCCGATGCCAAGCGCATGATGAGCAAGTATCGCATCAGCGGCGTGCCGATTACCGAGGGCCGTCGCTTGGTGGGCATCCTGACCAACCGCGACTTGCGGTTTGAAACCGATGATAACCGGCAGATCGGCGAGGTGATGACCAAGGAAAATCTGATCACCGCGCCTATCGGCACCACGCTGGATGACGCTATGCACATCCTGGCCAAGCACCGCATTGAAAAGCTGCCGCTGGTGGACGATCAGTATAATCTTTGCGGCCTGATCACCATCAAGGATATTGAAAAAGCCATCAAGTATCCCAACAGCGCCCGCGACGCCAATGGCCGTCTGCTGTGCGCCGCCGCCGTGGGCGTGAGCCGCGATACCATGGCCCGCATCCGCGCCTTGGTGGAGGCCAAGGTGGACGTGATTTCCATCGATACCGCTCACGGCCACAGCATGGGTGTGCTGAAAACCATTGAGGAGATCCGCAAGGAATTCCCGGATATCCAGCTCTTTGCCGGAAACGTCGCCACGGCGGGCGCTACCCATGATCTGATCGCCGCGGGCGTCGACTGCGTCAAGGTGGGCATTGGCCCGGGCTCCATCTGCACCACCCGCGTGGTGGCCGGCATTGGCGTGCCCCAGATCACCGCCGTGGCTGACTGCGCCAACGAGGCCGATAAGCACGGCATCCGCGTTATCGCGGATGGCGGCATCAAGTATTCCGGCGATATCGCAAAGGCGTTGGCGGCGGGCGCTTCCGCCGTTATGCTGGGCGGCGTGCTGGCCGGCACCGAGGAAAGCCCGGGCGCCATGGAGATTTACCAGGGACGCTCCTTCAAGGTGTACCGCGGCATGGGCTCTATGGGCGCTATGGAGCAGGCCCAGGGCAGCCGGGATCGCTATTTCCAGGAGGACGCAAAAAAGCTGGTGCCCGAAGGCGTGGAGGGCCGCGTACCCTACAAGGGATCGCTTGCCGATACCATTTCCAGATGGTGGGCGGCCTGCGCGCCAGCATGGGATATTGCGGCTGCGCTACCATTGATGATATGCGCAGGGATGCCGAGTTTATCCGCATCACCAACGCGGGCCTGCAGGAAAGCCATCCCCACGATATCTATATCACCCGCGAAGCGCCCAACTATTCCCGCTCCAGCGATATGTAATCAATATAATAAAGACCGTCGGCAGACGCAAAAGCTGCCGGCGGTTCTTTCTGTTAAGCGAAAAGCTGCCGATCCTGTTCAGAGAATAAAACGGAAATTTGGCTGGGAGAAAGCCCTGCTGCGGATATTGCAGTTATTCTCTTTCCAGCCATTCCCGCAGTTGATTGAATATGGCTTATCGCAAAGCGTGCTCCGAAATACGCGATCAACAAAAGAAGATATATGAAAACGCATCTTGTTGCCGAGATGCGTTCATTTATGGAATCATAATTCTTTCTGTTTTTCGATGCTTTCCAAAATATCCCCGATATCCCCGTTGATGCAAATGGATTTTTCCCTGATTTCTTCCGGAGCGTAAGCCTCGCCATAATTCAGACATACATAGGTGGCGTCCGGCCAATCATTCACCATTTGCCAGAATGGGTATTTAATGATGCCCGGGGTGTTCCATCCTGTGCCGGCTTCCAGGAAGACCGTCTTTTTTTCCTGATGCTCGCGCAGGAAAGCGGAATAACGTTCCGCAGCCGCGTCCCAGGCTGCATCCTCAACGAATTTGTCGTCGGAGCGCAGGATCATCGTCATGGGCCAGCCGCAAACTGGACAGCGGGGCAGCAGGTCGGTGGATACGGACATATAAGGCTTTGTCCCTTCGGGCAGCACCAATGCGCCGTCCGCCGCGATCTCATACCCCTGGGACAGCACCATTTTACGGATGGTTTCCGCGTTATCATAGGTCTTTTGATGACAGGGCTTGCTGCATTGGAACAAACCATAATCACCCTGGGTGTAGAACAAACGCTGTTTATCAAACCCCGCTTTCTGGAAACAATGATCCACGTTGGTGGTCAGCACAAAGTAATCCTTCTCTTTAACCAAATCAAAAAGGCGATCATAGACCGGCTTGGACGGGTTCATATATCGGTTGATGTAAATATAACGGCTCCAGTAGGCCCAAAATTCTTCCTGCGTTTTGTATGGATAAAAGCCCCCGGAATACATATCCGTAAAGCGATATTTCTTTGCAAAATCGCTAAAATACATGTTAAAGCGTTCCCCGGTATAGATAAATCCGGCGGATGTGGAGAGCCCGGCTCCCGCTCCAATGATCACCGCCTCGGCCTGATTCAAAGCGATTCTCAGCTTTTCGATCCCATTGGACGTTTCGGTTGTTGGCATTTTTCTGGTATACATGAATTGCGCGTCCTTTCCCTGTTCGGTGCCGCAAATTTGGTTGGCGGCAATAAAATCATATCACAAAAGCGCGCCGCGGGGAAGCGCGCGTTTTTCCATGATTGCAATGCGTATCAAAACAGGGCCCCAGCCGACAGCCGGAGCTCTTCGGATCGAAGATCAATCGATAATGGGAGCGGCCACTTCTACGCCGTCAGCGGTGGAGAACACGCCGCTTTCATTCATGGACAGGGGATCGGCATGGCTGGTAATAGCGGCAGCAGCTGCAGCGTTGTACCAGAAGCCGTTCATGCCGAGCATCGCAGTGGCGGGCAAATCGAAGGTGTATCCTTCGGCACCTTCCACAGCGTCGTCCACAATGGCGGCGATTTCTTCAGCGGTGTAGGGGGCAGCAGTCAGGGGATTCACAATACCTTCCTTGGCAAAGTACTCACGGCCATAGTAAATGGTGCCCACGCCCTCAATAGTAACGCCATATGCCCAGTTCACCAGGGGAGCGGCAATTTCTTCGCCCTCCGCGGTAGCGAACACGTCATTTTCGTTCATGCTCAGGGGATCGGCATGGCTCACGATGGCAGCGGCGCTTTCGGCGTCATACCAGAAACCGCCCATACCCAGTAGCGCGTCGCCGGGCAGATCGAAGGTGTATCCTTCCGCGCCTTCTACAGCGCCATCCACGATAGCGGCAACCTCTTCAGCGGTATAGGGAGCAGCGGTCAGGGGATTCACGATGTTTTCTTGAGCGAAGTATGCTTTGGCATAATAGATGGTACCAACACCTTCAATGGTTACGCCATAGGCCCAGTTCGTTTCTTCCTCAGCGAAAGCTACGGTCAGCAGGGAAACAACCACCAGCAGGGCCAGCACCAGAGAGATCAGCTTTTTCATTTTGTTTGTCTCCTTTGATTTTACTCATCGGCTTTCCTGCCGACAGGTAAAGCGTAACAGAACCGAAAAACAAAAACAAGTACGCACTTTTTTATTACATAGTTACCTTTTGGTAACCGGGGTAGTTACAAAAAGGTGCGTACTTGTGCCGTGTGCTTTTTTCATTTAATCTATACATACGGGGTATCCCGAATCTAACAAGGAGGATGAAACCATGGCTCTGAAGAATCTGGCTTCCTGGAATGTGCAGATGGCTCCTTCTGCCTGTGGTGCGGCTTGTGGCGCTGCCGATAAGCCCGCCAAGGAAGAAGAAAAGAAGCCCGCTGCCTGCGGTGCCGCTTGCGGCGCTGCCGACAAGCCCGCCGAAGAAAAGCCCGATGCGTGCGGCGCTGCTTGTGGGGCGTAAGCGAGCGCCCGCAGTGCGGGATGCACTGAGCTGAAAGCCCAGTGAGGCACAGAGCACCGTGAGCGATAGCGAAACGGGGCGACAATGCCGAACTGTGGAGCGTCCGACAAGTAATCTCCATTTTACTCTCGCCCTGGCAGTTGCGGCTGCCGGGGCAAATTCCAAATTCAAGCGAGGCATCCGATCATGAAACAGTTTTTCGCTTTTCAATTGCACATCACCGATGACTGCGACCAGCGGTGCAAGCATTGCTCGATTTTT
>JAFUDW010000172.1 GCA_017464225.1 Clostridia bacterium | reverse complement strand
TGCGCTCCCGCAGGCGGCATCTGGTCGGTAACCGCATCGCTGACGCCGTCGGTTTCCCATTTCAGCGGTACTGCCCGCAGAAGCTTTGCCGCCTCATCCAGCGTCATGCCGGTCACGTCGGGCACATCCACCCGCTTCACCTCTTCGGCGCTGGTTTTGGGGATTCCCATATACTCCAGGGTGTCCTCAATGATCTGCCGGGCAAAGGGCGCCGCCGTGGTGCCGCCATAGTCCACCGGCACATCCGCCGCGTTGACAATAACCAGCACGGCAAAGCGCGGATTATCCGCCGGAGCAAAACCAATACAGGACCCGATGTGGACGGAGCTGGACACCTTGCCGTCGATATACACCTGCGCCGTGCCGGTTTTTCCGCCCACCCGGTAGCCTTCAATATAGGCGTTCCGGCCGCCGCCCTGGGCAACGACGCCCTCCAGCAGCTCCCGCATGGTGGCGCTGGTTTCGGCGCTGATGGGCGTTGAAACCACCTGGGCGGCATTGCGCTGTACGGTGTCCCCATTTTCATCCAGCACGGCCGAAACGATATACGGCTTCATAAGCTTGCCGCCGTTGACCACTGCCGAAAAGGCCGTGATCATCTGGATGGGCGTCACCGCCACGCTTTGGCCGAAACCAATGCGGGCCAGATCCACCGATTTCACATAGCGGCTGTTGATCAGGATGCCCGCGCCTTCCCCCGGCAGATCAACGCCGGTGCGCGCGCCCAGGCCAAAGGCCGTCAGGTACTGATACAGCCGCTCGGTACCCAGCCGCAGCGCCAGCTGCACAAACACCGGGTTGCAGCTGTTTTGAATCCCTTCGGCCAGCGTTTCATGGCCATGGCTGTTTTTCCAACAGCGGATGGTATCGCCATCCACCTTAATGGAGCCCGTGCAGTTGAAGGTATCGTGAACCGTTGCCACTCCCGCGTCCAGCGCCGCCGCGCAGGTCAGGCTCTTAAAAGTGGAGCCTGGCTCATAGGCGTCACTGACGGCGGTGATACGCATCAATTGGGTAAGGGCCTGCACATCCTCCCGGGGCGGATTATTGGGATCGTAATCGGGCTTCATGCACATGGCCAGGATCGCGCCGGTCTGCACATCCATGACAATAGCCTCCACCGCCTGGGCATTGTTCACCGCAATGCATTCCCGCATGGCCCGCTCGGTAAACGCCTGGATGCTGCTGTCAATGGTCAATTGCAGCGTATCGCCCCGCTGGGGGGCCACATAGGTGGTTTTTCCCTCCGGCATAAGGCGGGATTTCCGGTCCACCTCGGTCAAAAGCAGGCCGTCTTCCCCCGCCAGAACGGTGTTGTACAGCTTTTCCAGGCCGGACTGACCCTCGCTGTCCACATTGGTCAGGCCCAGCACCTGGCTGAGGAAATCGCCGTTGGTATAGACCCGGCGCGTATCCTCCGAAAAGTCAATGCCGCGAAGCAGCGAAGCCATTTTATCATCCTGGGCCCGCATGGTACGCAGCGTATCCACTGTTTCCCGGGTCGCCTGGCGTTTGAGCTGCACCGAAGCATAGCTCTTGTTCTGCAGCTTCCTGATCAGCTGATCCCGATCGACCTGCAAAACAGGCGCTACGGTATCGGCAAAGGCCGCATCATCGGCCACCAGCCTGGGATTGACCGTGACAATATAGGCCGTGGTGCTCAGCGCCAGCACAGCGCCGTTGCGATCCACAATGCTGCCCCGCTGGGCCGATACTTTGCCCTCCTGCGTCCATTGGCGGACGCCCCGGGCGGTAAGCTCATCCCCTTGAATAACAGTAAGGCTGACAATGCGTACCGCGACCACGCCAAAGAGCGCCACCAGCACGATCATCAGCTTTGATATCCTCTGCCGTATCAGGATTTCTGCGCGCATACACGTTCCCCCTCATGCCGCGCGCCCTGACCCGCGCTTTAAAAATCAAGCGAAGGGCGGTCTGCGCTGGCGGAGAGGGAGAAATCCGCCGCGGCAGGCCGTGTTTCGGGCGCGTAAATTTCGATGGGCTCCACGCCCTCGCTGTTGATCATGCCCAGCCTTTGGGAAGCCTGATAACGAAGGTTATTGGGTTCCTGGGCCTGGGCGATCTGCGCCTTCAGTAATCCGATATCGCGATCCAGCGATTGGATCTCATTGTAGATAGACTGCCCTTCCTTGTAAACGCCGGCACGCCTGGCCACAGCTGAGATATAGAACATGGACAGGATGAACAGCGCGGCAGCCACGGTGATGACCAGGGCTTTTACGGAGATACGGCGCGGTTCCCGGCGCACATCGGCGGGGGCCATATAGGCCGGGCGCCCGTCGCAGTCCTCGCGCACATCGGCATCGGGCACGTACACATGGCTGCGCACCTTCATGCGCTCATAGGGACTATCCTGGCGGCCCGCGCTGACATAGGGCATATCCGGATTTCTGGCCAGCGACATACCAATGTATCTCCTTTCCCTTTATTTTAGAACGCCCTGTCAGTGCCTTCCGGCGATTTCGGCCTCAAAGGCCAGCACATCCGGAATATCCAGCGACAGCTGTTCTTCCTCCTTCTGGGCGTCCTCGGCGCGCATGATGCGGATATGGGTACCCGCGCCGCTGACCTCCACGTCCTTGGCATCCTCCAGGAAGCGGGCGCGAAGCTTTTGGGGCAGCAGTACGCGGCCCTGGGCGTCGCATTCGCAGTTATCATAGGTATATTTGGAAAAAAGGTTTACAATGCGCTCCATGCGCATATCCTTTTCCATCAGCTCAAGCAAGGAGCAATAGTACAGTTCCCATTCGTGCTTGGGATACAGGGCGATGGCCTTGAAGTCCGGCGTCATGCACAGATAGAACTGTTCACCTAACGACTGCCGGAAAGCAGCGGGCACAATCATGCGCCCTTTGGCATCCAGGCCATGGATATAGGTGCCCCGGAAACCGCGGCGCAGCAGGTGGCGGTATTTGTCCAGCAGCGCGGACTGTGCCGGGGTTAACGCATCATTGCGCACTTCATCCACGCCGCTCGCCTCCTTTTACCACCACAAAATTGCACTTTCTGGGATTTGATCACCATTATAAACCACTTTTTTGGGCATGGCAAGTCCGACAAATATTCTTTGGGAAAGAAATTCGTTACAATTTTGAAATATTTGTTTTGTTTTAGGAATATGTGTTCCCATTTCTGTTTTATTTTTCGCACAAAAAAAACGCCGGATGTGTCCAGACGCAACTATTTTTGGATAATTTTCATATTTATTCATTGCAAAAACTATGCAAATTGAATATTTTTTTGTTTCACAAAAACTTAATTTTTCTTTGGCGATTTTGTGTTTCCCCGTCTTTTTCCCGGTGCGTCTTCCCGGCGTGAAGCCTTTGGGAAGCATCCCCACCGGATGTTTTCCAACTGCCACCGGACAGCAAAAAAGCCGCCC
>JAFUDW010000171.1 GCA_017464225.1 Clostridia bacterium | reverse complement strand
CCGTCTGAGGCAAAGAAAAAGGCCAGTGCCGTCAGATTGGAGCAAGCTCCATCTGGCGTCTCTCGACTTTTTCGGGATTGCTGCGCAATCCTCTGCCCGCTTCGCGTGCCTACCTCAGACTGGGTTTCGGATTAAAGTTTTCAACGTATTATTTCGCACCGGAAATGACGGCGTCTTGACGACGTCAATGACGCGTCAGCGTCATAGCCGCATAAGCAAAACGGCTGGATCGAGCTTGCTCGTATCCAGTCGTGTTTGCTTTGCGGCGTATTTCCGGAGCGCTCTTTATGCCAAGCCCATTCCAATCAACTGCGGGAAACTGCCTGTTCACGACGCCAAGCAACATCCGCAACTGGCGGGGTTTGGGGAGGTACTACCTCCCCAGCAGGGTTTATAAGGGGCAGCGCCCCTTAACGTTTCCCTCGCGCCATCTCCCTCTTGACGAAATCGTCCGCCTATTGCAAAATAGAGGCAAAGCGTCCCATTCTTATGCAAAGGAGGCTGTGCCCATGGCAGCGCAAAGCGTCAATAAAAGCGTCCGCCGCTCCACCTGGCTGTTTGTCCTTTTTCTGCTGCTGGGTGGGCTGCTGCATTGGAACGAGTATGCCGAGCATCCATATCTGCCTTCCACGCCGGTGTATCTGCTGGTTTTTGCCATATATGCCGCGCTGCTGCTGTGCTGGCTGCAATCGCTGCGGGAAAGGCTGCTGCGGTCAGCTGTTCGGGAGTATGTGCTGCTGGCGGGACTGCTCATGCTGTGTTACCTGATCATCCGCACCTTCAAATACCGGGTGGAAGCGCGGGAAGCGCTGATCCGGTATTTATGGTATGGCTATTATGTGCCGATCATCGGTATCCCCACGCTGTTTTTGATGACCTGCATCTGCTTTTACCGCACCGCGCTGGCGCCTTCCTGGGAGATCGCACTGACCGTGCCCGCCGCCGCGCTGATCCTTGGCGTCATGACCAACGATCTGCATAGCTTGGCCTTCCGTCCCTATGGAGAGATCGCGCTGCTATGGGGCGCTACGGGCACCTATGCGTACGGCTTGATTTTCTACGCGGCCTGCGTCTGGATCGGAATTTGCGTCCTGCTGGGCGTTCTGTTGCTCCTGCTGCTGGCCCGGGAGAAGCACGACTGGAAAAAGGCGGTGCTGCCGCTGCTTTTTCTGGCGGCGATCCCCGCGCTGATCAATCTCAGACGGCTGTTGAATCAAGCGGGGCTCCGCAGACCCTATGAGGAGCCGGAAATCTATATCTTCTGCATGCTTGGCATGTTGGAAACGTGTATTCGCATTCATCTGCTGCCGGGCAACGGCGATTATCTGGGCTTCTTTGGCGGCATGAATATCCCGGTCTGCATCACGGATGATAAGCTGATCACGGTCTATGAAACGGCATCCCCGCTTCACGCGCCGGAGGGGCTGCTGCGGGAGGCGCTTTCCCGGCCTGTGCCGCTTGATGAAAATACCTATCTGCTCGGCAAACGCCTCCGGGCGGGCAACGCCTTCTGGGTGGTGGATGAGGGCCCGCTGCGCCGCTTGACCGAGCAGTTGGAGGACGCCAATGAGATCATCGGCCTGGAGAACGACCTGATCCGCTACGAGCGCGAGCAAGCGGAGCAGAAAGCGCGTATTGATGCGGGCAACGCCGCCTATGGCAAGGCCGAAGACAGCCTGCGCACCGTTCGGCGAAAGATCACCGATCTGCTGAAAAAGGCGCAGCCCGATACGCCCGAGGGACGCCGGTATATTGCCCGGGTGCTGTCGCTGATCGGGTTTGTGAAGCGGAAAACCAATTTTATCCTGTCCTACGGCGAGGACGAGAAGGTACCCCCGGAGGAGCTGTTCCGCGCGCTGAAGGAAATGACGGGCTTTCTGAACGATTGCGGCCTCAACGCCTCTGTAAAGCGCCAGGACGCTGTGGCGTTCACCTGTCGGCAGACCGTTGCTCTATTCGATTGTTTTGAGCTGCTTACCGATTGCCTGCTGCCCGTTGCCACCTGGATGCTGGTTTCGCTGCGCAGGGACGGCCTTCGGCTCACCGTTGACTGCCCGCCCCTGAAAGCGCTGCCGGAAATGGCCCTGCCCGTTTCGCAGCAGCTGGAGGAGGATATGCTGATCATTTCGCTTCCGGTCAAGGAAGGAGGCGGCGCGGCATGAGCTTTTTATCCGTAATGGATACCGCCCTGGGCGCTGCGCTGCGCTTGGGCCTCATGATCCTGTTCGTTTTGCAGCTTTACGTGTGTATCAAGCTGTTCAATCAGCGGCGCGGCGCGGGCCTGCCGGCGCTGGCGGCGCTGCATACCGCGGTGGGCGGTCTGCTGTTTGCGCTGCTGACCCAGAAAAATCAATACGGCCCAGACGCCGGCGCGCCTACCCTGCGTCTGCAGGCGCTGACCCGACCGCTGTTTCAGCTGCCCTGGCCCGCGCTGCTTGCCTGGGAGCTGCTTACCGCTCTGCTGGTCGTCTTGACCTTGCAGAGCATTGCGCGCTACGCCCGGCGGCATGTGACCCGGGACGCCATCAAGGAAACGGTGGATCTGTTGCCCCTGGGCATCTGCTTTGGCAACGCGGCGGGCGATGTGCTGCTGACCAATCATCGGATGAACGATATCTATACCGCCCTCACCGGCAAGCCGTTGGTGGACGCCAACGCCCTGTGGCGGGCGGTGACCGAGAACGGGGAGGCCCAGGGCGGCGCATACCTGGTGCGTATGCCACAGGGAATGGTGCTGCTCTTTTCCCGCGATCACGCCTTGGGGCAAGGAGCGGACTTTACCCAGTACATGGCGGCGGATGTCACCGATCAGGTGCGCGTCACCGACAGCCTGCGGGAGCGCAATGAAAAGCTCATGGAGGTGCAGCGCCGCATGAAATCGCTCCATGCGCGCACGATGGAAATGCTGCTGCCCGAGGAGATACTCAAGGCCCGTGTGCAGGTGCATGACCGCTTGGGGCATTTGCTGATGATGGGCCGCGTGTTCCTGAACGATCCGGAGCATCGGGACGGGAACGAGCTGATCCGCAATATGCGGGAGCTGGACAGCCTGCTGCGGGCAAACGTAACCGAGGGCATGCCTGCTGCCGATCTGTTTGCCGACACGCTGGAACGAGTAAAGCGCTTGGGAGTGCGGTTTGAGATGGAGGGCGATATTCCTCCCTCTGGCCGCATTCGGGATCTGCTTGGCCATGCCCTGGGCGAATGCGCCGTCAATGCCGTCAAGCACGCGGGCGGCGACAGGGTTCGCCTGCGCATCACCTCGGACAGCGACTATTTATCAGCCATTTTTGAAAGCAATGGCGCGCCGCCGGAGGAACCCATCCAGGAATTGGGCGGTCTGCTTTCCCTACGCCGCATGACCGAGAGCCTGGGCGGGAGCATGACCGTTACCGTTCCATCGGATTTTCGTATCACCCTCACGCTTCCCATTCTGGAATGATCCCGCCGCGCTCCGTTTGCCGGGGCGCATTTTCTTTGCCTCAAACGCCCAAAATAGTCTTTTTGTAGGATAGGAAAGAAAACGAATACCCATTAAAATAATACATGTATAGCTATGGCAGGAAGGAAGTGACGCCTGTTGGCTGACGCTTTGACCCGTGTGCTGGTGGTGGATGATCACGCCATTACGCGCCAATATTTTGAATCAACGATCAGTGGCACGCCGGGATATACGCTGGCGGCGTCCCTGTCGCTGGCGGAGGAGGCCGTTGGCTGGTGCCGGGAGCATGAGGCTGACCTCATCCTCCTGGATGTGCTGATGCAGCAGGGCATGGACGGGCTGACCGCCGCGGGCGTCCTCAAGCGGGAGCACCCCGAAATCAAGATCATTCTCACTACCTCCACCGCCGAAGCGGGCTGGATGCAGAAGGCCCAGGCTATCGGCGCGGAGGGCTTCTGGTTCAAGAATTACGGGGATTGCACGCTGTCCGAAGTAATGGACCGGGTGATAGCGGGTGAGCGATTCTTTCAGGATGAAACGGCATCCCTCACCCTGGGCAAGGCCAAACGGGCCGATCTCACCGCTCCGGAGCTCGATGTGCTGCGGGTGCTCACTGATGGGGCCACCAATGAAGAAATCGCGGATGCCCTGCATATCTCTGTCAACACCGCGCGGCAGCATATCACCAACCTGCTGGAAAAAACCGGATATTCCAACCGGCTTGAATTAGCGGTGAACGCCGCTAAGGCAAATATCGTCATCAGCGAACAGGATCGGATGAATCATACGAAAGCTCCATGGGATGGGAGGAATAAATCGTGAAACAGAATCTGCTCAAGGGCTTTGCCCTGGTCTTACTGG
>JAFUDW010000170.1 GCA_017464225.1 Clostridia bacterium | reverse complement strand
GTCACGGGAGCAGGCATACCAACGGGGCTCTTGCCCTCGCCGCCGCCATGGGGATGGTCGCAGGGGTTCATGACCACGCCGCGAACGGTGGGACGAATGCCCATATGGCGGGTGCGTCCGGCCTTGCCGATGCGCACGTTGCCGTGATCGATGTTGCCCACGGTGCCGATGGTGGCATAGGCGTTCATGGGCACCTTGCGGACTTCGCCGGAGGGCATACGCACCTGGGCGTAATCGCCTTCCTTGGCCATCAGCTGGGCGTAAGCGCCGGCGGAGCGGACCAGCTGGCCGCCGCGGCCGGGCTTGATCTCCACGTTGTGGATCAGCGTGCCCACCGGGATGTTTTCCACGGGCAGGGCGTTGCCGGGCTTGATATCGGCCTCGGGGCCGGCCACGACGGTGTCGCCCACGTTCAGGCCCAGAGGAGCCAGGATGTAGCGCTTCTCGCCGTCGGCATAGCTGAGCAGAGCGATGAAGGCGCTGCGGTTGGGATCGTATTCGATGGCGGCGACTTTGGCGGGGATGCCGCGCTTGTCGCGCTTGAAATCGATGATGCGGTACTTGATCTTGTTGCCGCCGCCCTGATGGCGAACGGTGATCTTGCCCTGGTTGTTGCGGCCCGCGTTCTTCTTGAGGTATTCGGTCAGGCCCTTTTCAGGGGTCTTCTTGGTGATTTCCTCATAGGTCAGAACGGACATGAAACGGCGGGCGGCCGAAGTGGGCTTATAAACTCTGATTGCCATAATGCTTCTCCTCCCTTGCCTTACGCCATGCCTTCAAAGAACGCGATGGGCTTGCTGTCCTCGGTCAGTTTGACATACGCCTTTTTGACCTCGGGGGTGCGGCCTTCGTGGAGGCCCTGGCGCTTCATCTTGCCGATGGTGCGCACGGTGTTGACCTTCTCCACTTTGATGCCTTCAAAAACGGATTCCAGCGCCTGCTTGATTTCGGTCTTGTTGGCGGAGATGGCCACCTCGAAGACGTAGCGCTTTTCCTCGATGCCCTCGTAGCCCTTTTCGGTCAGGACGGGGCGCAGGATGATGTCATGAGCATTCTTCATTAGGCGTACACCTCCTGGATGTTCTCCATCGCGGCGCGGGTCACAATCAGCTTGTTGGCGCGCAGGATGTCGTACACGTTGAGGGTGTTGACGTAGCTGTCGTCCAGGTTGGGCAGGTTCTTGGTGGCGCGGATGATGCTCTCATCGCGGCCTTCCAGCACCAGCAGGCTGCGCTTTTCAACTTTCAGCGCGTCCAGCATTTTGGCGGCATACTTGGTCTTGACTTCCTCAAACTTGATCTGGTCCACCACGATAATATCGCCATCGTTGAACTTGGAGGTCAGCGCGCTCTTCATGGCGAGGCGGCGAACCTTCTTGGGCACGTTGATGACGTAATCGCGGGGCTGGGGCGCGAACACCACACCGCCGTGGGCGAACTGGGGAGCGCGGTTGCCATGATGGCGCGCGTTGCCGGTGCCCTTCTGGCGATAGATCTTACGGCCGCCGCCGCGAACCATGCCGCGAGTCAGCGCGCTCTGGGTGCCCTGACGCTTATTGGCAAGGATGGAGCGGACGACCAGATGCATGGCCGCAACGTTGGGCTCAACGGCGAAGATGTCATCCTTGAGCTCCATTTCGCCAACGTTCGCGCCCTGCATGTTCAGCACTTTGATACTGGGCATAATCGTTGTTCCTCCTTATCAGGCTTTCACGGTGTTGCGCACGAGCAGCAAACCGCCTTTGGGACCGGGCACAGCGCCGCGGACCAGCAGCAGGTTGCGCTCGGCATCCACCTTGACCACGGTCAGGTTCTGGATGGTGGTGCGCTCCACGCCGTAATGACCGGACATGTGCTTGTTCTTGAACACGCGGCTGGGATCGGAGTTGGCGCTCAGGGAGCCTACGCCGCGATGGTACTTGGAGCCGTGGGCCATGGGGCCGGTATGCTGGTTCCAGCGGTAGATGGCGCCGGTATAGCCGTGGCCCTTGCTGGTGCCGGTGATATCGATCTTGTCGCCCTCGGCGAACACGTCGGCCTTCACCACCTGGCCCACTTCATAGGAAGCGGCGTCCTCCAGGCGGAACTCGCGCAGGAAGCGGGTGGGCGCGACGCCCGCGGCCTTGAAGTGGCCCTTTTCGGGCTTGTTAACCAGCTTTTCGCCGCGCTTTTCGGGATAGGTGTCAAAGCCGAACTGTACGGCCTCGTAGCCGTCCTTTTCGTTGGTTTTCTTCTGCACCACGGTGCAGGGGCCCGCTTCGATGACGGTGACGGGCACCAGGCTTCCGTCAGGCATGAAAATCTGGGTCATGCCAAGCTTTTTGCCCAGAATTGCTTTCTTCATGATGTTCTCCTCCTGCCTTACAGCTTGATTTCGATCTCGACGCCGGCGGGAAGATCGAGCTTCATCATGGCGTCCACAGTGCGCTGGGTGGGGTTGTGGATATCGATCAGGCGCTTGTGCGTGCGGCGTTCAAACTGCTCGCGGCTGTCCTTGTACTTGTGGGGAGAACGCAGAATGGTGACGATCTCCTTTTCGGTGGGCAGCGGAATGGGGCCGGCAACCTGGGCGCCGGTGCGCTTGGCAGTTTCCACAATGCGCTCGGCGCTGCGATCGATCAGGTTGTGCTCATACGCCTTGAGCTTGATGCGGATTTTCTGGTTGGCCATCTTTTTTCCTCCTAAATCAGATGTTCGTACTCGCGGTCAAAGGGGGGAGCATCCCGCAGGTGCTCGTCCCGCGCAGTCGGGATTCGCAACCCATCAGAATCCCTTCGACTTTCTTCCCCGAACCGCATGGTCAGCGGCGGGAAGTGTGAGCCCGTCGCCCGGTCTGGCCGGGCTGGTCCGCTGCAATTACCCGCCAAGGCCGGGCGGCAACTTGCAGTTTCATCCCATAAACAGACAACAGGCATAGTATAATCCATTCCAGCGAAAATTGCAATAGTAAATCAAAATTTTTTCGGGATTTTTTTAAAGTTTTTTTCTGAAATCCCTTGAAAATCCTTGCTTTTTCCAACGCGCTTTTTTGTTTTCATGTCCACCGTGTTCGGCGTGTCCTGGATATCTTTTTCGAGGCCGAACCCGCTTCCTTTTGACGATCCATGCGTCCGATGGGCAATTATGTCACAAATCCGGCAAAAATTGACGCGCATTCGCCAGCGCAATATAATAAATTGAAAAAACACGCATCCGCAACCGGATGCTGGGAGGATGAAGGCTATGTTCGGACACCGCAGCGACGGCCACCTGGTCAGCGATATCGATCCCATCGTGGCGCTGACCCCTTACATCATGCCCATGCGCTGCGACGCGCAGGTCATGTCCGATTATAAAATCGATTTTGAAAAGCTGGCGCGCTATATCGTGGCGAAGGCCGACGAGGGCTACAAAATTACCTTTATGGAAATCGTGATCGCCGCCTATGTGCGCGTGGTCTCGCAGATCCCGGAGGTCAACCGCTTCGTGGCCAACAAGCGGCTTTACGCCCGCAACGAATTGGCAGTATCCTTCGCCCTGCTGCAAAACACCAGCACTGGCAAGATCGCCGAAAACACCACCAAGTGCAAATTTGACCCCAGCGACACCATCTACGACGTGGCCGACCGCATCAGCGAAACGGTGGAGCGCTGCCGCAAAGAGGAGGCCGACAACAGCACCATGAAGGTGGCCCGGCTGCTTTTAAAACCCATCCTGGCCAACAGCGTGGTGGGCCTGGCCCGGCTGCTGGATCGCTACGGCATCATGCCCCGCTATATCCTGGAGGCCAGCCCCTTCCATACCAGCCTGTTCGTCACCAACCTGGCCTCCATCGGCCTGCCGGCGGTCAACCATCATATTTATAACTTCGGCACCTGCTCCCAGTTCGTTTCCATCGGCTCGGTGGAGCGCACCATGACCACCGACGCCAAGGGCAACGCCGTGCGCAAACGCCTGCTGCCCCTGGGGCTGGTATGCGACGAGCGCATCGCCGAAGGCGCCATGTACGCCAAGATGATGGCGCTGTGGGTGCGCCTGCTCAACGATCCCGAGCAGCTGGAAACCCCGCCCGCCAACGTCTTTTATGACGAAGGTCACGAGTTCCACCTGCCGCCGCCCCAGAAGCGCATGGGCAAGGTGAGCGGCGCCGCCGTGCAGGCGTGAGAAGGAGGTACGTTAAGGGACGCTGCCCCTTAAAAACCCTGCCAGGGAGACAGTGATTCCGGGGCCTCCAATGTCTCTCCCCTCATTCTCATCTTTTCCGATACAGAACAAGCTCAGGATCAGCCCCATCCTTTCCGTATGTGCAGATCAGGATAAAATCCATATTCGCAAGCACGCCGAAGCAGCGCTCTCCTCCAAACTCGGATTCCATCTGGTTTCCCAGATAAGTCGTTTGATCGTCCAGGAATTTGGCCTTCGCGCCGTTGGGCAGACGGTATTCCAGGTTCACGTATTTCCCCACCAGCGCGTTGAGCTTTTCAATTCTGGGCATGCCCTCGATCCGCAGGTCGTTGATCTCATCGATCAATTTCCGTTTGAACGCCTCAAACTGTCCATTGTCGCTCAATTCCTGATATCTTTTCCAATAATTCAGATTGGGCAGGGTCTTGCGCAAATATTCCCGCGCCTGCTCCTCGGTAAAACTTTCGTTCACCATGTTGTGAACGCAGACCTCAATCAGATCGTCCATATTGCCGTATGTGTAGGTTCCGTCGGCATAACACCATTTGCAGTACTCCTCATTGAGGCTTCCGTCCTCATTTCTGCCGATGATATCATCCTCCAGCGGCATGCCGCAGCATTGGCATATCAGCCGATTCGGCGATCCGAGCAGCGTATTGATGGATACGTTAAAAAGCTTTGACAGCAATTTCAACGTTTCGGTGTTTGGCACCGTTTCGCCGTTTTCCCAGCGCGACACCGCCTGCCGGGTCACAAAGGCTTTTTCCGCCACATCATCCTGGGAAAGCCCCATCTTCGTTCTGAGCCGGTAAAACACGTTCTGCGCATTCATGCGGATACCTCCCTCGCAGCTTGCTTCCCTTTCATTGTAATACGCTGCGCTCCGCAAAACAAGCAACTGCCTGTTGCCCCTCCCCCATTCCCGATCCGTTTTTCATTTGTCAGCAGCAAAAAGCCCGCCATCCGGCAAAACTGCCGAAGGGCGGGCTTTTTCGCGTTGCTTCCGGATCAGGCCTTGGCGGCCAGGAAAGCGTTCAGCTTGTCCACCAGCTCGTTCACGTCGCTGCCATGGGCGGCGCAGCCGTCCTCCAGGCTTTCCATCTGGCTGAAGGGGCAGCCCATGCAATGCATGCCGTACTCCATCATAAGGGGCGCGGTGGAACGGTCGATATCCAGTACCTCTTTAATGGTCATTTCCTTGGTGATGGTGCTCATCCTATTATTCCTCCAAATCCTGTTATTCTTCAAATGGCTTCCGCCAATGAAAGCAATGTTTATACCGCCCGGGCCACCGGGCTTTCTTCCCCGATGCCGCAAAGGGCAAGCGCCTCGTCCAGATCACGGATCGGAACGATCTTCAGCTGCTCCAGCACTTCTTTGGCCACATCCTGCAGGTCATCCTCATTGTCTACCGGGATCAGCACCTGCCTGACGCCGGCGCGCTGAGCGGCCATCAGCTTTTCAGGCAGCCCGCCGATGGGCGTTACCTCCCCCCGCAGCGAAATCTCCCCGGTCATGGCGATGGCGGGATCCACCGGCTTTCCCATTATAAGCGATGCGATGGCGCAAGTCAATGTAATTCCGGCCGAAGGCCCGTCCTTGGGCGTTGCGCCGTCGGGCACGTGGATATGCAGGTCATGATCGGCAAAGGCCGCGGCCCGCTCGGGGAAACGGTGCTTGACCAAGCTGATGGCCAAACGCGCCGATTCCTTCATTACATCGCCCAATTGCCCGGTGATCACGATCTGTCCGCTGCCGCGTGTCAGCATGGTTTCGATATAGAGGATATCGCCGCCCGCTGCCGTCCAGGCCAGCCCGGTGACGATGCCGGGCACGCCGTTTTCCCGCACGCTGCGATGGCGCATGGGCCGCATATCCAGATATTCCCGCAGGTTATCGGGCGTTACGCGCAGCGTTTCACTCTGTCCGCGCACGATGCGCACGGCAGCCGAGCGGCACAGCGTATCCATGCGCTTTTTCAGTCCGCGCACGCCGCCCTCCCGGGTATAATCGGCAATGATCGTCTGCACAGCCTCCTCCGAAACGGACAGCTGCTCCTGGGTGACGCCCACCGCTTCCATGGCCTTGGGCAGCAGATGGCGCAAGGCGATTTGGCGCTTTTCAATGGGTGTGTAGCCCTGGAATTGGATGACCTCCATACGGTTGAGCAGAGGCTCGGGAATGGTATCCGCAGTGTTGGCCGTACAAATGAAAAGCACGTCCGAAAGATCGTAGGGCACGTTCATATAATGATCGGTGAAGGTGCTGTTCTGCTCAGGATCCAGCACCTCCAGCAAAGCGCTGGCCGGATCGCCGTTATAAGACATCGAAAGCTTGTCCACCTCGTCCAGCACCATCACGGGATTGGAAACGCCGCTCTTCTGGACGGCGTCCATGATGCGTCCCGGCATGGCGCCGATATAGGTGCGGCGATGGCCGCGGATATCGGCCTCGTCCCGCACGCCGCCCAGGCTGACCCGCACGTACTGACGCTGCAGCGCCTTTGCGATGCTCTGGCCAATGCTGGTTTTGCCGGTGCCCGGCGCGCCTACAAACAGCAGGATGGAACCGGACTGCCGCTTTTTCAGGTTCATCACGGCAATCTGCTGCAGGATGCGGTCCTTTACCTTTTTCAGGCCGAAATGATCCTCCTCCAGCACCCGTTCCGCCTCGTCCAGATCGATTTCCCGGGCAGGCTCCTTTTTCCAGGACAGGCTGGTAAGAAAATCCAGGTAGTTATACAGCATGCCCGTTTCCGCGCCGTTCGCGCCTTCCTGCTTCAAACGGTTCAGCAGCTTATCAGCCTCCCTGCGGGCTGTATCGTTCATGCCGGATTCCTGGATCTTGAGCTCCAGCCGCCGGATATCGCTGACGTTTTCCGGATGCATTTCGTCCAGCTCTTTTTGCAGGTACTCCATCTGCTTTTTGATGGCGGACTCGCGCACCATCTTCTGGTAGTCCTCCTGCCGGGCCGAGGAGCCCTCCTGGCTCAGTTTGCCCATTTCCAGCGTTTCATATATCAGCTTTTCCAGCATTTCGGCGCGCTTTACGGCGCTGTCCTCCCGCAGGATGGCATACTTTTCCTCATGGGTCGCGTCCATCCAGGGCGCGCAGGCCGCCGCCACGTCGCTCAGCGTATCAAACTGATCCAGCCAGGGCTTTGACGCAGCTTCCCACTGGGTGCCCCGGGAAAACTCCATCAGCGCGCTTTTGGCGGCCGCCGTCTTCCGCGCGTCCTCCTGGGGCGAAAGGACGTCGCCGTCCTCCCTGCGGGAGGTATAGGCCTCGATGCGCCCGTCGGGGGCGAAGGCGATTTCATCCAGGTTCACCCGGCCACGGGCGCGCACAACGAACCAGCCCTCGTCATGCACCTCGGATACAGTTCCCGAAACGCCGATGGGATAGAAGCTGTCCTGCGTCAGCTGCTCCCGCTCCAAATCGTCCCGCAGGATCAGCAGCGTTACCCGCTCCTCCGCTTTGGGCGCGCGCCCGGTCATTTTTTCAAATCGCTCGTTTTTTAAATATACATTGGCATCTGGCAATACCAACGCGTTATACAAAGGTAATACAGCCACGGTGTTTCCTCCTGATCGAAAGAGATTCACAGCTTGACAAATGTCAAGGTTGTGATATAATGATTATAGCATCACTTTGACAGTTGTCAAGGTTTTGTGAAAATTTTTTTCAAAAGGAAACGGCGTCGATGTATTGCGGCAATAACAAAACGGCCCTGACCTCCCAGCGGCAGATCGCCGACGCGCTGCTCCAGCTGCTGGGCGAGCAGCCATACGGCAGCATATCGGTCAGTTCCATCTGCAAGCGGGCGGAGGTATCCAGGCAAACATTTTACAGCCTGTTTCAATCCAAGGAAAACGTGATCACCTTTGCCCTGCGGAACGATTGCTGCTATTCGGGCGCGGAGCAGCAGGACGCCTGCCGCCGCTCCTTCCAGCAAATCTGCGGCGGCTTCAGCCAATACATCATCGGCCACGCGAGCATCCTGGAGGTGCTCTCCCGCCATGATCTGATGCCGCTTTTGCGCAGCGTGCTGCGGGAGGATTTTTCCCTGTGCCTGTCGCCCGCCGGGCAATGCTGCCAAGCGCTGCAGCCCTATCTGATCGACTATCTGGCCGCGGGCATCACCAGCATTGCCGAAACCTACATCCGCACCGGTGAAACGGCCTCCCCCGAAGCGCTGGAAGGGGTCATTTACATGCTGCTGCGCGGAAGTTATTTTAAGGAGTGACCGCCTCCGGCGCAAAAAGCCATTGACAAGCCGCTCTCCCCCATGGTAACATGCTTTTCAGCGGTATACGCCGTCCAATGGGCTTGCAGAAGCAAGCCGTACTTTTAACAGACTCCCGGGAAAACCGGTATCATGAAGGTGCCGAAAGCCATCCGCAGATGGCTGGCGGCGTCTTTCTTTTTTCGGAACAAAACAAATTGCAGGAGGTCAAAAATGAAAAAGCTGTTATCCCTGACGCTGGCGCTCTGTCTGTGTTTCACCCTGGCCGCGACGGCGTTCGCCGTTACCTTTACCGATGCCCACGGCAACGTGATCGAATTGGACGACACGCTGGAAGCTTATACGGAATACCTTCTTTCAGGCGCCGAAAACGCCGCCCGGATGGGTGAAACCAATCTGGGGGATCTTTGGACGGACGCGCTGCGCTGGTTTGCCGTTTCCAATACGATCGACGTGTATTTTGAAGAAGACGACGTTACTGCCGGAAACGTCAAGGTAGACGTCGACGCGGATCACATCGTAGCTCTGTGGAACGGCGGCAATCTGCGCGCAGACGTTCAGGAGGGCAAGTTCGGCGCGGAGCAGTTGGCCGAAGTGCTGCCTTATCCCAACAAGGTTGCCATCGTTTACATGACCGGCGCTCAGCTGCTGGAAGCCCTGGAATCCGCTTCCCAGGCACTGCCTTATAATGAAACAAGCGCTGCCGCATGCGCTTCCTTCATGCAGGTATCCGGTCTGAATTACACGATAAACACCGCCCTAAACTACGATAAAGGCGACGCATACGGCGAGCATTGGTTCAAAGCCAATTCTCTGGGCCGAGTCACTATTTCCGATGTAAACGGCCAGCCTTTTGATCCCGAGGCGCTGTATGCCGTCATCACAAGCAACGCCAATTATAACGGCATGGATTCTTCCTATATATTCAAAGCGGCTGCCGAAGAAAACGATAAAAGCACCGTCACCACCGCCGCTGTGCGCGACGTGATATGGATGTATATCGCCGAGTCGCTTCACAATGTGATCGGCGCCGATTACGCTCAGCCGCAGGGCCGGATCACCGTTCAGTAAGGATTGGAATCCCAAAACAGCAGGGCGCTGTGATGCGCCTTGCTTTTCTCTTTATCGGCAGGAGGCAAACATGCGCCATGAGTTAGAAAAGGTTACGGCTGAAATAGAAAAAGTGATCGTCGGAAAGCGCCAAGCCATCCAGCGTATCCTGCTGGCTTTGCTGGCCAACGGCCACGTGCTGCTGGACGACGTTCCGGGCGTGGGAAAAACAGCTCTGACGGTGGCGCTGAGCCGCGCGACGGGGCTTGCATGCCGCCGAGTACAGTTCACGCCTGACGTTATGCCCTCAGACCTTGTGGGCTTCTCCGTGTTCAGCCAGTCTGCAGACAGCTTTTCCTACCGTCCGGGCGCGCTGTCCGGCATCAATTTGCTGCTGGGAGATGAAATCAACCGCGCCTCCAGTAAAACGCAGTCCGCCCTACTGGAAGCCATGGAAGAAAGGCAAGTCACCGTGGATGGAAGTACCTATCCGCTGGAAACGCCTTTTCTGGTCATCGCTACGCAGAACAGCGTAGGCGCCGCAGGCACACAGCTGCTTCCTTATGCCCAAATGGATCGTTTCCTGGTGCGCCTCTCCCTCGGCTACCCTGATTATGAAGCGCAGATGACCATGCTGCGAAACAGGCAGGGGCAAGAACCCATGGATCAGGTGCAGCGCGTTCTGACCAAGGAGCAGGTGGTTGATATGCAGCAGGCAGTACGGGCCGTAACGTCAAAAGACGCCGTTCTGGACTATATCACGCGGCTGGTCATGGCCTCCCGCTGCCGCGAAGAGATTGAGGTAGGCATCAGTCCGCGAGGCGCGCTGTTTCTGGACAGAATGGCAAAAGCCCACGCCTGGCTGGAAGGCCGGGATTATGTGACCGGAACAGATGTGCAAGCCGTTTTCAAAGACGTATGCTCTCACCGGGTGCTGCTGCGAGCGCAGGCAGGCGACAAAACAACGGAGACCGTACTGGATGAACTGCTGAAAACAGTGGAGAACCCCGACCGCCGTATCAGCCTGGCGGGACTGCTGAAAAGATGAACGGACGGCGCATCGTATACTGCCTCTGGATATTGCTCGCGGGCATCCTGTATTTCTTTGAAAACAACACCGGCACCCGTATCGCGCTGACATCGTCCCTGCTTCTCCCCCTGGTTTTTCACTTTCTTCCTTCGTCAGCGTCAGGAATGGATCGGCCTCCGCGACCGCTGTACCGTCAGGCTTTTTCCCCGTCCGAGGAAGGAGTGCCCGGAAACGTGCAGCCCTATCTGCCTGGCGATCCCGTCAACAGGATTCATTGGAAGCTCTCCGCCAAGCGCGGCATCCTGCTGATCCGGCAGGAGGAAGCCGACAGCGACGCGGAGCTTCATCCCTTTTCCCCAGTGCAAAAAGAAAGCGGCCGCAGTAAAACGCTTTTTTTCTGTTTAGCCGCGCTGCTGTCGGCGCCGTTCTTCCTGCTGATCCCCTCCGTGCGTCTCAGCGTTCAGGCGCTTTGCAACCTTCTGTTTGAAGCCAGCGAGCAAGTGAACGCCTACGCTTACGAACGTTTTTCGGTTCCAGTAGGGCAAAGTATCGTTCCGGCGGTGCTGACGCTGATTTTGACGCTCGCAGCGCTGATCGGTCTCCTTTTCCTGTCCCGGAACCGCTGGCTGTCCCTTGGGTGCATGGCGTGCATCGTCGCCTTCCAGACATACTTTGGCCTGCCTCTTCCCGGATGGGGCAACGCGGCGCTGTTCGCCTTCTTTGCATTTTGGATCTTTCGCGTATCCCGCCGTCAAGCGCTGGCCGCGGCGATCCTGATCCTGCTGGTGAGCCTGTCCGTACTTCTGCTGTATCCCGGCATAGATGCGGCGACCGAAGCCGCTTCCGAACGGGTGAGGGACAGCCTGAGCCAGATGGCGCGGCAGATCACAGGCGCATCCGCAGAGCTTCCTCCGGGAGAAACCGAGGTTCGCCGCGCCCATACGCAGACGCTCACGGCAGGCGACGGCGAAGCCCTGGCCGAAAAAGAGTACAGGCTGGAAACAGAGGAAGAACAGTTGATCTCCAAGCCGCGCTGGTTCAGCCTGATCAAAGTGGTTTCGCTGTTGTTCCTGACCGTACTGGTCGTCGTTCTTCCTTTTTCGCCTTTTGTCTGGCTGAATGCCAGGCGCAGGAAAGCGCTAAAAGCCCGAAGCGCTTTTCAATCCGGGAATGTCAGCGCGGCAATATGCGTTATTTTTCGGCAGATTGCTTCCTGGCTGGAGGTCATGGGCCATGGCGCAGGCAATCTGCCTTACCGCGATTGGACTCATTATCTGTCCGGTACGCTGCCGCCGGACTACATTGCGCGATTTGATGCCTGCGCGGCGCTGTTTGAGGAAGCCGCCTACAGCGACCACCTGCTGAACGAAGATCATCGCAGGCAGGCGCTGGAGCTGCTGAACGAAACCGAAGCTGCCATGCTGAAAAGGGCGAACAGACGGCAGCGATTCCAATTAAAATACGTGGAATGCTTATGGATCGAAAACACATAACAAAACACGCGCCGCTCCTGCTGCTATCGCTCTGCACGGTATTTCTTCTTTCCGGCTGCCGCACAAGAACCACGGTCAGCGATCGGGGAAAGGATAAAATCGCGTCCGCCTCCGGTACCGCTGCGGCGGAAATACAGGGCGAGCTGCCCGGAGACATTTTTTCCCAGCCGCAAATCATGGACGCAGACGCGTTGGAAGGCGGCGAGCCCGGCAGCCAGGCAAGGGAGAATCCAGAGGCTGCCCGGAAAGAATATGATGAAAACGCTCCCGCCGAAGTGATCGAGGGCACAAATCGTTTTCTGCACGCCGAGGGCGAAGGGAACGGCACGCCCCATATCGCGGATGATGCCGAGAAAAGCGCAGCCTTGCTCAACGACCTCGCAGCCGAGCCCGCCACTCAGAAAATTGCCGCCCAGGAAGCGGAGCAGATGGGCGTTTCCGAAGACGCCGAAGCTGCTGATTCGGCCCTGACCTATTATACCGTACTGCTGCAAGAGCGAATGGGATCGCTGTTTGAGTGCCAGCGAGCCAACGTATACTGGGAAACGGCGCAGGATCACCTAACCATCCATCGCTCTTCTCGTGAACATGTTCTGCTGACAGACGCTGGACTCTATGACGTTTCAGCCCGTCTGCTGCCCGAAAACCTGCTGGTGGACGATGGCTGGATAATCCGAAAAAACCCTCAGGTGATTGTAAAAATCGTCAATGAGGACGTGCTTGGCAGCAGCGTAAATTCTTCCCGCGCCGCAAAGTCGGTATATCAAGCGCTGCTTTCCCGGCCAGACTGGACAGGGATCGACGCGGTGAAGAATCGCCGCGTGATCGTGCTGTCCCAGGAACTCTTGAGCGCGTCCTACCTGCAAACAGCAGCCATGCTGGCGATCGCGCAGGCGTCTGCGCCCACGCTCTTTTCCGACGTGGATGCCGAACAAGCGCTGCAGCAGCTGGCCGAGGAAGCTACAGGCTCTATTCCTGATGGCATCTGGTTCTATACAAGCAAGGAGGAACGAAATGAGTGATTCCAATCAAACGCGGCGCATGAGCGCGCTGCAGGTACGCCGCCTGACCTACGCGGCGCTTTTCCTGGCCATCGCCCAGGTGCTGCCCTTCGTTACCGGGCAGATTCCCGAAATCGGGGCCATGCTGTGCCCCATGCATATCCCCGTACTGCTGTGCGGCTTTGTATGCGGCTGGCCCTGGGGCCTGGCCGTGGGCTTCATCGCGCCGTTGCTGCGCTCGGTGCTGTTTGGCATGCCGCCCATGTTTCCCGGCGCGGTGGCTATGGCCTTTGAGCTGGCGACATATGGATGCATGGCCGGTTGGCTGTACCGCCGTCTGCCCCGCGGCAAGGCTGCCATCTATATCGCGCTGGTGGTCTCCATGGTGGCGGGCCGCTTGGTATGGGGCGCTGTGCGGGTGATCCTGGCCGGTCTGTCCGGCAGCAGCTTCACCTGGGCGCTGTTCCTGTCTGGCGCGATCACCAACGCCATTCCGGGCATTATTTTGCAGCTTGTCCTGATCCCCATCCTGGTCTTCGCCATGGAACGGGCGGGCCTTTTCCTCAACCAATCCCATCAATAAGAGGTGTACATATGAAAACTCTGTATCTGGAATGCGGTATGGGCGCGGCGGGCGATATGCTGATGGCCGCGCTGCTGGAGCTGATCCCCGACAAGCAGTCCTTCATCGATCAAATGAACGCGCTGGGTCTTCCGGGCGTGCGGGTAGAGGCTGAAAAATCCGTCAAATGCGGCATCACGGGCACCCATATGAAGGTAACGGTGGACGGACAGGAAGAGGAATCCCAGGACGTTCACGCGCATCATCATGACCACGGGCATGATCATGAGCACCATCATGACCATGATCACGATCATCACCATGAACACGAACATTCCCATGATCACGACCATGAGCATCACCATGAACATCACCATGCTTCGCCCGCGGATATCAACGCGCTGATCGACAGCCTTTCCCTCTCCGATCGGGTCCGCGCCGACGCGAAAGCGGTATACGCGCTGATCGCCGATGCCGAAAGCCAGGTGCATGGGCATCCGGTAGCTGATATCCATTTTCACGAGGTGGGCACGATGGACGCCGTGGCTGACGTGGTGGGCGTATGCCTGCTGATGGAGCAGATCAACGCGGACGCAATCATCGCTTCCCCCGTTCATGTGGGCAGCGGACATGTTCATTGTATGCACGGCATTCTGCCTGTCCCGGCGCCGGCCACCGCGCTCCTTCTCCGGGGCGTCCCCACCTATGGCGGCGCGGTGCAGGGCGAGTTATGCACGCCCACCGGAGCGGCGCTGTTGAAGCACTTTGTTCATCGCTTTGGCGACCGCCCCGTAATGGCAGCGCAGGCCATCGGCTGCGGCATGGGCAAAAAGGATTTTGAACAAGCCAACTGTCTGCGGGCCTTCCTGGGCGAAAGCCAGGGCGAGCGGGAGCAGATCACCCGGCTGGAATGCAACCTGGACGATATGACGGGCGAAGACATCGGTTTTGCCATGGAACAGCTGTTCAAGGCGGGAGCCAAGGACGTATATAACCAGCCCATCGGCATGAAAAAATCCCGTCCCGGCGTGCTGCTTTCGGTGATCTGCCTTCCGGAGGACGCCGACCGCCTGGCGCAGGCGATGATGAAGCATACCGCTACTCTGGGCGTCCGCCGCCAGGATATGAGCCGCTATGTGCTGGAACGCAGCACAAAAACCGTGGAAACCGTTTACGGCGCAATACGTGTGAAGACCGCATCGGGCATGGGCGTTCAGCGCAGCAAAGCCGAGTATGACGATCTGGCGGCCATTGCCGAGCGCCAGGGACTCTCCCTGCAGGCGCTTCGCAGGGAGCTTGGCGGCCAAACGGAGGATCCGTAAACCAAAAAGCGATCCGCAGGCCGCTAAAAGCAAAATCATACTGAACCCTGATGAAAGGCATACGCCTGAAAACAGGAATTTGACGGGGAAGAGGAGCGAACGAAGGCGTCCTTTTCTGGAGCCCAGAAAAGGACCAAAAGAGGCTGCGTTTATCGCCGTAAAAGCAACTAACGCAAATAGAAGCAAAGACATCAGTCACAGATTCCAGGCAGCACGGCAAAGCCGTGTATTCTGTGCGCTAAGCGCACAGCGAAAAGCCGTAGGAATGAACGAAAAACAAGCAAGCTTATTTT
>JAFUDW010000169.1 GCA_017464225.1 Clostridia bacterium | reverse complement strand
GTTTTCAACGCGTTACTTCGCACCGGAAATGACGGCGGCCTGCCGACGTCAATGGCGCGTCAGCGTCATAGCGATCATACAAAAATCGCAGACCGAGCTTGCTCGAGTCTGGGTTATTTTTGTTGATCGCGTATTTCCGGAGCGCTCTTTGCGCCAAGCCATTTCCAATTAGCTGCGGGAAGTTGCCCGTTTATGACGCCAAGTAACATCCGCCGCAGCCGGGTCCAGGGTGGGGCTCCCCACCCTGGCAGGGAACGTTAAGGGGCAGCGCCCCTTAACGTTCCCTGCCCGTCAAATTTCTATTTTTGAGTGTGCACTTTTGATTTGGTTTTGGTGCTCACAGCGCGCTTCGCTGCTGCTCCTCCAGCGACAGCTTATCCGCGATCAGGGCAATGAATTCGCCATTGGTGGGTTTGTCCTCCGGGGTGGCGACCCGACAGCCGAAGGCGCGGTTCAGGCTTTCCACCCGGCCTCTGCTCCAGCCCACCTCAATGGCGTGGCGGATGGCCCGTTCCACCTTGCTTGCGCTGGTGCCGAAGCGCCGGGCGATGGTGGGGTACAGCTCCTTGGTGATGCGGTTGATGCTGTCCGGGTTTTCCAGCACAAGCTTTACGGCTTCCCGGAGAAATTGGTATCCTTTGATGTGCGCCGGGATCCCCAGGCTCAGAAAGATATTGCTCAGCCTGTCGTCCACCGATCGGGCGGCCACGGGGAACGGCAGCGGATCGGCGCTGACGATATCCTGCTGGCGGGCAGCGTCGCGTATCCGCGCGGCAATGGCCTGCAGATCGGCAGGCTTTACCATATAATAATCCACGCCCAGCCGCAGCGCCCGGTGAATAAAATCCTCCCGGCTCAAGGCGGTCAGCGCGATCACCCGGGGACGGTTTTCGGCGGCAAGCAGCTGCATCTGCTCCAACACGCCAAAGCCGTCCAGCTGCGGCATGATCATATCCAATAAGAGCACGTCCGCCCGTTTTTCACTCATCAGCCGCAGCGCTTCATTGCCGTTGGCGGCCTCGCCGATCACGGCCATATCCTCCTGGCTTTCCAGAAAGGCGCGCAGCGAGGTGCGTATTTCATCATTATCATCGGTGATCAGTATCTGGATCTTGTCCATATGCTCCTCCTTTTGTTTCCCGGCGGCGCGGGCTTTGGCGAAGGCCGTCCTTTGCCGTCTGATCCCTTGGATGGGGCGATTATAACATACTTTCATCGCCATTTGTGGAAATAGACAGAAGCACAGCGGATTCGACAAAGAAAGTGAAAACCCGCGCATACCGGCGGGAAAAATGACAGTTGAGCGGCCGGGGCGCGGTGTTGGAGCAACCATCTGTTGCGCAATGCCCGTCTTCATGGTATAGTGTACCCGTGATCAAGAGAACGCGCCTTCAAGGCGCAAAGGAGGATGCACACATGAACAACGCTCCGTATCAGAATGCACGCCCCGCCCGCACGCCGGCCAATAAAAAGCTGATCCGCGGCGTTTCGCTGCTGGCACTGGCGGTGATCCTGGCGCTGGTGATCTATTCCTGCTGCACGTCCATCGTGCCCACGGGCTACACCGGCATACTGACCACCTTCGGCAAGGTGGCCGATTATACGCTGGACGCGGGTTTCCATTTTAAATCCCCCTTCCAGAAGGTAACGCTGATGGATAACCGCGAGCAGAAGAACAGCTTTTCCACCGAGGCGTTTTCCAGCGATATCCAGCAAGTGGATGTGACGGGCTCCATCAACTATAACATCAATAAGACCACCGCCATGAACCTGTTCAAGGACGTGGGCACCAATTACTTTAACACCCTGGTATCGCCCCGCCTGCTGGAAAACATGAAAGCTGTGTTCAGCAAGTATACCGCCGAGGAGCTGATTTCCTCCCGTGACCAGCTTTCGGTGCAGACCCGGGAGGTGCTGTCCAATGAGATGAGCCGCTACGGCATCAATATCATCAGCGTCTCCATTGAAAACATTGATTTCACCGATGCCTTCACCGACGCTGTGGAAGCCAAGCAGGTAGCGCAGCAGGGCAAGCTCAAGGCTGAGATCGAGCAGGAGCAGCAGACCATGGAGGCCCAGCAGGCCGCCAACCGCAAGAAGATCGCCGCGGAGGCTGAGGCCAATGTGCAGAAGATCAACGCCGACGCCGCGGCCTACGCCATCCGCGCCGAGGCGGAAGCCAAGTCCGAGGCCAACAAGCAGATCGCCGATTCCCTGACCGACAGCCTGATCAAGTATACCGAAATCTCCCAGTGGGACGGCCAGCTGCCCACCTATATGGCGGGCGAAGGCAGCCAGACCGTGCCGGTGTTGAACCTGGGCGGAAATAACGAGTAAAAGGTTGATACTTGTCCTTGGTTGGAATGGTGCAATGTGTTTAGAAGGGGTATGTTGGAGGCCTCCGCGATCCGGGGCCTCCCGGCCCGCTCTATGCTGAAAGACTGCCACTGGCAGCCTTTCCGAGCGCTTCGAGCCCTTTAATACTGATCTCTAATTAAATTCTTATAGACAAAAATTTGTATGGGGAACGATAAGGGCCTCCGCGGCCCTTATAATCCCGCGCCAAAGGCCCGCTTGGGCCTCTGGACTCCATCCTGGCGAACAAAGTTGAATTCACTAACAAACGATTTTCGCCAATTTAGCTTTTGGGTTGGCGCGAAGAGGCCGTCTGAGGCAAAGAAAAAGGCGAGAGTCGACAGATTGGAGCAAGCTCCATCTGCCGTCCCTTGCCTTTTTCGGGATTGCTGCGCAATCCTCGGCCCGCTGCGCGTGCCGACCTCAGACTGGGTTATGTTAT
>JAFUDW010000168.1 GCA_017464225.1 Clostridia bacterium | reverse complement strand
GGCGGTATACCGCTATCGCCACCGGAAACGCCTGGGTATGATCAGGGTGGCGGCGCAAAACCCCCAAATGGCTGAATTGCCACTGCCTGAGGCCGAGAGCGATACGGAAGAAGAGTACCGGCGGCTGGTCATGGCTCTGCGGGCCGATCTTACACGGCGGCGGGAGGAGTACGAAAGCGCTCTTCGCGAGATGCGGGACGATTATACGCTTTGGGCGCACCAGATCAAAACGCCCATTGCCGCCCTTCGGCTGCAGCTGGGGGAGGAGCGGCAGGAGGAGATGATCGAGCTGCAGCGCATCGAGGATTATGTGGAAATGGCGCTCACCGTGCAGCGGCTGAACGGCGGCGATCTTATGCCGCAGGAATGCGACCTGGACGCTGTCATCAAAAAATCGGTGCGCAAGCATGCCCGCATGTTCATCCGCAAGCGTTTGTATCTGCGCTATGAACCTTCCGGCGCGCGGGCGGTGACCGATGAAAAATGGCTGGCGTTTATCCTGGAGCAGGTGCTTGTCAACGCCATCAAGTATACCGAAATCGGCGGCATCACCATCGCTTGGAAGGAGGATACGCTGACGGTGGCCGATACCGGCATTGGCATCGCGGCGGAGGATCTGCCCCGGGTGTTCGAGCGCGGGTATACCGGCATGAACGGACGGATTGACGGCAGGGCCACCGGAATGGGCTTGTATCTGTGCCGCCGCGCAGCACGGATGCTGGGGCACGGTCTGAAGATTGAATCGGAAGCGGGAAAGGGGACGCGGGTGTCGATCTGCTTTGCCAGGCCGAAGCTGGCGGTGGACTGACCTTACAAAAATGTAAGATTGGGCGGGGAAAATGTAAGCCGAATCGATGGCATGGCGTTTTCCCCGCCTGCTATAATCAGCGCGTAAAGGAGAGTGATTTGAGTGCCGATGCTGGAAGTCAGCAATGTAAAGAAGACCTATGCGGGCAGACTGGGCATGCATCCCGTTCACGCGCTGACGGATATCAGCTTTTCCCTGGAGCGGGGCGAGTTTGCCGCCGTGATGGGCGAGAGCGGTTCGGGAAAAACCACATTGCTCAATATCATCGCCACGCTGGACAGGCCCAGCGCCGGACGGGTGCTGCTGTCGGGGGAAAGCGTATTTGAGCAGCGTGAAAGCAATTTAGCGGCCTTCCGGCGCGATCATTTGGGCTTCGTGTTTCAGGACTTCAACCTGCTGGATACCTTTTCGCTGCGGGACAATATCTTTCTTCCTCTGGTGCTGGAAGGCAAAAAGTACGCCGATATGGAAAAACGCCTGACGCCTCTGGCCGGCAGGCTGGGCATATCGGATATACTGGATAAATATCCTTATGAGGTATCCGGCGGTCAGAAACAGCGCTGCGCCATCGCACGGGCGCTGATTACCGAGCCTGAGATCATCCTGGCCGACGAGCCCACAGGCGCGCTGGATTCCAAAGCCACCGCCGACGTGCTCAGGCTCATGGAGGATATCAACCTGTACGGCCAGACCATCCTGATGGTTACCCATTCGGTGGCGGCGGCCAGCCATGCCGGCCGGGTGCTGTTCATCAAGGATGGGCGAATCTATCATCAGGTGTTCCGGGGCAATCAAACCAATGAAGAAATGTATCAGCGGATCACCGATGCCCTGACCATGCTGACCGCGGGGGTGGAAAGCCATGCGTAAGCTGTTCTATCCACGGCTGGCCGCGGGGAACCTCAGGCTGAACCGGCGGTTTTACGCGCCTTACCTGCTTACCGTTTCGGTTTGCAGCTCGATGTTCTATAACCTGAATTATATTAAGTTCAGCAAGGGGCTGCAGGCAGTGGGCGGCGCGGGAACGCGGTATATGCTGGATATAACGCTCAGCCTGGGCATCATTGTGGTGGGCGTCTTTTCCTTTATTTTCCTGCTGTACAGCAACAGCCTGCTCATGAAGCAGCGCAAGCGCGAGCTGGGTTTATACAGCGTGCTGGGCATGCAAAAACGCAATATCGCTCGGGTAATGCTGTGGGAAAGCCTGTGTGTCAATGGCCTGGGGATCGCGCTGGGTCTGGCGGCGGGGATCCTGCTGAGCAAGCTGGTGCTGCTGATGCTGTGCGCCATCCTGCGGTTTGACGTGCCCTTCGGCTTTGAAATAAGCCTTGCCGCTGTTTTGCTCACGGCAGGGGTCTTTGCGGCCATCAGCTTCATCAATCTGGTACTGAGCCTGTTTCGGGTGAGCCTGCTCAACCCCATCGAGCTGCTGCATGGCGGCAGCCAGGGCGAAAAGGAACCCAGGACCAATTGGCCCTTGGCCGTCCTGGGCGCGCTTGCCCTGGGCGCGGGCTATGTGATCGCGGTGCGCACGGTGGATCCGGTCAATGCCGTTACATTCTTCTTTGAGGCCGTTCTGCTGGTGATCCTGGGTACCTATTGCCTGTTTATCGCGGGCAGTATCGCCGCGCTTCGCTTCCTGAAGGCCAACAAAGCTTATTACTACAAACTGCGGCATTTCATAGCAATTTCCGGAATGACTTACCGCATGCGGCGAAACGGCGCGGGACTGGCCAGCATTTGCATCCTTTCCACCATGGTGTTGGTGATGCTTTCCACCACCGTATGCATGAACCTGGGCGTTGAGGATTTGCTGACGCGCCGCTATCCATACGATTTTCAGCTGATTTCAGATGTCTATGACGAAAATGATCCGGACGCGCTCGCGCCCCGCCAGATCGAGCGGCGCGTATTGGACGCGCTGGCGGACGCTGGGATCCTCCCGGAGCATGTGACGGCTTATCATTACTGGCAGCTTTCAGCCCTGCGGGAGGGGGACGGCTTTCAGCCCTGCGAAGATGTGATCGCTGTGGATCAGCGTTCAGCTTATCTCACATTCCTGCGTTTGGAGGAGCTTGACCTGCCCCTATCCCTGGCCGATGGCGAAGCCCTCTGCGTTCCGCTGCGGGGCAACGGAGTGAAAAGCATTGCGCTGGGCGATACGGTTTTCCGCTGCGTGGATCATTCGACGGATTGGGATGATCTGTTTGCCGTGTTTGACGATGGCGCATATCATGATGAATTGGTCGTCGTCCTGCCGGAAGCTGCTCTTGAGCGGCTCATGGCGTCCGATCCGCTGCTGGGCAAATATATGCATGCCATGTGGCGAATGGGATTTGATGCGCCGGAACTGGCGGATGATGAAAAGATCGCGCTGGAGAAAGCGCTGGAGGACGCGCTCTTTGTGATGCGGGAATCGGCGGATGGCGGCCTGCACGGCTCCCTGCGCGTGCGGGTGGACTGCCGGGCCGAGACGAGCAAGGATTTTTATGATCTGTACGGCGGGCTGCTCTTTATCGGTTTGTTTTTAGGCGCGCTGTTTCTGATGGCCACGGCCATGATCATCTACTATAAGCAGATCAGCGAGGGCTATGAGGATAAAAACCGCTACGAGATCATGCAAAAGGTGGGCATGACGCAGGCAGAGGTTCGCGGAACGATTTCCGGCCAGATCCTGACTGTCTTTTTCCTGCCCCTGGCCGGAGCGGTGCTGCACCTGCTTTTCGCCTTCCCCATGATCCGGCGCATGCTGCTGCTGTTCAACCTGGATAATATTGGCCTGTTCGCCCTGTGCACGCTGATCACCGTGCTGCTGTTTGGTGCGGCATACGCGCTGATCTATTGGATCACATCCAGGATGTATTACCATATCGTGGAGGCTTGACGCCGTATCATTGCCCGGAAACATTCGGTTTCCGGGTATATTTACGCCTGCGCATCCCATCTGCATCTTGCAATTCATCGATATTTATGGCATAATAAATCAGTGCTTTTATTTGCACCATATTGACCAAAGGATAGTGAATGCGTTTTATGGACGATGCGGTCCCACGAAGTTTGCTGCTGATTTTTCTGATCGTTGCGGGCGGGTTCTTTTCCGGGGCGGAAACGGCCCTGTCCTTCTGTAATCGCATCCGCATGCAGGTGCTGGCTGACGCGGGCAACAAGCGCGCCCAGCGCACTGTGTGGATATTGGAACAGTTTGACCGCGCGGTGGTCACGCTGCTGATCGCTATCAACATCCTGCATATCATTGCCGCCGCCGAGGCCACCGTGATGGCCGTGGAGTGGATGGGCAATTCGGGATCGCTGGTAGCTACGGTAGTGATGACGCTGCTGGTGTTTTTCTTCAGCGAGACCATTCCCAAAAACATTGCCCGCGCCAACAGCGATTCCTTCATGCTGTGGTCGGCGCTGACCATACAGTTTTTCATGATCGTCCTCAAGCCGATCGCAGTTGTGCTGACCGGTTTGGGGGAATTTGCAAAAAAACGGCTCAGCCGCCATGCTTCCAGCCAGCCCAGCGTGACGGAGGATGAGTTTGCCTCCCTGGTGTCCGGCGCGGAGGAGGAGGGCGTGATCGATCATGAGGAGTCCGATATCATCAAATCAGCCATCGACTTTGGCGATATCGTGGCCGGCGAGGTCATGACCCGGCGGGAAAACATGGTGGCTATCCCGGTGAACATCGACCGGGAAACGCTGAAAAAACGGTTGATCGAAAACAAATATTCGCGCTTTCCCGTGTATGATGGCACGCCTGACAGGATCATCGGCGTGGCGCGGTCGGTACGCTGCCTATGGCGGCTCATGGGGGATAAGCCCTTTGATCTGCGCGAGTATATCACCCGGCCCTATTTTGTGCGGCCCGATATGCTGATCAGCGACGTGTTTGAGGGCATGTCCGGACGCCGCCAGCATATGGCCATCGTGCAGGATGAGGCAGGGCATACCCTGGGCATGCTCACCATGGAGGATATCCTGGAGGAAATCGTGGGCGAGATCTACGATGAGGACGATGGCCTTCCCAGGCCCGTTCAGAAGGGAGGCGCGGCCAAATGATCATTGCGCTTCTCTGTATTCTGATCGTGATCTTCATTGTGCTTTCAGCTTTTTTCTCCTCTGCGGAGATCACCTATGCCAAGGCCAACCGCTTCCGGGTGGAAAAGGCTGCGGAGGAAGGCAGCAAGGTGGCAAAGCTGGAGCTGCATATCATCGATCATTATGTGCGGTCGCTGTCCGCCATCCTGGTGGGCAATAATTTGGCCAATATCGCTTCCTCATCCGCGGCTACCATGCTGTTTGCCCGGGCGCTGCGCCTGCCCAACGGCGCGGCCATCGCCTCTGTGGTCATGACGGCGCTGCTGCTGGTGTTTGGCGAAACGCTGCCTAAAATCGCCGCCTCCAGCATTCCCGATACGCTGGCCCGGCTGTTTGCCTATCCCATGAAGGTCACCATGGCGGTATTCAAGCCGGTGGTGGATGTGGTGGAGTGGCTGGTGCACAGGATGGAGCATCTGTGGACGCCACGGGAAGAAACGCCCGATATGACCACAGAAGAACTGGTGGAGCTGGTGGACAACATTGAGGAAGAAGGCGTGTTCACCGAGGAGGAGGGCGAGCTGATCCGCTCGGCCATTGAGATCACCGATACCATGGCCATGGAGGTCATCACGCCCCGGGTGGATCTGATGGCCATCGATTATGAGGATGGCGTGCCTGAGCTCAGCGACGAGCTGATGCAGTATACGCGCATCCCCGTTTATAAGGATACCATTGATAATATCATTGGCATCCTGAGCACCAAAAAGCTGATCAAAGCCATCGCCGCGGGTGAAAACGTGACGCTGGAGGATCTGATGGTGCCGCCGCTGTTTGTGCATAAAACGCGCATGATCTCCTCCATTATCAAGGAGTTCCGCGACCGTCATATCCAGGCCGCCATTGTGGTGGATGAGTACGGTGGCACCCTGGGCATGCTCACCATGGAGGATATCATGGAGGAGATTGTGGGCGAGATCTACGATGAGCGCGATGCGGTGGAGGATGAGATCGTGCAGATCGACGAGCATACCTTCATCGTGGACGGCGACGCCAATATTTATGATTTGTTTGATATCTGCGATTATGAGCCGCCGGAGTTCGATTCCGAATACAATACCGTGGGCGGTTGGGTCACCGAGCAGCTGGATCGCTTCCCCCGGGCGGGGGACAGCTTCACCTTTGACCGCTTTGCCGTGCGCGTCCTGGAGGCCCGGGGCATGCGGGTGGAAAAGGTAAAGGTCACGCTGAACGATCCGCCGGAGGATGAGTGAAAGAGTGAAATTGTCCGCGAAGCGGAAAGCAAACAATGATTCTAAACTGAATAAAAGCAGAGCTTTGCAGATGACGAGGAGACGTTAAGGGGCGCTGCCCCTTAAAAACCCTGCTGGGGTGGGGAGGCTGTCCGGGGCCTTCCGGCCCGCTTCTCGCTGAAAACCAGTCCAGGGTCTGCCAACCCGCCCTCGCTGAAAATGCCCGCACGGGGGCATTTTCCAAGCGCTGCGGGCCCCTCGGGAAGGTTTTCCGTGCGCTCGAAGCCCCTGGACCCGCCAGTTGCGGATG
>JAFUDW010000167.1 GCA_017464225.1 Clostridia bacterium | reverse complement strand
GGCGGTGCGTCGGTCAATGAGCAGCGCGTCAAAGCCCGCGGCGTCCAGCGTGCGCAGGATCGTGCCCACGTTGCCGGGATCCTGAACGCCGTCCAGCGCTCCCGCATAAAGATCATGGCTGGCACCGAGCTCGCTCAGCATATCCGGCAGATCTCCGCAGTAGACGGGAATGCGGAACACAGCGCCCATGGACGCCCGCAGCGCTTTGGGGCCGTACGGGTCGGCGGTGCGTCGGTCAATGAGCAGCGCGTCAAAGCCCGCGGCGTCCAGCGTGCGCAGGATCGTGCCCACGTTGCCGGGATCCTGAACGCCGTCCAGCGCGGCCAGCCTGCGTTTCTCCGCGGGCACGCGCGCCGAAATATCGGGCAGAGCGCAGACGGCAATCACACCCTGGGGCGTCCTCGCGTCGCAAAGCGCTTCCATCACATGGTCTGAAAGCACAAATACAGGGATATCCCTTTGCCGGGCGGCGGTCAAATGGCGGGCAAATTTCTCCCGAGCGCTCTCCCCCACCAGCAGCGTTCGCGCCGCGCCGTCGGACAGCGCTTCCCCGGTCAAATGATCGCCCTCAGCCAAAAAAAGGCGCTGCGCGGCGCGCCCCTTCGTTTCCTTGAGAGCGCGCCACGCCTTCACCTGCTGGTTCTGCAAACTGCTGATATAGTTTTCTGTCATTCAACGTCCTTTCCAAACAGAGCGGTGGCCCTGGGCAATTCCTGGGTCAGCGCATGCAGGATATCAGCCTTAATGCCCCGGCGGCGCATATGGGGAATGATCCAAGCGCAGAACGCGTAATCAATGGCGTCCGCCATGCCGCCGTTCATATGGGCTGCCGCCCGGGAAATATAGGCGTACATCCGCCGGTTTACCTGCCGGGACAGCGGCGCGTCCGCCGCCGCGAGCGCCTTGCCGATATCCTCCAGCAGCCCCAGCGCCGAATCCGGCGGCGTAACGGCGTCCTTGGAAACGGCGTCGCGCACCGCTTCCGTTTTAACAGGCGGGCAGGTGGGAGCGTCGGTAAACTTCCAACCGGAGGCAGCCTCCACCCGGACCACGGGCCAAGGCTCCAGCTGATAAATATCGTCATCGTCGCCGGCCATGGAAGGCGCTGCAGCGATCAGCTTGACGCATCCCTTGCGAACGCTGTAGTCATAGTGGCCAATGACCATCCGGAAGCTGTCGCCGCCTTCCTGGAAGCGGAGCGCGACGGTTTCATCCGCCACCGGCGCGGCAGCGCCCAGCGCGCCGGCCAGCGCCTTGGCAGCCTCCAGCGCGTCAGCGGCTGTGGGCCCGCAAAGCTCCAGCCTGTCGGGCGATACGCAAAGCAGCGTTAAAAGATGGATCGCGTCGTTCTTTTCGCAGCGAAGCCCCTTGGCGGCCATCGACTGCTGTATCCGGTCGCAAAGGGTATCCAGATCGGCATAGCCGCCCACTTCAGCCTTGATATGCAGCGTATCGGGATCGGCCTTTTCCATTTCAGCCAGCAGGGCGTCCCTCTCCTCCAGCAGCCGGGCGCGCTCGCCTTCAGCCTTCTCCAGATCGGCCCGGGCTTCTTCGATCTGCCGGCGCACGTGCTCCAGCGTTTCCTTTTCGGCGGCGGCAGCCTGTCCCAGCGCCTCCTGGCGAAGGGCGGCCATGTTCTTCTGCGCGCTCTCGATCTGCATGAGCAGCGCCAAGCGCTCGGCTTCCAGATCCTGGATCTGGCTGTTCATCGCCCGGGAAACGGCGTCCGATCCGCTGCTGGCCAGCTGCTGGTTCAGGATGTTCTGCACGCCGGTCAAGCTGAGGAAATGGGCCGCGGCCTGCCGCTGCATATCGGGCATGGCCCACAGCGTGTCCAGACTGTGACGGAAGGCGTCCATGGGGTTCTCCACCGGGCGCATGGCGGTACCGGCGGCGATCACGGCGCCGGGCGCTTCCACCCGGCCCGCGCGAAGCTGCTGACCCACGGCATCCACCAGGGCGTTGTGCGCGCGCTGAGGCGCGGAAACGCGGCGCGCCACCGTCTGGTACAGCGGCATACCGCTGAGCTTTTGCGGAGCGATCCGCTCGGCAGCAGCGGGCGCAGGCTCCATCGCCGCCTCGGGAGCCCTTTCCACGGGGTGCTCGCGGCGGGGCCAATAGAACAGCTTTTCAGCGCCGTCAGGCAACGTGACGGCAAAAATGCCCTGGCTGTCGGGCGGCAGCTGGCTGGCGCCCTCCTGCTCCAGGCCGGTGGCGCGGCTCACAGGGCCAAAGATCTTTCCGCCGCTGCGCAGATAGCACTGAGGCGTTGCCGCGCGGCTGATTTTCTCCTTTTCCCCGTTCTCGGCGCTGATCACCTCGTAAAAAAGATTCTGCGGCACCGCCTGAATGGCATCGGAATAGACGATGAACTGATTGTTTTCCCCGCGCTGGGGCGCATAGTTTTTGTTTGTGCGGATCTTGATGGCGTCAACGGGCAAATTATAAAGATCGATCACGCACAGTTCGCCCATTTCACGCATGCGTTCCTTAAAGGTATGCTGTTCATTTTTATCGGGCACCACCCGGAGATAGCCCTCATCCGGCAGAGCGTCGATATCGGCTTGGGACAGCGCCCCTTCATCGGTCAGCAGCGGTCGAACACGGAAATACGCCCGTTGAATATTGTCCTCCTCCATAAACGATAAAACGATGCGGCCTGAAAAGTCCATAAAAATAAAGTTCCTCCTCTCCCAAAATACCTTATTTAATGCTTCCGCATGTTTATATTGTATCGTTTTTTGCCCTATTCGTCAAGGGTTACAGCCAATTTAGCGCAAATAGATTTGCTTTTTTGCGCATGAACCGATATAGCAAATATTGACGATTGAAAAATGGCAGGAAAAACGGGGTTTATGTCGTATTATATTAAGATGCGTCTCTTTCGCATTGCTTTTTGGAGGTTATTTCTGCATGAACATGGCAAAGCTGCGCGAAAAGCTTGGTTCTGAGGAATTTGACGCCGCCCGCACCGCGTACCGCCGGGGCGGCGTGCGCGAGATCCAGCGTACAAGCGATTACCTGGTATATTCGGTGGATGGGCTGCGGCAGTTTGTGCGTCTGTACGCCGACGGCCGCGGCAAATGCGCCTGCGACAAAGCGCCGCTGTGCCGTCATATAGGCGCGGCGCTGATCGCCGCGTCCGAATCGGGCGCGCTGCGCTCCATGCAGGAACTCAGGGCCCGGGAGCGCGCCGGATCGCTGATGGCGGCCATGGAAGGCGCCTTGCCCGAAACGGTGATCCTGCGCCTGGAGCCCGATATACGCATGACCGGAACCGATATGCAATTGGGCCTGCGCATCGGCCAGGACAGGCTGTATGTGATCCGCTCTATTCCGGATTTTCTGGCCGCTATGCGAAACGGGAATACCCTGTCCTTCGGCAAAGGCTTTACCTACTTTCCCTCCTGGATGCGGTTTGACAAGGCGGGCGCGCGGCTGGTAAGCCTGCTTGAGCAGCACTGCGCCTCGCTGGAAAGCGCGGAAAAGCGCATCGGCGTACAGGAAGCGCGGCTGCTTTCGCTGCCCGCTCCCATCGCCATGGAGGTATGGGACACGCTGCGCTCCATGCGCTACCATCTGCAGACCGAGGACGAGACCATAGATCAAACCGGCGTTTCAGAGGATCCGCTGCCGCTGAGCTTCACGCTGAGCGACCGCGCCCGCCCGGGCTCAGGCATTCACCGGCTTTGCGTGACGGCCGCCTTTGACGCCGAAATACGGCCGCTGACCCAGGACTGGAGCTATGCCGCGGTGGATGGCGTGGTCACCTATGTATCGCGCCAGCAGCGGGCCGCTGCCCGGATCTGCGCCATGGAGCGCACCGATGGGCGTACGCTGTTTATGTTTGATCCCGATCAGACCCAAAAGGTCATGAGTGAGCTGACGCTGTGGCTGGCCCGGGTGGGCGATCTGCGCTTCACGCCCGAGTTGGAGGGCCAATTGATCCGCGCGCCCTTCCATGCCCGCATCTATCTGGATCGTGAAGGCAGGGACGTGACCGCCCATACCGACTTCGTATACGGCAGCCGGGTCATCGATCCCTTTCTGCCTGTGGAATACGACGATCACCAGCTGCTGCTGCGCGACGCTCAGAAGGAGCAGGAGATCACCGATCTGCTGGCCGGAGCCGGCTTTCGAGTCTCCAAGGGCCGCGTATACCTGAGCGGCGCGGAAGATATATACCGCTTTGTCACAGAAGGCGCCGGAGAACTGGCGCAGCGCGCCGAGGTGTTTTTCAGCAAGGAATTCCGCCGGTTCACGCCCCGCAAGCCCCAATTTGCCGGCGTTCTCCGCGGCGCGGGCGGCAAACTGCAGCTGGAAATGACCGACGGCGAGGAAAACATAGACGAACTGCTGCCCCTGATGCGGGCGCTGCGCGATCGGGCTGCTTATTTCCGATTCAAGGACGGCACCTTTGTCACCCTGGAGGACGCCGAGGATTGGCAGCCCCTGGCGGAAGCGGTGACAGAAGCGGCGGAATACACCGATTCCAGGGATTTGGGCATGTACCGCGCCGCCTACCTTGACGCCCTGATCCGGCAATGCGATCTGCCCGTGCGGCTGGACAGGGAGGCGCGGCAGGCAGCCGAAATGGACGTGCCCGCGCCCGAACCGCCCATCGATTGCCTGCGTCCCTACCAGCAGCGCGGCTTTGCCTGGCTTTGCGCTTTGCGCTCGCTGCGCATGGGCGGCATCCTGGCCGATGATATGGGGCTGGGCAAAACGGTGCAGACCATCGCCGCCCTGCTGCATTTTGCCCGCACCGAGAAGGAACGCATGCCTTCGGTGATCGTATCGCCCACGTCGCTGACCTACAACTGGCTCAGCGAGTTCAAGCGCTTCGCTCCCGAGCTCAGCGTGACGCTGCTCAGCGGCAGCCAGCAAGCCCGGGCCGATCAGATCAGCCAGCTCACCGAGGGCGACGCCCCCGACGTGGTGCTGACCAGCTATCCCCTGATCCGCCGAGACGTGGGGCTTCTGAGCGATATTCAGTTCCGCTTCGCCATCCTGGACGAAGCGCAGCAGATCAAAAACTCTGCCAGCGTGGGCGCGCACGCCGTAAAGCAGCTCAAAGCGCAGACGCGCATCGCGCTGACGGGCACGCCCATGGAGAACCACGCGGGCGAGCTGTGGAGCATATTCGATTTCATCCTGCCGGGCTATCTGCCCCGGGCGGGCGCGTTCATGCGGAGGTACGGCGAAGGTGAAAACAGCGAGGAGCTGATGCGCCGCATCCGTCCCTTCCTGATGCGCAGGCTGAAAAAAGATGTGCTCACAGAGCTGCCCGACAAGCTGGAATTGACCATGATGGCCGAAATGACCCCCGAGCAGCGCAAGGTATACCAGGCCGGGCTGCTGCGCCGCCGCGACAGCGTAAAGCAGCTGCTTTCCACCCGCGGCCTCGCCCGGGGACGGGCCGAGGTGCTTTCCGCCATTACCGAGCTCCGGCAGATCTGCTGCCATCCGGTGCTCTGCATCCCCGAATACGCCGGAGGCTCCGGCAAGCTGGAAATGCTGGTGGATATCCTGCTGCCCGCCCTGCAAAACGGCCGCCGGGCGCTGGTATTCAGCCAGTTCACCCGCATGCTGCGGCTCATTGAAACGCGGCTGCGCCAGGAAGGCATTCCCTGTTTGTATCTGGATGGCGATACGCCCGCCGACGAGCGCGTCCGGCTGTGCGACAGCTTCAACGCCGGCGAGGGCAGCGTCTTCCTGCTGTCGCTCAAGGCCGGAGGCACCGGACTCAATCTGACCGGAGCCGATATGGTGATCCATTACGATCCCTGGTGGAATCCCGCCGCGGAGGAGCAGGCCGTCGACCGCGCCCACCGCATCGGACAGACCCGCAAGGTGGAGGTCATCCGCCTGCTCGTGCACGACTCCATTGAGGAGCAGGTGGTGGGGATGAGCCAGGCCAAGCGCACGCTGTTTGACAAGCTGATCACCCCGGGAGAAAGCATGCCCGCCCGGCTCACCGAGGAGGATCTGCTGCGGCTGTTTGAACCCTGATTCTTCTATTTGACGCGGAAGGGCGATTCAAGTATAATAGACAGCGTAAACGGAGGTATGTATGCCGATTCTTGATACAGCGGCCAAGCGGCGCAGGCTGAGCCGATACCTGCTGGTGCTGGCGATCCTGGTGCTGGTGGTGCTCATCGCGTCCCTGCTGGGCGCGCTCAGCGGGCACCGCGGCACCATCAGCGGCACCAAGCTGCGCTGCGTGGTCAGCCAGGATGTGACGCCCTTTGACGACCGCATCCTGTATTACGACAGCAGCACGCTATTCTGCCTGTCGGACAGCGGCGCCGAGCTCTGGAAGGCCAATGTGGGCGAAAACGCCAAGTTCAGCGCCGGTGAAAAGCAGGTGGTGGTCTGGTCCGGCAATCAGCTCATGCTGTTTGACAGGAACGGCCGCTCCACCTACAGCGACCGGCTGAGCGAGCCTATCCAGTTCGCCCGGGCGGGCACCAAATACCTGGCCGTAGTCATGGGCGACGGCGTATCCCCCACGCTGACCGTCAAAGACCTCAACGGCGGCCAGGTCGACAGCGAAACCAACAACTATACCGACCTGATGATGCTTGACTGCGGATTCTTCGGAGACGGCGAATACCTGTGGACGACGGCGCTGGACGTATACGGCTCGGCTCCTGAAACCACCATGCACGTGTATCGGGTGGGCGCTATGAACACCGGCAATATATCGCTGGGCGAACCCATCACCTACGCCGTGGTATACTCCGGCAGCTATTTGAACGTGCTCAACTCCCGGCAGCTCCGGCTCTACGATTACCGCGGCACCGAAAGCACGGGCGACGCCATGCTGGTATACGGCTGGAAGCTGATCGGCAGCACGGCCACCAACGCTTCCCCTTATCTGCTGCTGGCTCCTGTGCTGCAGACAGATACCGACGGCTCTTTTACCGAACTGCGCCTGCTGCACGGCAAAACCGACACCCGCTATTCCTTGCCCGATTCCTGCGTGGGCGCCGCCATCCGCGGCCGCAGGCTCTACGCATTTTCCAGCAACAGCCTGTACCGCGCCGATACCGGTGAGCAGCGGTTTTCAGCGCTGCGTCTTCCCGTGGACGGCGCTGTGACCGATTATCTTGGCATCACCAGCAACGGCACCGCTCTGCTGGTATGCTGCACCGACGTATGGGCTGTGTCCCTGCCCTGACGCTGCTATGAACATTATTGATATCCTTCTGCTGCTGATCATCGGCATCAGCGTCATATTCGCCGTTTACCGCGGCTTTCTGGCATCGCTGCTGGGCACGGCGGCCTGCCTGCTTTCGCTGGTTTTCGCGCTGGCAGCCGGGCCGAAGCTGGCCGATGTGCTGGCCCAGAACCAGGGGATCACCGAGCTTTTGGCCACCTATACCGACGCCGATTCCCTGGTTGGCGACGCCACGCTGGCCCGGACGCCCGTCATGATCCTGAACACCGATACGCTGGAAAACATATTGAAAACGGTATCCCTGCCGCCGGTAGTGCAGGACGCGCTGCGCTCCAACGTTCGCAGCGCCGCCTTCAGCAGCCGCGGACTCAGCAGCGTCAGCGAATACATTTCCGCCACCATCATATCGGTGCTGCTCAGCGCGGGCTGCTTCCTGATGTGCTTTTTCGCGTGCTTCCTGGCGCTGCATATCCTGATCAATCTGGTGGATCACGTATTCTATTTTCCGGTGCTCCGGCACCTGAACGGCCCTGCCTCGGCGCTGATGGGCCTGGCGCGCGGCGTGCTCATCGTATGTGCCGTGCTGATCGTGGTTCCCCTGATCCGCACGGCCATCCCCTTCGACATCGTGCAGCGGTATATTGAAGAGAGCAGGATCTTTCCCATCCTGTACAGCGAAAAGCTGCTGCTTCGTGTGATCGGCGCATGATCTGGCGCCGCAATGCGCGTTCAAACAAAAACAGGCGTACAAATTGAAAGGGGCTGCTTTCGCCGCAGCCCCTTTTTCAATGCGCTTTTTTATACTTTTCCAAGCCTTCCAAAAACGCTTCCAGGAAAGCGCTTTCGCCAAAGGTATTGAGCTTTATGAACAAGCCCTGGCTGCCGCCCGCCGTAATGGCCGAGACCCGCACGTCGCCATCCCGTCCGAACAGCGTCAGCGTCAGGCTGAGCCGGTTTTTGCCCGTCCAGCTGTACCGTTCATAGACCCGGGTGACGCAGCGAACATCGCCCGCGCAAAACTCGCTCCCGTCCTCCAGGCTGGCGCTGATGCTGCCGTTCAGGATATAATCATTCAGATAGGTCAGCAGGCCGCGGAAATCGCAGTGTAAATGATCCTCATACTTTGCCATAAAGCATCTCTCCTTTACTCCAGCCAGAGCGAATCAAGATATGCCAGGCGGCTTGACAGGAATTGGCGGATGAACTCGATGTTCTCCTGGAAATCGGCGCCCGTCTTTACCGGAAAAGTGCTGTCGTTAAATGTGCGCCATCGGCTGAAATTCATATCCGCCGCGCTGGCGAGCATCTGCTCATACCCTGAGAGCGAAAGCAGGCTGCCCGTATCCTCCGTGGGCTCCCGCAGGCCTAGGATGACCTCCAGGCAGGGACGGAACCGGGTGACATAGGCCTCCTTCACCGCCTGGCGGAAATCCTCATGCTGGTACAGCCTGGGGAACCAGTAATACCGCTTGTAATCATCCTCCGCCGTCATCAGCCCCTCGCCGCTGGGCAGATTGCGCTCCTTATAGTAGCTGGCGGTATAATTGCCGTAGGCGATATCATAGTCCCAGACCGGGCCGAAGAACAGCTTGTCGCTCACGTCGTCGGTATACTTGTACAGATAATAGCTGGACTTGTTGCCGTCCACGTTCTTGGTGATCTCCTCCACCAGGTATTTGCCCACCAGCGAGGACATATCGGCGATCTCGCTGTAATGCTTTCCGGTATCGGGATCGACGCCATCCTCGGCCCAGATGGCGTTTTCAAAGCTCTGCACCAGCGATTGGATATACTGCATCTGGCCCTTGCTCACATATTCCGGAGATTTGACCAGCACCGGCTGGCCGTGACTGGTCACAAATCCGCTGGCGGAAGAAGTATAGCGCTCGTCCAGCTCCAGCTGCAACAGATATCCGCCGGAAACATCCTCCGGAGTGTTTGGAATGTCGTAATACTTGGCTGTATTGCGCTTGTATTCATTGGTCCCCAGGCGCTTATACTTGCTCAGCTCCTTATCGTTGAGCTTTTCGGTGGCCTTTTCCAGATCAAAAACGTCGATGCGGTTTTTTTGTATCTGGATCTTTTCGCAGAATATATAGGTGCCGTAGTAGACGGTGTTCACGTACACCTCGGCAAACCGGTATTCACAGGTATGCGCCATACCGGCCGCCGCCGCCAGATCAAAGGTCATGGCGTTGCGGATCATGGCGTTATCCCGGTAGCTGGCGATCAGCAGCCAGGTCTTGGCCGAAGGCATGCCAAGCATGGGCGCGCTGTCGTTCAGCTTGATATGAAAGGATTTTTTATAGGGATAAAAGGAATAATTGCCCCGAACGCGGATGTATTCAAAATCATTGCCAAAGGCCGCCTTCCCGTTTTCGTCCAGCACATAGATGGAGCCCGGCTCATGGTTGCGCTTGCTCTCGGATATCCAGTCGATCTTGCCGGACTGGGTTTTCAGGTACACGCTGGCGGTGTTCTCCGACTGCATCACGATCACATGATAAACGCTGCCGCCATTGGCGATCGTCACCGTTTCCCCCGGAACGAATACATTGGTCACGGTATTGTTTTCCACCGTGACGCCGTCCACGGTAAAACTGTCCGCGCCGGTGATGCGCACCCGCAGGTTCCCGGCGTCCAGGCCGGCGGGAAGATAGAGGTAGCGGTTGGTATCACCGCGCTTATACCACTGGATGGCCCCGGCAGGCAGGCTGCCGTCCTCAGGCAGGGGCGCGCCGCCATCCCAAACATAGAGCCTGCTGATCTCCCGGGCCTGGGCTCCCAGGGGCAAACCGAACAGGACGATCAGCAGCAGAATAAACCATAAACGCCGAAGCATGCGCACTTCCTCCGTATCACATCTGCGTTTCAGTATACCATACCCAGACCAAAGCCGCAAGAAAATGAATTGTAAACTCAACTTGGGCTGTATCATGCAGGTGTTTGACCGGATTGAACATTTCCACTCCCCTATTGCTTATGTTATAATAATAGTTGGCTTATACTCCAATCCATTCCAATCAATCCCGGAGGGAAAACATGCCAACCACAAGTTTTGATAAAGAATCCATTAAGCAATCCATCATCGGTAAGGTGCAGCGCTACAGCGGCCGCACGCTGGCCGACGCCACCGACCAGCAGATTTATCAGGCGGTGGCTTCCACCATCCGCGATCAGATCATGCAAAAATGGGTCGCCGCCCGCGAGCAGGATAAAACCTATATGGGCAAGCGCCTGTATTACCTTTCGGTGGAATTTCTCACCGGCCGCAGCCTGCAGTGCAACGCCGTCAACCTTTGCAGTATGGAAAGCGTACGCGAAGCGCTGATGGATCTGGGCATCAGCTGGCGCCATGTATTCCGCGAGGAGCCCGAACCTGGCCTGGGCAACGGCGGCCTGGGCCGCCTGGCAGCCTGCTTTATGGACAGCCTGGCGTCCCTGGGCATGCCCGCCATGGGCTGTACCATCCGCTATGAATACGGCCTGTTCCGCCAGCGGCTGGTGGACGGTCAGCAGGTGGAAATGCCCGATAACTGGCTGGAGAACGGCAACGTATGGGAGGTAGCCGCCCCTGACGACACCATGGAGGTTCGCTTTGGCGGCCACGTGGAGAGCTATCAGGTGGACGGCCGCACCAATTATGAGGTGCGCGACGCGCATACCGTGCTGGCCGTGCCCTATGATATCCCCATCGCCGGATACGACAACGATACCGTCAACACCCTTCGCATGTGGCGCGCCCGCAGTCCCCGGGAGGAATTGAACTTCCACGCTTTCTCCAGCGGCGATTACGACAAAGCGCTGGAGCGCGACCTGGCCAATATCATCTGCAAGGTGCTTTATCCCGAGGACAATCATGCCGAGGGCAAGCGGCTGCGCCTGATCCAGCATTACTTTTTCACCAGCGCCACCCTGCAGTACGCCATCAAGGATTTCAAGCGCCGCTTTGGCACGCGCTTTAACCTGCTGCCCGATAAGATCACCGTGCAGATCAACGATACCCATCCTGGCCTGGCCATTCCCGAGCTCATGCGCATCCTGATGGACCAGGAAGGGCTGGGCTGGGACGAGGCGCAGAGCATCGTCTGCAAGACCATCGCCTATACCAATCACACCGTGATGAGCGAGGCGCTGGAGCGCTGGCCCGAACAGATGGTGCGAGAGCAGCTTCCCCGTATTTATATGATCCTTGAGGAAATGAACCGCCGCCTGTGCGACCGGCTGTGGAACGCTTTCCCCGGCGACTGGGACCGCATTGCCCATATGGCCATCCTGGCCTATGATCAGGTGCATATGGCCAACCTGTGCGTGGCCATGAGCTACGCCGTAAACGGCGTGAGCAAGCTCCATGGCGAGATCCTCAAAAACAATACCTTCCACGATTATTATACCCTGATGCCGGAAAAATTCACCTACATCACCAACGGCATCACCCACCGCCGCTGGCTGATGGCCTGCAACACCCATCTGCGCAACCTGATCACCGACGCCATCGGCGATAAGTGGTACAAGGAGCCCCAGGCGCTGGAGGAGCTGCTTCCCTTTGCCGATGACAGCGCTTTCCGGGATCAGTTCCAGAAGGTGAAGCAATTCAACAAGCGCCAGTTCAACAACATGCTGTTCCAGCGTCAGGGCCTGCGGGTGGAAGAGGACTTTATGTACGACGCCCAATGCAAGCGGCTGCACGAATACAAGCGCCAGCTGCTCAACGCCCTGCACATCCACGTGCTCTACAATCGTATCATGGACGATCCCAACTATACCATGGTGCCCCGCGTATTCATCTTTGCCGCCAAGGCCAGCCCCGGCTATTACAAGGCCAAGCTGATCATCCGCTACATCCTGGCCCTGAGCAGGCTGATCGATCAGTCCCCCCGCGCCCGCCAGATGCTGCGCGTTGTGTTTGTGGAAAACTATGATGTATCCGCCGCGGAAGCCATCATGCCCGCCACCGAGCTCAGCGAACAGCTGTCCACCGCCGGCAAGGAAGCCAGCGGCACCGGCAACATGAAGTTCATGATGAACGGCGCCGTGACCATCGGCACGCTGGATGGCGCCAACGTGGAAATCAGCGAGCAAGTGGGCCTGGACAATATCTACATCTTCGGCATGCGCGCCGAAACTGCCGCCGCGCTGGAGCGCGAGGGCGGCTACAACCCCATGAACGTGTTTGAGCAGAACGCCGAAATCCGCCGCGCGCTGATGCAGATGATCGACGGCACGCTGATGCCCGACAGCCCCACGGCCCTGCAGGCGCTGTATCACGATCTGATGTT
>JAFUDW010000166.1 GCA_017464225.1 Clostridia bacterium | reverse complement strand
TTGACAACGGTACCAGTTCAGAATTATCCTGTTCTCGTCCCGAATAACAGCACCGGTTCAATCAGATGTTACTGTGGCTGCCTGATTCATATTCAGCAGAAGTCGATTTGACCCCCAAAGCATATTCAGCCGAACGACTATGACCCGTCAGTCATATTCAGCAGAAGTATATAGGACTGCCTGATGCATATGCAGCAGAGGGACTGCCAACCCTCAGTCATATGCAGCAAAGGTGTATGGGACTGCCCGATGCACATTCAGCCGAGGTAAGGCGTCAATCGCCTCTACGCCTTTGACCCCTCATCCATATTCAGCCGACATCAGAGAAAACACCTGTGAATAATCTCGATAATCCGGTCCTGCTGCTCTTCCGTCATCTTGTTATCGCTAGGCAAACAGAGCCCGCGCCTGAAAATATCGGCTCCTACGTCAATTCCAGAGCCTTTTATGTAAGCATTTGTGCGTCCGCGTCCGTTTCCTTGGACAGTTACGAAGGGATGCGTCCGGTATATCGGCTGCATATGCATGGGTTTCCAAATCGGTCTACCTATATGTTACTTCCAAAGGGTATCCCCGCACCGGCAAATGCCCGTTCGCCATTGAAGTGCACTTCCACGGTTCCATCTTCCTTTAGCCTGATCAGTCTAACTGAGTGCATTATCATCCTTGGATCGAATCCGTGCATTGGTCTCCAGGCATCCGGAAGATTGTGTCTGATCAAGGCGTCATATAATTCATCCCTGCAATTTCTCAGGGCCTGAACCCAATCAATCCATAACCCTTCGTACTCTTTAGCGGCATCATCAACCTGTTCAACATAGTTCTCTGATTTCGGATCAAGAGCGAGGATCTTTTCGCCAAGCTTCACCTTATCTGCTCCTCGTTCATCTATACACAAATCGGTTTCCCATATTGGCTTATCCTGGAAATATTTCATGTCGGCCAATTGCTCATTATATTGCCGGACAACTGCCACTTTTAAGTCTTCCACAGAGATCTTGGGTGCATGCTTAAGCTTTTTCTCATTCGCAAATTCTCCGGTGTGCCTATCGCATAAATATATGTTTCTTGATCTTTTGAAGGTTAACTTTTTGCCACACACACCACATACAGCCATGGGAAAGTAATCCGGTTCCTGATCATCCTTCTTGATAGTCTTTGTCGTAAGCATCTCGTTGGCAAGATCAAAGTTCTCTCTGCTCACAAGGGGCTGGATATGATCACCGCCCAAATATGTCTCTCTCTGAAGAATCCGTTTGACGCCTGGGGGATTCCATTCTGTGCCAGTCGGAGACTTTATTCCCTCGCCTTTAAGATGCCGTCTGATATCATTAAGCTTATATCCACCAATAAACAGTTCAAAGATCTTACTGACAATCGGAGCTGTTTCCGGGTCTGCTACAAGGTCATCTCCGACTTTCTGATAACCGTAAGGAATGCGTCCTAAATAAATTCCTTGCTCCTGCTTCTCTTTTGTATATTCGTCTGCAGATTCTTGGATTGCTTGTTTATGCTCCTCGCTATGGTGGCGTTCTTCCTCATCCTGTTCAATCTCGAGGGTATGGGGATTTAACTTTCCTTTGGTTGTATCCAGATCCTCCGCTCCAATGAAAGCAACCGGAAAGCTATCCTCCAGCCATAGGAGCACCATATCATTATCCCACAGTACATCCAGGTCTCTTACAATAACTGCATCAATCTTCCCTGCTTTGCATTCCCTGTTCAACGCCATTAAGGATGACATGCTATCCATTTCATCCACATACAGTCCACAAAAGTCCAGCTTATTATCCGTGATAAACGTCATTGCGCTGCCAGTCTGATATGCAATGGTGTTATGCTCACCTTTCGGTTCAAATGAACCATACGTTTCGGCATTGCGGCAGTAGATTGCTGCCTTTCGTAATTCTCTCAATTCTGCCGTCATCTCCCTTCTTGGAGCTTTCTAACCTTGCCTGATTGGCAACCTCCAGCACTTCTTTCAGACGTAATCAATTCTCACATTCTTGATCGGTTTCAGGAAGGCAGTTTTATCCATGTACAAACGCTTCAGTACCGGTTCCAGGTCTATATATTCCTCGACCACACTATCTCTTTGACGGTACTTTGCCAGCACTTCCAGATACCCATCATCCCAGGTCAATACCTTAACATACCTTTCAAGGCCGTCACAAGTACGGAAAGTGAGCGTTTTCCCTCCGAAAGAAAAGGTTGTATATTTATCAAAGCTGCTTAACACTGCCGTATCTTCCATAGTTAACGCCCCACATAGTTTTGATCTAATCGTAAAAGCGGAGGTTTTTTCATCTCTCTGGCAGGATTGTCTCCGGCATTACAGCTGCGATTTTAGCAACAGCGCCTTGCGTCTTATAGACTTCTGCCAATCTTAACTTGCTGTACTGATAAACCGTATTACGTGTTATATCTGCGAGATACGAGCTGTAGTATTCTTCCCAGCTCATAAATGCCTTACTGTCTGCATACAAATATGTTTCTTGCAGAATATCCTTCGGCACATCTACAAGGCCTGAGCTTAAAACCAGATACTCGAAGGATTCCGGCGCGTACAGGGTACAGTTCACTTTGCTCGTTTCCAGATAGCGAAGGACTTTCCCTATCTCTGATCCGAAGGCAGCACCGTCTACAATGGCCAATACTGTTTTGTCTTGAACACTTCGAATACTATCATAGACATTGCTTTTTCCGTGGGCGGAAACGCATCTGCCACCATAAAGCGTATTGAAGTATTCATATCCGGAATTGGAATCCTCCGTGATTACTGCTTCCGGCTCTTTTGTCCCCTGCGGATCAAGATGGTACAGTTTATACATCTCATTGTAGATCCGTTTATACGTCTTGTATTTTTGCGTATCCGAAACATTTCTTAGCCCATAGATTTCATCCACACTATAGGGAAGTTGGCTTAACGCATCTCGTGATACGATTACAAAGTAATTATCGGAGCCCTTGACTAATTCCGCAAATCGCTGGGAGCGAAGGAACACTGCGGTTTCATCTATAAAAACGATTTGCCCGTTCATGGAAGACAATCTCAGTTCCCAATCGACCGCTGTGAGCACCGTGCACTTCACATCACAGATCAGGGTAATTCCAGAAGACGTTCCATTAGTTTCATGCTCCTGGATCAAGCGGATCAGCTCCGTTTTCCCGGTCGCGCTGTTTCCCTGGAGAATAGTGATGTTTCGCTTGATCGTCAGAAAGTAATGAACCTTGTTGTTATATACTTCTATCTCATATTTTCCAACCATGCCAATGCCTCTTCACAGGAGATGATGATCCATCACAGCTTCGTTCAGCTCTTTCATCGAATGCACGATCTGGTGCAGGTTTGTGATCTCGATATCAAAACTGTCTTTTCCAAAGTCCATCAAGTAGCCCAGTCGAATTGTCAGATCCTGTTCCTGTCCGATCTTTAATATCCACGGTGCGCAATTGTCACCGCAAGCTGAGGCATTAAAAATATGGTCTGGGTCAAACCTCATCAAAATCAGAGTTTTTACGCCACCGGAAAGCCGCTCAGTTGGGATCGGTCCTAGGAAAGGACTGTCAATCAATCTTGGCCCGACAACCTCGGATCCGTCTATGTCCTTAATCATCTGCTTAGAGAGTGGATCTGTAATCCATTCTTCTTCATAACTGTTATTAAAGAAGACATCCGGATTAAAGATATACTTTTCGGATTCTATGTCTCCATAATATATACTCAGCATAGTCTTAACCTCTTCGTCGGACTGCTATCCGCCATGATTCTCATCTTATTTGGAGCCCGATGCACATCCAGCCGACATCACCGGAAGCACCTATGAATGATGTCAATAATTACGTCTTGCTGTTCTGGAGTCATCTTGTTATCACTCGGTAAGCACAGTCCACGGCGGAAAATATCCGCTCCTACGTCGATTCCAGAGCCTTTTATGTAGGCATTTGTGCGGCCTCTGCCGTTTCCCTCGACTGTTATAAACGGGTTGGTGCGGTATATCGGCTGCATATGCATCGGCTTCCAGATCGGACGGCCCTCAGCACCGAAAGCCGCGATTGCCTCCAAAACCTCCTGGGAAGAGCTCTTTCCGCTTTCACTCTTGTACAGATAATCTTGTTCGCCACGGACTTGAGGAGCCATAGCTTCCTCATTGATCAGCATGCAACTCAGCCAGAAGTTCGGCGCAGTCCTTTCAGGGTCAAAAGGATTCACTGTCACAGGCAGATCCGCGAGTCCTTCTTTGTACCGTTCGTAGATTGCTTTCTTCTGCGCGATGTGCTCGTCCAGATACGGAATCTGTCCGCGGATGACACCGGCGATGATATTGCTCATGCGGTAATTGTAGCCAACCTCTTCATGCTGATACCAAGGAGCAGCTTCACGGCTCTGTGTTGACCACTTGCGCACTTTATCGGCATCTTCCTTGGAATTAGTCAGAAACATACCACCGGCGGAGCCCGTAATCACTTTGTTCCCATTAAACGAAATGCAATTGTAAGACCCAAGCGTGCCGGTCTCTACCCATTCACCATTGAGCTTATACTTTGCACCGAGGCTCTCTGCAGCGTCCTCTACGATCAACGCACCGTGCTTTTCGCAGATTGCCTTGATCTCGTCCATCTTGCCGGGAGTACCGTAAAGATGGGCGATTACCACAAGCCGGACATCGGGGTACAGCTCGAAAGCCTTCTCCAACGCCACAGGGTCCATATTCCAAGAATCCCGCTCCGTATCAATAAAAACAGCTTCGCCATCCTCGTAAGCAACGGGATTGATCGAAGCATCAAAGGTCATATCAGAGCAGAACACCTTGTGACTGGAAAGCGTGCCGGCATTGGGCTTGGCTTGACCATACAGTTTTTCTCCGGCCAGTTTAGTGGCAAGATGAAGCGCAGCCGTTCCGCAGGAAAGACCAACGGCATATTTCACGCCGACATACTCCGCCATTTGCTTTTCAACAGCATCAATGTTTGCACCGACAGTAGAGACCCAGTTGGTCTGGATCGCTTCATCAACCCAGTGCTGTTCGTCACCGTGCATGGTGGGAGAGGACAGCCACACTTTTGTTTTAAAGGGCTCGACCCCGGCAAAACGAGGATCTGTCAAAAAATCACGCATGAATGAAACTCCTCAAATTAGACTTCAATTTCAAATAATCTCTAAAAGATCGGTATACGCATACCCATGAGCATCAGCAACATTCTTGTTCGTCAGCTTACCGAGATAACAATTCACACCAGCCTTAATAGCTGGATTCTCACATGCCGCCTCGAGTCCATTTCCTGCTATCTCTAGGCCATAACGAAGCGTCGCATTGGTAAGAGCAATCGTCGAAGTCCTCGGCACGGCACCAGGCATGTTACCTACACAGTAATGAACAACGCCCTCTTCAATAAAGACAGGATCGTCATGCGTAGTCACCCGGCTGCTTTCACCACACCCGCCCTGGTCGATGGCAACGTCCACAAACACCGCGCCATTCTTCATTTCAGGCAGATACTTTCTCTTGAACAGCTTCGGGGTAGATCCACCAGGGATCAGAACGGAGCCGATGACCAGATCGGCGTCCTTTATGACTCGCTCGATGTTGGAATCGCTGCTGACCAACGTCTGGATATGAGCGCCAAACATATTGTCCAGCTCTTCGAGACGCTTCAGATTGATATCCAGAATCGTCACATTAGCGCCCATGCCTACGGCGATCTTGCAGGCGTTCATGCCCACAGTACCACCGCCCAAGATCACCACATTGGCTTTGGGCGTTCCAGGAACACCAGCCAGCAGGATGCCTTCGCCGCCGAACTTTTTCTCCAGGTACTTTGCACCCTCCTGAATAGATAGACGCCCTGCAATCTGGCTCATGGGTGCAAGGCAGGGAAGAGAACGATCCTTCTCTTGAATCGTCTCGTAGGCCACTGCTTTCACCTTTCCAGCCAACAGGGCGTCCATTTGGTCTTTATCGGCAGCAAGATGAAGATATGTATAGAGGATCAAGCCGTCATGGAAAAGCGGATACTCGCATTCCAAGGGTTCCTTCACTTTGATCATCATATCCACCAGATGCCAAACATCGGCGGCATTGTCAATCAGCGACGCGCCCGCGTCCACATATTCATTATCTGAAAAACCGGAGCCGACGCCCGCACCTTTTTCCATATAAACATGGTGTCCTGCAGCTACATAGGAGCGCACGTTGTCCGGGGTAAGTCCTACGCGGAACTCGTTGTTCTTGATCTCTTTGACACATCCGATTTTCATACGATTCCTCTTCTCAAAAAAGTCAAAGTCGGGAAAAGAATATCTAAAAATGCCTCAGTCCCTGGAAAGGAGAACACAGGGTAGAGGCAAGGGATCAATAATGCTCATACTTCCAGGCAAGTCAAATCCAACTTGTGGGAACTCCTCAAACCAAGTAGGTCAAAATAGTATTCCAAGCTATACTTTGGCTTTTAGTATTCCTACGCCAACAAAACCTTTATCTATCAAATACAGTCAACAGCAATAATTTCTTCACTACCTATGACTGTCTGAACGCTTACGCCAATAAGCTCCTAACCACCTATAAATGTCAGTACCCGCATTGTCAACAAGGTTCTAACCACCTTTGACTGTCAGTACCCACTTTGGCAATAAGGTTCTCAGTACCCTTTGACTGTCTCTACCCACTTTGGCAATAAGTTTTTCACTACCATTTGGCTGTCTCTATCGGGTACGCTAACAAGTTACTCACTATCTCTGCGGTTACAAATTCCAGCCTTCCGGCTGTCTAAAGGCTCCCTCACTTTGTAACCGCAAAAATACGAGAAGTTGAGAACTCGGTCAATAAACTCCTAACTATGAAACCTTATGAATCGTCGGCCTGTTCGAGGCTGGGGAGAGGCTCGGAAAAAGAGCCAAAAACAAGGAAAAGCCTGTCTGAAAAGTCCCTGCCGGGAGATGATATTCCGCTCTTTGTGCATCATACCCAATTTCTCCCGCCATCAGGCCGCTAAACAGGCTCTATTTTTGTGCGCCCGGACAGTGAAGAGTTTGTTACCAATGTATCACCTTCTTTTCAAGATGCCTCTTTCTCAAAAAATCAGGGGAGTGAATCATGCAAACGGCCATCAATTGCTTCATTGCCAGTCTTGCTTACATTATTCAGCTTGCGCTTTCCTCATTCTTCCGCCCTTTCCCCCTCCCCCACCGGATTGACCAGCTCGCAGGCCACCCAGGTGAAGCAGTTCATCCCGGCGAAGCGGTATTCCACCCGGGCGCGCTGCTTTCGGTAATCGATCTGGGTGATCTTGCCCTGGCAGCCGTTGAACAGAGGATCGTCCAGCCGGACGGTATCGCCGATCTTGAATACCGTGATCTGGCCCACCGTGCCGTCCTTCCGAAAAAGGTTCATGGCAAAATTCAGATCCGCGCCGGTCAGCGTGTATTGGTTTTCCGGATCTCCCAAACGGCGGATAATGCCCTCAATGCCGCGGAACGTGTCAAAGGACGTCAGTTGCTCTTCGGAATAGGCGAACACATAACCGGGAAGCAGATCGTAAAGCGCGTCCTGATTTATGCCCTTTACGCGCTGGCGCTTGATGATCCGTGGGGAGAAAGCCCGCAGCATCCCGCGCTTTTCAAGCCGCTGCGCCACGGCGCCGCACTTTTGCGTCTGGCAGAACAGGCAGTAGGCGTACATACGCGTTCTCCCCTCCTGAAGGCAAGGCTTCGCCATGCGAAGGCGGTTTTACCTTCTTCGCATCGTACCGTTGGGTGTTCGGCGCGGTCCCTCCCCGGCATGCCACCGCGGGATGACCGTACGCCTGCATGTGTCCGGAAGCGGGTCAGCCGACGGCGGGAAGCGCTTCGGCCGGGGCCGGAACCAGGTTATACCCCGTCCACAGTGAAACCGCCAGCTGTCCAAAGCGGAAGCAGATCAGGGCGCGCCGATAGCGGCGGTGCACCTTGACGATCTCGCCGGTCACGGCATGTTCCCTGCCGCAGGGGAGCAGGCGAATGATACCGTCCACTTCATAGCCGGTCTGGTAGTCGATAACGCCCTGGTTATCGTAGAGGAACATGGCGAAGGCGTAATCATCGCCCCTGAGGGCATAACCGTCCGCCTCCTCGCCCATCCAGCGCTCCACGCCCGTCATATGCCTGTCATGCAGCTGCTTGCCGATGGGCTGTTCCGCATAAACGTACAGGTAATTGGGCAGGAATTCGCCAAACTCCTTGACCTCGCGATCCTGAATCCAGTGGCGCTGAGCGCACAAAGGGAGCAGCGTTTTGCAGTCCGCCATGGCCCGCACCAGCTCAGCCACGTGCCGCTCCTGACCGGGCTTGCAGAAAACGCAATACGCAAACACCGCTTTGCACCGCCTTTCCAAACCGATTCTCCGCAGGCATCGCATGCGATCCGGCCGGTTGGTGCAAAAAGCAGACAATCTGTTCCACACCGTGTAAAAGGGGGATTTCCGATGCCAATGCCGCGTTTTGTGTAAAAATGCCGTAAAAAACAGCATGGTTACACCGTTAATGATTATAACACAACTGGATTATATTGTCTACCTTCCGCGCCAAAATTTCATTCTCACAAAAATGGCTTTTATCCGGCGAATCTTGTCTGATTTTGTCTTTTTTCCTCATCCGCCGCCACCCAGCGCAGAAAAGTTATATGCGATACGCCGCATTGGCGGGCGGCACCGCGGGCCGATACTTTTCCGTTTTTCCAGTCCATGCAGCACTGCGCATAGCGCGTCGGCCGCTCCTTAGGTCTGACGCCGAAGCGCACGCCCCGGGCCTTGGCGGCGGCGATGCCCTCGGCCTGCCGGGTATGAATGAACTCCCGCTCGGTCTGCGCCACGTAGGAAAGCAATTGCAGCACGATATCGGCGATCAGCGTTCCGGTCAGGTCTCGCCCCTGCCGGGTATCCAGCAGCGGCATATCCAGCACCACGATGGCGGCCTTCTTTTCCTTGGTGATCACCCGCCATTGTTCAATGATCTCCTCATAGTTCCGCCCCAGCCGATCGATGCTCTTGATCACCAGCACGTCCTCCGGCTTGAGCCTTTTCAGCAGACGCCGATACAGCGGACGGTTGAAATCCTTGCCCGATTGCTTTTCCACCACGATGCTGCCCATGGGAACGCCAAACTCCCGCATGGCGATGATCTGCCTGTCCTCGTTCTGATCCTTGGATGAAACCCGAACATATCCGTATTGCGTGCCTGCCATGATATCCGCCTCCTGTAAAGGATTATTGACGCTTGTATTTTACAAAAAGCGATTGTTTTCGGCATGAGAATGAAAATACCTTGCCATATCCGCCGTTTCGGGCTACAATACTTGATATGAAAGGACGGCGGTCGACCCGCGCAAAAGCCCGGACAGCATAAGGCAGATTCTAAAACGACGAACAAGCACGGAGGACGCTATGAAAATTGAAAAAGAGCTCTATGACCTCGCATACGCCTTTAAGCGATCCAAGATATGGAACAAGATCCTTGAGAATGAGATTTTCGCCGTGGATATGGGCGATGGCATCGGCTATTGCAGCATCATGGGCAAAAGCGGGCAGCATACCGCCCTGGGCATATACATGGACGCCGAAGGCTTTTCATCGCTTCGCGTTTTAAACTGTATGGATATATCCAGTCTGGAATTGCTGCTTTCCCAGGACTGCATTCAGCTGAGCCTAGAAAAGAAGGAGGAGCTTTCCCCGGAAGAATTGAGCGCCGTCAAGGCGTACTGCGACAGAACCGGTACCCCCTTCCGTACCCCATATCCCCAGTTTTCCCGTTATCATCCCAACTGCACGCCATGGCATATCAGTAAAGACGCCGATTGGCGGCATATGAAAAGGGCATTGCAGGTGGTGAATGCCCTCGCCGAGGCGCTGCAGCATACAACCAAAGCCGATCTCGGCCTGTATCCTCTTATTTTGGGAATGGGCGGAGAAGCCTACGAGGCGCTGCAGCTTCTTCTTTTTTCCGAGGAAACGGAAGCTGATAACGTGACCGTTCCCCTGTTCTGTTTGGAGAACGGCCGGCTCAGCTCCCGCCGCATCCCGCTGCCGCCCTACGTTGATCCCGCCCTGCTGCCGCCGACGCGCGTCAACGAGCTGGCGCTGGCGCGCTTGAAGAAGCTGCCGCAAAAGGGTGTATATCAATGCGAAGTCATCCGCAGCCCCGAGCCGGTGGACGGCGAGCCGCCTTATCTGCCTGCGCTCTTTATGACGGCGGATGAGGAAAGCGGCATGCTGCTCCATCCGGTCACACCGGAAGGCGCGGTGTACGATCCCGATGAAATGCTGGACGCGTTCATTCATGTTCTGGTGAGCCAAAAAGCATATCCCGCATTGATCAAAGCCCGCTCCGATGAAACGCTCCTGCTGCTCAGGGATTTCTGCGCCAAAGCCAATATCCGCCTGGAAGAAACCGACGAGCTGCCGGAATTGGATGAAGCGCTGGACGAATTGTTTGATCAATATGAAAACGATTCAGGCGACCATGAGCAGGAGGTTCTGGACATGCTTCGTCAAATGAGCGCAAAAGAAATCGCCGGCATGCCGGAACAGCTGCTGGAGCATCTGCGCATGCTGGCGAGCGAAGGAATATTGCCTGCGGATATCAGCGAAAAACTGCCGAAAAAGAAGAAGCATTGACGCGATCCTGCCGATCCATTCGTTTCCTCAAAAGCTCAAAAATACGCGGTATACGGCGGGTTTCAGCCTGCCGTCCAAAATCCTGTGGTCAAAGGAAAAAGGGCTCTTTCGTATGGGCAACACGTTCTTGACCATGTAGCCGCCGATGTAGCCGGCCTGGCGGGAAGGCAGATCGCCGTTGTAGCCGGGCTTCAGGTTGATGCCCAGCTCGCTGGCGATTTCAAACTTCATGTTGTCCATGGCCGCGCGGGCTTCGGGCACGTTGATGCTGTTGGACTTGGAGCTGCTGCCGCTGCCGGAATTCTGGGTGGCATTCTGATTCTGATACATTATCAATCTCTCCCTGTCTTCAAATTATTTGCCTGCCATCTGCTTTTCCGCCTGCTCGATCAGGCGCTTGACCATGTATCCGCCCACATAGCCGTTTTCACGGCTGGTCAGGTCGCCGTTGTAGCCGGGCTTGAAGTTGATGCCCAGTTCGCGGGCGATTTCAAACTTCATGTTGTCCAGCGCCGCGCGGGCCTCAGGTACGTTGACCTGCTGCTGAGAGGAATTCTGGTTCATCGCGTTTCACCTCCTCACTTTGTTTCACGGCTATTTTGGCCCGTCAAAAGCAAAATACACTGGCATTTTGTGGTCCGCACGGCTTGCAAATGACGCGCGCATCGTATAAAATAGGTAAGAATTTTGTTATTTTTTAAGGGAGGCAGCAATATGGAAACGCTACGCAAAGCCATCCTGGAGCAGGGCCAGGGCATCGGCAGCGATATCGTCAAGGTGGATATGTTCCTCAATCATCGGTTGGATACGCGGCTGATATTTGATATGGGCCGGGAGCTGGCCGATCATTTCCGGCGGGAGAACCCCGATATCGTGCTCACGGTGGAGGCCAGCGGCATTGCCATTGCGCTGACCGCCGCCCATTACCTGGGCGATATCCCGGTGGTATTCGCCAAAAAGAGCGGCACCTCCACCCAGTCCGCCGATATGCTGACGGCGGTGGCTCATTCCTTTACCCATGGCAATGATAATACGCTGCGGGTAGATCGCCGCTACCTGCCCAAGGGCAGCCGCGTGCTGGTGGTGGACGATTTTCTGGCCGACGGCCAGGCCAGCCAGGCGCTGATCCGCATCGTGGAGCAGGGTGCGTGCACGCTTGTGGGCGTGGGCATCGCCGTGGAAAAGGGCTTCCAGCCCGGCGGCAAACGGCTGCGGGAAGCCGGGATCAACCTCAAATCCCTGGCCATCGTGGATGCTATTGCGGATGGAAAGATCATCCTGCGTGAGGATGCCTGATCCAAATATTTTTAAAGCAAACAGTAAAAATCATTAAAGGACGCCGCCCTTAAAAACCCCTTGGAGGAGCATCGCCTCCCCAGCAGGTTTTTAGGGGCAGCGTCTTTTATTGTTCCATCACCCCGTCAAATCCCGATTTCCACGTATTGTTTTTACATGGAAATGAATCCCGTGGGCATCAGCAAAGACGTCATGGACAAACTGATCGGTCTGAGCCTGCGGAAGACGTCTTCTCCATATCCAATCTGTGGTTCTCCAGCTATCATATGGCGGCGATGCTGACGGGGCACGGCGAAATAATGATCGACGCCTCGCACACGTTCAACGAGCTGTCTCCGGGCGTTGAAAACACCCATTTTGATCTGGATTATTTCTACGCGGACGGGCGGAAAAGCCTGACGGGAAACCCGCTTCCCGGCACGGCCTTTACCCACACGTAGGAGGTATCCTCCAACGAGATGTCGCTCAACCTGGGCGTTGCTCTGGAATGGGCCAAAAGTTCTCGGTCAGCGAAATACTGACCGGCGTCGTCCGGAAAGAGGAGATCGCCAAAGCCGATCAAGAGGACGCGCTGGCAGGCTGCAAAGGCGTGACCGTTCTGGCGCCCGAGGGTTCCTACGCCGAAGGCTGGGCGAAGTCCGTCGGCCTGGCGGTGGAGCACGAATAACCCAGCGCAAAGCAAGCGCCAAAAAGAAGCAGAGCGGCGAAACAAAATCGCAGCCCTGCTTCTTTCTTTTACTATTCAGCCTTTGATCGCGCCCATCATGATGCCTTTTTCAAAGAATTTCTGCATCATCGGATACAGGATCAGCAGCGGAACGGCCGATACCACAATGATGGCATATTTCAACGATACGTACAGCAGCATTTGGTTGACATCGTTGACGCCGGTGGATTCCGCCATATCCCCCATCTGGCTCAGCAGCAGAATCTGCCGCAGAAAGACCTGCAGGGGATAATATTCCTTCTTTGTTGTCAGATACAGCAGCGCGTTGAAATACGCATTCCAGTGCGCTACCATATAATAGATCATAATCACCGCCAGAATGGATTTGCTCAGCGGCAGCACCACCCGCAGCATGGTATTCAGAGGACTGCAGCCGTCGATCTCCGCGGCCTCTATCAATTCATTCGGGATGGAATTGATGAAATAATTGCGCATGATCAGCATATTGGTAGCGTTGATGGCGGTGGGCAGGATAATAGACATACGCGTATTGAGCAGGCCCACCTGCTTGACCGTCAAAAACAGGGGGATCATGCCGCCTGAAAAGAACATCGTAAAGGTGATCATAAAGGTAAAAAAGGTACGGCCGCGCATATCGCGCCGAGAAAGCGGGTACGCGGCGCAGATGGTCAGCAGCAAATTGATGGATGTGCCCACAACAGCATAGTACAAGGTATTCAGATAGCCCGTCTGCACATTTTGGCTGGCAAACACCCGGCTGTACGCGCCAGAGGTGGCCTCCACCGGCCAGATCACCACCGACCCATCCAGAATACGGATCGGATTACTGAAGGATGCTGAAAGCACATAGATCAGCGGATAGAGCGTTACAATGCCAATCAGCACGCAGATCACGTTGACGGCCATCTGAAATGCTTTATCTCCCCGGGACATGTTATTCATCGCTCCACCCCCTTTACCACAAGCTGGTTTCCGTCAGCCGTTTGGAGATATAATTGACCGTCAGCAGCAGCGCAAAGTTGATGACCGAGTTGAACAACCCGATCGCCGTGGCATAATCGTACTTCATATCCACCAGACCCATTTTATAAGTATAGGTGGATATGACCTCGGATACGGAAAGGTTCAAATCGGTTTGCATGGCAAACACCTTTTCAAATCCGATATTCATCACCTTGCCGCTTTCCAGGATCAGCATGATCACAATGGTGGGCAAAATGCCCGGAATGGTGATATGCAGCAGCTGCTGCCATCGGGACGCGCCATCCACCCTCGCGGCCTCATACAGCGAGCCGTCAATGGCCGCGAGCGCTGAAATAAAGATGATGGCGTTCCAGCCGCAATCCTTCCAGATGGCCGATATGACATACATAAGGCGAAAGTACTTTGGACTCGCCATAAAATACAGCCCGTCCGATATGATGCCGACGCGAATGAGCAGCTGATTGATAATGCCCGTGGACGGAGACAGCATGGCCGTCATCATGCCGATCACCACCACTGTGGAAATAAAGTGCGGCGCGTATGTCACCGTTTGTATGAGCTTTTTTGCGCGTTTTCCCCGCAGCTCATTGATGATCAGGGACAGCATGATGGGCATAGGGAAGCAAAACAGCAGCGTGAGCACGCAGAGCCATAGGGTATTGACGAGGATCTCCCCGGCGTTATAGCTTGAAAAAAAGCGCTGAAAATGCTTGAGCCCAACCCAGGAGGAGCCCCAGATCCCCTTACTGAATTTGTAATTTTTAAAGGCAATCTGCGCGCCGAGCATGGGATAATACTTGAACAGCAGATAATAGGCGGCCACCGGTACCAGCAGTAAATACAGCTGCCAATACTTTTTGACCGACCGATCCCAGCTTTTCAGCCTGCGGTTATTTCCGGCGCGCTGCATGATATCACCTTCCCCTTGAGTAATCCCATGCAGGCCGGCTGAAAGCCGGCCTGCATATCTCATAAAATCCGCTTTAATTACCAGGCGGTACGATCCTCGCCATAAGCCCGGGTCAGCGCGCCTTCATAGGCGGCGATCACATCGGCGGCGCCCATCTTTTCAATAGCGGCAAGATATTCGTTCCAAACCGCGTCCGTCAGTTCCACTTCTCCGGCCACGACCGAAGCGGCAAAGTTGGCGATATAATTATTGATATCGTTGGCGCTAGTGCTGATCACTTCATTCTCTTCCTCGGTGAAGTTGAAGGGAGGCCACAGCTTTGCGGGCTGATACGCGGCAAGATCGGGAGCCGCATGCCCGGCTATGCCGGCGGTGCCGGGCAGTTCCTCCACATACACAGAGGGGCTGTTGCCATTGGGCCACAGGTTGAACTGAGCGCGCCAGGCGTCGTTGGTCATTTCAGCCGTGCGGGTGGCCTCGATGGCTTCTGTTTGCACGATATTGCCATCCTCGGCGATCTCCCAGTCTTCACCGGGAACGCCGCAGTGATAGAAGGCAGCGCCTTCCCAGGAGTAGAAATAATCCACCCATTTCAGGGCCAGCTCAACATCCTTGCAAGCGCTGGTAATCACAAAGTTGCCCACCGAGTGCAGGTAGGGACGGGCAGGGCTGATCTGATAACCATCGGGGCCCTGTACCTGCCAGTGCACGGGGCTGTATTCATCCACGCGGTCTGCAGGGATCGCGGCGGTGCTGGTATACAGCACGCCGGCCAGCTGTCCCTGGGAGGCCAAAACAGTCTGGCGGTTGCCTTCGGTATAGATTTCATTGTCAATGAAACCGGCCGCATACAGCTTATGCAGATACTCCAACTGCTTGCGATAGCCTTCAGTGGCGCAGAAAATACGGGGCGTCAGGGTTTCCTCATCCATATCCACATAGGTGTTCAGAATGCCGCGGTTCATCAGGCCAAAGGTGCCGTAGAACATCTGCTGCAGGCCATGGGTGGAGGAGCAAATGCTCAGATGATCCGCCTCGCCATCCCCATTGCTGTCATAATTATACAGCGCCTCAAGCACATTGTACAGTTCATCCGTATTGGTGGGCAGCGCAACGCCCAATTCATCCAGGGCCTTGGTGTTCAGCCACAGTTTATAGGGGAAGCGCTGAGAATCGCCCAACAGCACATAGGGCAGTCCATATACTGCGCCATCGGGGCTGGTAACAGCCAGGCGAACATCCTCATGCTCCTGCGCGATGGCATAGAAGTTTGGCGCATACTCCTCCAGATAAGGCGCCAGATCCACCAGGAAGCCTTCCTCTCCCCACGCGGCCAGCTTGGCGTTTGCAACGCCGCCCTTAAAAATCACGTCCGGCAAATCGCCGCTGGCCAGCATGGCCGCCAATGAAGAATCCCAGCTTCCCGTGGGCACGTTGATCCAGTTGATGTGCACCCCGGTCATCTCTTCATAGGCTTTCATGTTCTTTACTTCGCCGTAGTCGTCATAAGCCGCATACAGTCGCGCATAGAACGTAAGCGTCTTGGGTTCGTCGGTCAGCGGAAAGCCTTCCGCCAGCACAGGGCAGGCCAGCAGCACCAGAATTGCCGCCAGCAGCAGGGCCAATGCTCTCTTCATCATTGTTTCCTCCTTTTATTTTCTCCCTTCATTCATGGAAGGGTCAGGATCGGATTCACAGGTTTCCCCGCGGAATGCGGTGCGGGCTAAAACGAAACATGTTATCAAAATAGGTCAGCTGCGGCTGCTGCACCGTAAAAACGGTATCGGTTTGCTCGATATATTGATTAGCAGCCTCCATGAAGCTGTGCAATTGGTCAGCCTCCTCCGGAGACGGGCGGCTGGTGATATAGCACAGGCTCACATGAAAACGATACGCGTCATGATTGGGAAAGCGGATGCCCAGCGCTTCAGACACCTCGTCGCGGTATCGGCAAAGCTCCTTTAAATCCATATCGTCCTCAGGTGCAAGCCGGATCAGAAAGCAGCTTTCCCCCACCAACTGTTCCATGCGCATCCGCACCGTTCCCAGCGGTCCCACAGCTTTGAACCTCTCCTCAAACAGATCGTCCACCTGCGAAAGCCTGCAGTCCACGGGGAGCATGCTTGTCCACAGTTCCGGACGGCGCCATTGATGACAGACGCCTTCGATCACCGTCATATGGATGCTCTCCTCCGGCAGCAGCGTACAGCAGCGGGACGCAGGACAGGTCCGCAGCATGCTGCGAATGTGCTGAAAGGCCGCGAAAGCGGCGCTTTGATGATCCATCATGCTGATAATGGTATTCCCCGGGAAAAAACGTACCGATCCGTCAGCGTTGAACTTCGTTCCGATATTTTTTTGATAGCTGTCAAAATTTGGCACGTGGTTTTCCTCCCTTCAAATCAATAACGCGAAGCGATCGACTCCGATAAAATCGGTATTAGTTCTTGTTTCTTGCCGGTCATTTGTCTGCTATCGATCTCGGCACAGCAGTTTAAACTTGCTTAATAAATTGATTCGTATCAATTTCATTGATATCATAGCACGTTTCAAAATGCTTGTCAAGCCGTTTTCGTGACTTTTTTCGCCATTTCAGCCATCCATTTCAGAAAGTATTTGATCTTTTTTGATATTAACAGTATAATGAATACGAACGAAACGCAAAGGAGCGGCAGATTTTGGCTACTTTCAAGGATATCGCCAGGCTGGCGGGCGTCAGCTATGGCACCGTATCAAACGTTTTGAACGGGCGCGGCAACGTATCCAGCGATAAAATCCAGCGCGTACGCCAGGCGGCCGATCAGCTGGGTTACACGCCCAACCAGGGCGCGCAGGTACTCCGCAAGGGCAATTCCAATCTGCTGGCGGTGGTCATGCCCGGCATCGGCGATCAGCAGTATGCGGATTTTTACATCAGCTTCCGTAATTACGCCGAAGCCGCTGGCTACCGCACAGCGCTGTACCTGCATGACGGCAGCGCGGCGCGGGAGGCCGAGCTCGCGGTCACCATCCGCTCCGAGCTCGCTGCGGGCATCGTATCCATCAGCGCAGCTTCTCCGGAGCATGATCCCTATCAGCAGGCGGGCTTTACCGGGGACGAGGTTTTGCTGGCCGAGCAGCGCCCTTTTTCCCGCTATGATTACGTGGGCTTTGACTACCAGCAGATCGGGCGCGCTATGGGCCGCCGCACAGCGGGCTACCGGCATATCGCGCTGATGACCGAAGGCGCTGACAGCTATGTGACAAAGCAGCTGTTGATCGGCTTTACCGCCGAAGCGCAAAAAACCGGCTGCCAATGCCAGCATTACAAAAAAGAAAACACGGCCCGCATCGCCGATCTGGCCCTGGATATCCTTTCGGCCGACGTCTTTCCCGAAGCCGTATTCTGCGTCAATTGGAACCACGCCACCGCCCTGCGCAACATCCACGGCAGTTTTTTCGCCGAGAAAAAGCTGGATATCTATACCATGTCCCCGCTGTTCACGCTGCCCGAAAACGACTATCAAAAGTATGAGCTCAATTACCGCCTCATGGGAAAAACAGCGGCCGAGCGCTTGATCGGCCGCATCAGCGGCAGCGCGGATGCCGCGCCGCAAAGCACCCTGCTGGCAGGCGACGGTTTTCGCCGCTGGGCGCCTGATCCAATCCCGGAGCCCGGCAGCCTGACCATGCTGACGCTGGACAGTCCCACGGCCCAGATCATGAAAAACATGGCCCGCATGTATACCCGCTATACCGGCGTACCGGTGCACGTGACCGTTTTTCCCTATGACGGCGTACACGAGATCCTCACCGGCATGGGCGAGGAAACGCCCTTTGATATCATCCGCCTGGACGCCACCTGGATGAACTGGTTTGCGCCCCGGGTGTTTGAACCTCTGAGCAACCTGGACCCGCAGGCCGACGCGCTGCGCAGCCGGTTTTTGCCCGGGCTAATGGAACGCTACGGCGGGCCCGGCGACAGCCTGTACGCCCTGCCCGAAACGCCCAGCGCGCAAATGCTGTTTTACCGCCGTGATCTGTTTGAGGATATTTCGCTGCAGCGCTTATATAAGGAACAAAACCACGAGCAGCTGCGCCCGCCCGCGGATTACGCCCAGTACAACCGCATCGCGCGGTTCTTCACCCGCCAGTTCAACGCAAGCTCTCCCGTGCGCTACGGCTCCACCCTGACGCTGGGCAACACAGGCGTGGCCGCCACCGAGTTCCTCACGCGGTACTTTTCCCTGGATCACGATCTGTTTTCCCCGGACGACGGCATCCTGCTGGATTCCCCCGCCGGACGGCAAGCCCTGGCCGGATTGGTGGAAAGCCGCGCCTATTCCAATCCGCAGCACAGCGTATGGTGGCGGGATACCGCGCGGACCTTTGCCCAGGGCGAAGCCGCCATGACCGTACTGTACAGCAATTACGCCTCGGAAATGACCGGGCCCGGCAGCCGCCTGCAGGGAAAGATCGGCTTTTCCATGGTGCCCGGCGGAAATCCCCTGTTTGGCGGCGGCTCCATCGGCGTATGCCGATTCAGCAAAAAAAAGGCGCTGGCTTACCACTTTATCAAATGGCTGTGCGGCGAGGAGGTTTCCACCGCCATGACGCTGCTGGGCAGCGTATCGCCGTGCAGCAGCGCATACGACAACTATCAGGTGATCGATACCTATCCATGGCTTTCGATGTCCCGCGCGTGCTTTGAAAAATCGGACGCCCACCGCCTGCCCCACGCAGCCGTTCAATTTGACGAGCGCCGCTTTCTCAGCATTCTTGGCATTCAGGTGATCAACGCCATCAACGGCACCTGCGGCGTGGCGGAGGCTTTGAAAAGGGCAAGCGATCAATACGCCGCCAGCATGGGCTGACCCTTTCATCCCCGTTCATCAAAACGAATATAAAACAGAACTGCCTCATTTCATAAAGCGAGGCAGTTCTGTGCGTGATGCGCTTTTATCTTCGGATATCCTTGACCATGATCAGCTCCGTGGGCTGCGCATAGCCGGGGACGGGGAGCGTAAATCCGCCGCAATCCTGAAAGCCGATTTTTCGGTAGAAATGCTGGGCTTCCTCGTCCGCCTGGGTGGAGGTCATCAACAGTTCGCAGCCCTGGGCGCGCATATCGGCCTCCCAGCGCGCCATCAGCAGCCTGCCAAGCCCCTGCCTTTGCCGGGCGGGATCGATGAACAGCAGCGTACAGAAGGGTATTTGATCCCAGAACAGATTATACCGCAGCAGCCCGGTGGGCTCGCCATCCTCCAGCAGCACATATCCCTGCCTGTCCCGCACCTTGTTTAAAAATTCTTTCTCGGGCAGATGCCCGTCCAGACTGAACCAGAAGCCTCTGTCCTCCGCCGCCGCGTATCTTATTTCCGTCATCGTTATAACCCCAACAGCTCCCGGGCGTTTTTATACAGCACCTTATCCAGCTCCTCCCCCGTGAGCCCCAGGTTCCGCACATGGCGCAGCTCCTTTCCAGGATCCCACATGGGAAAATCGGTGCCGAACATCACCCTGTCAGCGCCAAAGCGCCGGATGGCCTGCAAAAGGCCTTCCCGGCCCAGCACAAAATAGCTGCTGGAGCAGTCCACGAGCACATCCTCATGCAGCAGGCAGTCAAAGGCCTGCTGCCATTCGGTGTAGCCGCCCATATGAGCGCCGATTACCCGGAGCCGCGGGAAGCGGCGCAGCACGCCAGGCAGCTGGGATGGATTATCATAATGGTATCGGCTGTCCCCCATATGCAGCAGCAGCGGACAGGCATCCTGGCAGAGGGCGTAGATCTTATCCATCCGGGGATCGTCAATGGCGATCTTCTGCATATCGTTGTGGAGCTTAACGCCTTTGAGGCCCAGGCGCATGGCGCGCTGAAACTCCTCCCCGGCCTCGTTTTCCGTCATATCAGGGTGCAGCGTTGCGTATCCGCAAAGCCGCTCCGGATGCTCCTTTACCTGCCCTGAAATAAAATCATTGATGGTGGCGGCCCGGGCTGGAGACATAGCCACCGAATGGATCAGCGCCCGATCGATACCACCCTGCTCCATACAATCGAGCAGCGCGGGCACGCTGCCGGGATGGCACATGGATACGTCATAAAACTTGCCGATGCTCTCGGCCGCCCGAACGGCGATTTTTTCCGGATAAACATGCGCGTGTACATCAATTACCATGGCTTCCTTCCTTTCATGCGCATTATTGTAGCACGCGGCGCACCCGCGCGCAAATAAAATACCTTGAAAATACAATGCCCGGCTGGTATACTGAAAAGCGTCCGGGAGGAAAGATGCATGAAAAAACAGCAAGAGGAAAAAACCAACGCGCTGCGGCTGCTGGACGCTCAGGGCGTTCCCCACAGCGTGCATACCTATGATCCCGACGCCGCCGACGGCGGGCAGGTGGCGGCGCTGCTGGGGGAATCGCCCGACCAGGTGTTCAAAACGCTGGTCACGGTCGCGCCTTCCCGCAAAAATTATGTGTTTGTCGTGCCGGTCAACTGCACCCTGAACCTGAAAAAAGCCGCCGCGGCCGTGGGTGAAAAGAGCATTGCCATGATCCCGCAAAAGGATCTGCTGCCGCTCACCGGATACATTCACGGCGGCTGTTCGCCCATCGGCATGAAAAAGCTGTTTCCCACTTATATTCATGAAACCGCCCAGCTGTTTGACACCGTTTTTGTCAGCGCGGGACGCCGCGGATGCCAGGTCGAGCTCAATCCCGATACGCTGTGCGCGCTGGTGCAGGCCGCATACGCCGATCTGGCCGATTAAAAAACGCTTTACACAAAACCCGTGTTTTGGTATAATGCATATGGAAAAAGGCGCCTGACCGAAGCGGCAGGCGCAGAAAGAAGGGAAAACGATGAAGAAATTTTTTGCGCTGCTGCTGACCCTGTGCATGCTGGGCTCCTGCGTGGCCTTCGCTGAAGAAGCCGAACCTCAGGATCCCATGGCCGAAATGATCGATCAGATCTGGTACGGCGCCCTGACCCAGCTGGCTGATAACTTCAACAACGGTTCCGATACCTTGGAGGGCCTGCTGTCCTATGCCGCCGACAGCCTGAACACCTGGATGACCGACGCCGATTCCCGCTATACCGAGAACCGCTCGGTGCTGTCCGACGCTGTGACCCAGCTGCTTGGTTCCGCCAGCGAGGTGATGGGTGAAGCCCAGTATATCATGGAAGATGAAGAATCCGCCGCCAAGGCCCAGGCCCTTGAGCAGCAGATTGCCGAGCTGACCGCTGAAGCTCAGCAGCTGAGCGCCGAAACCGCCCAGCTGGCCGGCAGCCGTCTGGCCGAAACCCGCGATCAGGTGGTCGCCTCCGGCAGCAAGGCCCTGAGCGATGTGATCAACGTGGTCAAGAACCTGTTCTATGTGATCACCGGCTCGGTCGAATCCGAAGCGCAGACCCGCATGGGCGAGGTTTCCGACAACGCCGAGGGCCTGGTAGCCTCCTGCGTGGACATCCTGCAGCAGATGCTGGCCGGCTATGCCGATTCCTTCCTTCCCGCCGAGGAAGCCGCGGAATAACAATATCGCTATAAAAAACTGCCTGTCAGCCAAGCTGACAGGCAGTTTTTTATGAAGCGCGATAAGGGCGTCCGCGTCCGGGGCCTACCGGCCCGCTCTACGCTGAAAGCCTGCCGCTGGCATCCTTTCCAGTCGCTTCGAGCCCCTTAACGTTCCTCCATCAAACTTTTATTTGCATTATTTTGCCGGTATCCCCCGTTCACCAGCAGCGCACGGCGTCAGCATAGAACGCGTTCATTGCTTCCTCGGTGGGGAAGACGGCCACGTACATCTGGTTGCCCATGGCGCCGGAAAGGGCGTCGGGGATGCGCTCCATCATGCGCATCTGGGGCGCGTATTTCTCCGCCAGCGCTTCATCGCTGAGCTGGAAAGGTTTGCCGTCCCGCCGCCCCGCAAAGGCGCAGAAATAGCGCTGGCCCGTGGGCTTGGTGGAGCGGTCAAAGGCGATCATATCGGCCCAGATCTTATACACGTCGGTGCTGTTGGCAAAGTTCATCATATCAGGCGAGAACCCGCCGCAGGGGCGCATATTGACCTCCAGCGCCACCACATCCCCCTTTTTGCCCATATACTGGTCACAGGTCAAGCGGAAGAACTCAAAATGCACAAAGCGGCTCTTTACGCCAAAGCTCTTCACCGTGCGGCGGCCGGCATCGCGCACATCCTCGGCCAGATCCTTAACGATATAGTACAGCGAGTTGTCGCTGTTATTCACGATATCCATGATGGAATTGGGCGTCACGTTGCCGGTTTCAAAGATAGGCTCGCCGTGACTGTCAATGATGGCGTCATAGCTGTTGACCTCGGCGGTGACGAATTCTTCCATAATGAAGCGCACGTCTGGATCGCGCTCGGCCTGGAAGGCGCGCAGCTCGTTTTCATCGTCCAGCTTATAGGTATGGCTGGCGCCCACGCCGTTATCGGGCTTGACGATCACCGGGAAGCTCACCTCGCCAATAAAGCGCATGCACCCATCAAAATCATCCACTATATGATACCGCGCCGTGCGCACGCCCGCCCGCTGGTAGTATTCCTTCATGCCGCTCTTGTACTTGATGCGGGCCAGATCGCTGACCTGCCAGCCGCTGGTGATATGAAAATCAGTGCGCAGCATGGCGTCGCGCTCCAGCCAGTATTCATTATTGCTCTCCAGCCAATCGATACGTCCGTAACGATGGATAAAAAACGCCACCGCCCGGTATACCTCGTCATAGTTTTCCAAGCTGGATACCTTATAATACTCGTCCAGACTGCCCCACAGCTCGGGAGAAAGCTGATCATAAGGCTGATCGCCCACGCCCAGCACGCGCAGGCCGTTAAGCTTGAGTTCGCGGCAAAACCGCCAGTAATTGGTGGGAAAATTGGGGGAAATAAAAACAAAATTCTGCATAGCTTTCTCTCTCCTTGTCAGTCCAGCAGGTGCGGCGCGTGATACTGCACCTGTTTATACCACCAGTCCCAGTCATGGGCGCAGTCGCCGCCCCATACGTCCACCCATACCTGAATGCCCTTCTGGCTGCAGATATCGCCCACGCGGAAGGTGGTTTCAGGCACCTCCCAGGGGCCGGTGCCCACAACGATGATGCCGCGGTTATTGTTGTAGCGCTGGATATAGGGATGATCCTTCGGCATGCCCGCCAGGTAATCCACCGGGCTGTTGAGATACACCAGATCATCCATATAATCGCCAAAGCCATAGCTGGCGGTATAAATGCCGCTGAGCGCCAGCAGGCCGTCAAACAGATCAGGACGGCGGAAATACAGATTGGCGGCATGGGTGGCGCCCAAAGAACAGCCGAAAGCGATGACGCCGGGATAGCCCGTCCATCCGTTGCGGGCGTTGACCATATCGCGGATAAAGGGCACGGCCTCGTCAAAAATGAAGCGCATCCATTGCTCGTGCCGCTCGATGCGCCAGCGGGGATCGCCGCCGGTATTGCTCCAGGTCTCCTGATCCATGGTATCGATGGAAAATACCATCACCCGGCCCGCGTCGATCCAGGGCTGCCATACATCGGTCATATGGAAGTTTTCAAAATCATAAAACCGTCCGTTCTGGCAGGGGATAAACAGCATGGGCCGGCCGGCGTGTCCGTATACCTTCATCTCCATATCCCGGCCCAGCGCCGGACTGTACTCCTTAAAATACTGCGTTTCCATTCAATCACTCCCTGTCGTAAAACAATATATCCATAAAGATGGGGATCTGCTCCTCCCAGCAGGCTTCGCAGTGCTCGCCGCCCGGCACGATGCGGCTGGTGAGCAGCACGCCCTTTTTCAGGAGCGCGTCCGCCGTCTCCATAAAACAGCGCAGCATTCCTTGGTGATTGCCCATCTCCCGCTGGCCGTAATCCATGTACACCACGGTATCGGGGCTGAAGCTCGCCGCCCGGATCACGGGCGTCATCTGCCCGCCCACCAGCCATACCGAGGGCGAAAGCGCGGCCGCCCGGCCAAACACCTGATTATAGGCGGTCACGGCGTACAGGCTCATGAGCCCGCCCATGCTGCTGCCCGCGATCCAGGTGCATTCCCGGTCAGGAATGGTGGGGTAGCGCTCGTCGATCAAAGGCTTGAGCGTGCCGCACATCCAGTCCATAAAACGCTTTCCATGGCCCCGGATCCTGCCGAACTCCGGATCCTCAAAATCAAAGGGCGAATACTCCCCCAGCCTTCCGAAAGGCTTGCGGTGGTTGCAGTCCACCGCCACCACAATGAGCCCGGTGCCGGTGCGGTCCAGGAAATCGCCCATCCCCCAGCTTTTGCCGTAGGAGGCGTCCTGATCAAAGAAAACGTTGTGTCCGTCAAACATGTACAGCACGGGATAGCGGTCTTCCGGCTCTTCCCCTTCTTCAAAGGGCAGGTATACGTAAACCGTGCGCGGTTTTTTGCCGCCCATCACGGGGATCGCCCATTTTTCGATCATGCAGGCACCGTCCAGAAAGAAAAGTAATGATTTCATTTCCAGTTTATCACAGCCCACCGCCGGATACAAGGGAAAAAAGCGCCGCGGCATTGCATTTTTGAGGTTTTTTGTCCGTTTCTGTTTGCCGCCACTCCCTTTTGGGCCGAATGGGCTTGACGCGGGCATTTGCCTCATTATATAATATACGCGACAATCAAACACGCGGAAAAGGTGCCCGGGGACCGCGCGGCGGCATGGCCCGGGTGAAAAGGGAAGCCGGTGAAAATCCGGCGCAACAGCCATTACTGTGAAGGATGAGGGCGGACATATACGCCATTGGGCTTCGGCCTGAGAAGGCTTGTCCGCCGGACGGGATCCCGTCCGCGTCCCCAGCCAGGAGACCTGCCTTTTTCTGCGGATGGCGCAGATTTCTTGGGCAAGGGAGAAGGACGGCCATACCAAAGCAGCGCGGGGACAACGCCGCGCGGTCTGTTTGCGTATGTGTCCTCGTTCCATAGGGATGGGGCTTCTTTTTTGTCCTGGGGATAAATACATTGACGGAGGTTTTTCCATGAAACGTACCATCGCCTTCCTGCTATCCCTGGCGCTGCTGCTGGGCCTTGTGCCCGCCCTGGCCGACGCTCCCGCCGGACTGACCATCACCGGTTCATTGGAGCTGGAGTACGCCAAACAGTTCTCCGTGGACTTCTGCGAGGGCGGCTATGCCCTGATCACCAACAGCGACGGCGCGCGCTTCCTGACCATCCCCGAGGGTGCCGAGATCCCCGCGGGGCTGGATGCTGACATCGTCACGCTGCAGCTGCCCCTCTCCAACCTGCTGATCTCCTCCACGCCCACCACCAGCCTGATCAACGCCATCGGCGCGCTGGACGCCGTGAGCATGACCACCCAGGATTACGACGGCTGGTACATTGACGAAGTAAAGGCCGCCATGGACGCCGGCGCGCTCACCTACATCGGCAGCTACAAGGAGCCCGATTTTGAAGCGCTCACCGCCAATCCCCCGCCTTTCTCGGTGTTCAGCACCATGATCGACAGCGTGCCCGACGTATCCGAAAAGCTGAGCGAGCTGGGCATCCCCGTCATGCGCGATACCAGCACCTATGAGGATCATCCCCTGGGCCGCATGGAATGGATCAAACTGTACGGCGTGCTGCTGGGCAAGGAAGAGGAAGCCCAGGCCCATTTTGAGGCCCAGAAAGCGCTGGTCGATTCCATCGGCGCCGAAAGCACCGGCAAAACGGTAGCCATGTTCTATATCACAAGCAAGGGCGACCTGTATACCCGCAAGGCCGGCGACTACATGGTCAAAATGCTGGAGCTGGCCGGCGGCGAGTACGCCCTGCCCGAGCTCAAGCCCGATGAAAGCGGCACCCAGAAGATCGAAGCCGAAGAGTTCTACGCCGGCGCCGGAGAGGCCGATTACATCATCTATATCTGGTCCATGGGCGGCAAGCCCGAAACCATGGAGGCCTTCCTGGAGCGCTCGCCCATCCTGCCCGATTTCAAAGCGGTGAAGGAAGGCAACGTATGGTTCACCACCCCCGATTACTTCCAGGTTTCCGATACCCTGGGCCAGATGATCCTGGACTTTAACAAGGTGCTGACCAACGACGATCCTGCTGTAACAGCCTTTACCTACCTGTTTAAGCTGCAATGAAAAAAAATGCCGCGGCCCTGAGGACTGCGGTGGTGTTTGGACTGCTGGCGCTGGCGTTCGGCGCGATGATCGTGCTGAACGTCAACACCGGCAGCCTTTCCATCGCGCCGGGCCAGATCCTACGCATTCTGCTGCGCGGCGGCAGCGACGGCACCCCGGCAGGCAACGTGATCTGGAAGATCCGCCTGCCGCGGCTGCTGGCCGCCGCTGTGCTTGGCGGGGCGCTTTCTGTGTCCGGCTTTCTTTTGCAGACCTTTTTCCGCAATCCCATCGCCGGGCCCTACGTGCTGGGTATCTCCAGCGGGGCCAAAATGCTGGTGGGCGTCACCATGATCTTTGTGCTGCGGCACTTTTCGGGCGTTCCCTTCTGGGCGGTGATGGCGGCGGCCTTCGCGGGCTCGCTGCTGGTCACCGGCTTTGTGCTTTTATTCGCCCGCAGGGTGCGCAGCATGGCCGTTCTATTGGTGATCGGCATCATGGTGGGCAGCATCTGCACGGCGGCGACAGATTTTATCATCACCTTCGCCGATGAAAGCAACGTCGCCAACCTGCACAGCTGGAGCATGGGCAGCTTTTCGGCGGTGTCCTGGAGCAACCTGCACGTCGTTTCGGCGGTGATCCTGATAGCCGCCTTCGGCGCGTTCCTGCTGAGCAAGCCCATATCGGCCTATCAGCTGGGCGAAAACTACGCCCGCAGCATGGGCGTGAACGTTCGCGCTTTCCGGGTGATGCTGATCGGCCTTTCCAGCCTGCTTTCGGCCAGCGTGACCGCCCTTTCCGGCCCCATCAGCTTTGTGGGCGTCGCAGCGCCGCACATGACCAAGCTTCTGTTTGGAACAGCCAAACCCGCCGTGATCATCCCGGGCTCCTTCCTGCTGGGCGGCGTCTTCTGCATGGGATGCGACCTGATCGCCCGGACGGCCTTTTCGCCCTCCGAATTGGCCATCAGCACGGTGACGGCGGTGTTCGGCGCGCCGGTGGTGATCGCCCTGATGCTCAGGCGGCAAAGGGGGCGGGACCGTGGCTGAAATGTATATCCTGCAAACGAAGGATCTTTCCGTGGGCTATCAGGGAAAAGCGCTGCTCCGGGATATCCGGATCAGCCTGCGGCAGGGCCAGATCCTGACGCTGATCGGCCCCAACGGCGCGGGCAAGAGCACGCTGCTCAAAACCCTTACGCGCCAGCTTGCCCCCATCGCCGGCAGCATCCGGATCGGCGGGCAGGAGCTGTCCTCCATCCCGGCCCAAGCGCTGGCCAGGCGCATGTCGGTGGTGCTCACCGAGCGCGTACAGCCCGAAATGATGACCTGCTACGACGTGGCCGCCATGGGGCGCTATCCTTATACCGGTCGATTCGGCACGCTGACAAAAAAGGATCACGCCATCGTGCAAAGCACGCTCCGAAGGGTACGGGCCGAGGAGATCGCCGATCAGGATTTTTCCCGCGTCAGCGACGGTCAGCGCCAGCGCGTGCTTCTGGCCCGGGCGCTGTGCCAGGAGCCGGAGCTTCTGGTGCTGGACGAGCCCACCTCCTTTCTGGATATCCGTCATAAGATCGACCTGCTGGATATCCTGCTGGAGGAATCCCGCGAGCGGCGGTTGACGGTGGTGCTGTCGCTGCATGAGATCGACCTGGCCGAAAAGATATCCGACCTGGTGATGTGCGTGCAGGGCGACAGCGTTTGCCGCGTGGGCGCGCCCGGAGCGGTCTTTACCGATGAAAACATCGCCCAGCTTTACGGCCTAGAACAGGGCAGCTACCTGGTTTCGCGCGGCAGCGTGGAGCTGTCCCGGCCCGACGGCGACCCGCGGGTGTTCGTCATCGGCGGCGCGGGATACGGCATGCCTTTTTACCGGGCGCTGCAAAAGCGGCGCGTTCCCTTTGCCGCAGGCATCCTGTATGAAAACGATCTGGAATTTGAGGTGGCCCGGGCGTTGGCGGCGCGGGTGATCAGCCAGGCGGCCTTTACGCCCATCGATGCGGAAGCTCTCGAAGACGCAAAACAGGCCGTGCTGCGCTGCCGCGCCGTGCTGGACGCGGGCGCACCCCGGGGCCCGCTGAACGCCGCCTGCGAAAAACTGCTCTCCTTTGCCAAAGCCAACGGAATCAAGGTGATCCGCCATGCCGAAGAACTGGATTGACATCATCAGCGCGGGACCCGGCGCAGCCGAGCTGCTGACCGTGGAGGCGCAGCGCGCCTTGCGGGCGGCGGAGGTCGTTTTCTGCGCCGATCGTCACACCGCCCTGGTATCGCCCGAAAAGCGCAGGCCGCTCTCCCCCATCGCGGACGCTCTGGAGGAAATGGCGGCGCTGCCCCGCTGCGCCGTGCTGGTTTCGGGCGACGCCGGCCTTTACAGCCTGCTGGGCCCGCTCTCCCGGCGCTTTGACCAGGATTGCCTGCGGGTATATCCCGGCGTCAGCAGCCTGCAGGCCCTCTGCGCCAGGCTGGCCCTCCCCTGGCAGGAGGCAAAGATCCTTTCGGCCCATGGCCGGGACTGCGCGCCTGAGGCGCTGTGCCATTACGCCCGGACGCACGCCGCCGTGCTGCTGCTGCTGGACGGCGAGCACGGCCCCCGTTGGGTGCACGATACGCTAACCGCGGGCGGGCTGGAAGCGCTGCCGCTCGTCATCGGCGAGCGCCTTTCCTATCCGGACGAGAGCGTCGCTCCCTATGAAGCGCGGGAATACGATCCGCTTTCTGTAGCGCTGATCCGCAACCCCGCGCCGCAAAAGGGGCTGCCCGCCATCGGGCTTTCGGACGACGCCTTCATCCGGGGCAAAACACCCATGACCAAGCGGGAGATCCGCGTGCAGGCGCTGGCCGCCCTGCGATTGACGCCTGACGCTGTCGTATGGGACATCGGCGCGGGCACTGGCAGCGTCACGGCGGAATGCGCCCGGCAATGTCCGCTGGGCCAGGTGTACGCCATTGAAAGGGACGCGGAGGCGTTGGCCTTGATCGGGCAAAACGTTGAGCATTTCCGATTGCAGAACGTTTCGGTCATATCAGGCGCCGCTCCGAAAGCGCTTTCGGGGCTTCCGACGCCCACCCATATATTTCTGGGCGGCACAGGCGGCGAAACGGAGGCCATCCTGCGCTGTCTGCCGGCAGGCGCGCGGCTATGCGCCACCGCCGTTACCATGGAGAGCGCCGCGCTGCTGACGCGTCTGCTGTCCGGATGCGCTGATTTTGCCGCCGCCCAAATCGCCGTATCCCGGCTGGAGCAGGCAGGCGGCTACCGCATGCTGCGGGCGCAGAACCCGGTATTCGTTTTTTCCGCCGTTACAGGAGAGAAACCATGATCTATTTTATCGGCGCCGGTCCCGGCGCGGTCGATCTGATCACCGTCCGCGGTATGCGCCTGCTGCAAAGGGCAAGCCTGGTGATCTACGCTGGCTCGCTGGTCAATCCCGAGCTGCTGGACATGTGCCCGGCGGACTGCGTAAAAATGAACAGCGCCTCCATGACGCTGGAGCAGGTGATCGCCGCCCTCCGCGCCGCCGATCCGGAGCAGGTCACCGTGCGGCTGCATACGGGCGATCCATCCATTTACGGGGCCGTCCGCGAGCAGATGGAAGCCCTGGACGCCCTGGGCCTCTCTTACGAGGCTGTGCCCGGCGTCAGCAGCATGAACGCGGCGGCAGCCTGCCTGCACGCCGAATATACGCTGCCCGGGGTGAGCCAAACGCTGATCGTCAGCCGAAGGGCTAGGCGCACCGCCGTGCCCGAGCAGGAGAGCATTCCCGCCCTGGCGGCGCACGGGGCTTCCATGGCGCTGTTTTTGAGCGCCGGGATGCTGCCCGAGCTCTGCAGCGAGCTGATCGCCGGAGGCTACGCTCCGGATACCCCGGCCGCCCTGGTCTACAAAGCCACCTGGCCGGATGAGCAGATCATCCGCGCGACGCTCCTGACATTGCCCCAAATGGCCGCCGGGATCGGCCGCACGGCGCTGGTGCTGGTGGGCGGCTTTTTAAACGGCGCAAAGGAGCGCTCCAGGCTCTATGATCCCAGCTTTTCCCATATGTTCCGGGAGGCCGAAAAATGAAGCTTCACGCCATCGCTTTTACCCAGAAAGGCCAGGAATGGCAACAGGCTCTGGGCGTCCCCGTGGACCGGGGCATCCCGGTGATGCGCTGGGCCAGGGAGCGGTTTGACAGCGCTGACGCCCTGCTGTTCATCGGTGCCTGCGGCATCGCCGTGCGGGCTGTCGCCCCGCTGATCAAGGACAAAACCACCGATCCGGCCGTACTGGTCATGGATGAAATGGGACGGCATGTGATCCCCATCCTGTCGGGCCACATCGGCGGCGCCAACGCGCTGGCCCTGGAAATCAGCCGCAGAACAGGCGCCGCGCCCGTCATCACCACAGCCACCGACGTGCGCGGCGTGCCGGCGGCGGACAGCTGGGCCATGGCCCATGACTGCGCCATTGAAAACCCTTCGGCCATTAAGCCTGTATCCGCCGCGGCGCTGAGCGGACAGCAGGTGGGCGTCGCCATCACCGAGCGGGAGATCGATCCACCCTTCCCGGTCACGCTGTACCTGCGGCCTCGTACCCTTGTTCTGGGCGCAGGCTGCAAAAAAGGCGTCGATCCCGATCTGTTTGAGCAAAACGCCTGCCAGTTTTTGCGCGCCTGCGGCGTATCGCTGCTGAGCGTGAAAGCGCTATCCACCATCAGCGTCAAAAATCAGGAACCCGCCTTTGCGCGCTTCTGTCAAAAGTACAGCCTACCGCTGCTCAGCTATAGCGCGGAAGAGCTGCGCGGCGTGCCCGGCGTGTTCGCCCATTCGGACTTTGTGGAAAAAACGGTGGGCGTGGACAACGTGTGCGAGCGGGCGGCGGTCCGTGCCGCGGGCGGCGTGCTGCTCGCCGGCAAAACGGCCATGGAAGGCATGACCTTTGCCCTCGCCGGGGAGAAGAACCTATGAAACCGCTGCGGGAAGGCTTTACCACCGGCAGCTGCGCCGCCGCCTGCGCCTTGGCCTCCTGCCTGTGGCAAAGGGATGGGGACTGCCCCCAGCAGGTTGAGATCCTTTTGCCCGCTGGCAAAGCCTACGCGCCGGAGATCCATCCGCTTTCGCGCTTCCGCTGCGCCGTATACAAGGATGCGGGCGATGATCCGGACGTCACGGACGGCAGCGAAGTATGGGCCCAGGTTGATCTGCTGGCGGAGGACGGGCCTATCGTCTTTCGCGCCGGGGAGGGCGTGGGCGTGATCACCCAGCCCGGACTCAAGCTGCCCGTGGGCGAAGCCGCCATCAATCCCGTGCCCCGGCGGATGATCGCAAACGCCGTGCGCAGCGTTTTCTCCGCCCGGGCGGCGACGGTCACCGTGGGCGTCACCGGCGGCCAAGCGCTGGCCATGAAGACCTTCAATCCCCGGCTGGGCATCGAAGGCGGGCTTTCCATCCTGGGCACCACCGGCATCGTGCGCCCCATGAGCGAGGAAGCGCTCACCGAAATCATTGCCCTGGAAATGCGGCAGCGCAGGGCACAGGGCAGCGATCTATTGGCGCTGGCGTTTGGCAGTCAGGGCGAGGAAGCTCTGCGCGCCCTGCGGCCCGGCCTTCCCTGCGTGCAGATCAGCAATTTTGTGGGCTTCGCCCTGGATGCGGCGGCGGAATTGGGATTTTCCCGTCTCATGCTGGCGGGACAGCCCGGCAAGCTGGTCAAGGTGGCGGGCGGCAGCATGCAGACCCACAGCAAATACGGCGACGGCCGCCGGGAAACGCTGTGCGCCCACCTGGCGCTGCTTGGCGCGCCGGCAAGCCTTTTGCGCCAGGTGATGGATGCAACGACGCTGGACGGCCTGATCCCCATGATCGATCGGGCAGGCCTGAACGAGGTTTGGAACAGCCTATGCCGCGCCGCGTCCGGCTATGCCAGGGCGCGATGCGGTATCCCCACGGATACCCTGATGCTGGACGGCCAGGGAAAGGAAATAGGAGCGCACCATGATCTGTAAGCTGCACGTATACACCGGCGAAGGCAAAGGCAAAACCACCGCCGCCATGGGACTGGCCCTGCGGAGCCTGGGACACGGCAACGCCGTGCTGATTGCCCAGTTCATGAAAAAGGGCAACTCCGGCGAGCTCGCGGCCCTGCGCCAATTCCATCAGGCCACCGTCATGGCCGCGCCGCCCATCCCCGGCTTCACCTTCCGCATGAGCGGCGCCGAAAAAGAAACGGCACGTGCTCAGCAGACGGCTTTCGCCCGGGAGACCGCGCGAATGATCGCCGAAAAGCAGCCAAAGACCGTGATCCTGGACGAGCTGGGCATGGCGCTGAGCTGCGGCCTGGTGGAAGAAAGCGCGGCGCGGGAGCTGCTCGACGCAGCGCTTTCCTGCGCCGAAACGGCGGTCACAGGACGCGCTGTTCCCAACTGGCTGTCGGACCGCGCCGATTACTTGAGCCGGATCGATGCGGTAAAGCATCCCTACGCCAGCGAACAACTGCCGGCCCGCAAAGGAGTGGAATGGTAATGAAGCCCATGGATATCGAGGAAAAGAGCATGGCCATCATCGAAGCCGAGCTGCAAACCGCGCTGGATGATGAGATCAAACCCATCGTGAAGCGGGTGATCCATGCCACCGCTGATTTTTCCTTTGCCGAAACGCTGCGGTTTTCCCCCGGCGTGGTGGCGCTGGCGCGGGAGATGCTTCAAAACGGCGCGGCAATCGTCACCGATACCAATATGGCGCTGGCGGGCATCAGCAAGCCCGCGCTGAAAAAGCTGGGCGCATCCGCCCGGTGCTTTATGGCCGAGGACAGCGTGGCCGCCGAGGCAAAGGCGCGGCAGACCACCCGGGCTGCCGTCAGCATGGAGCGGGCGCTGGCGCTGCCGGGTTCCAAGCTGCTGGTATGCGGCAACGCCCCCACCTTCCTTTTCCCGCTGCTGGACAGGGAGGATAGGCCCCAAGATATCGCCGTGATCGGCGTGCCGGTGGGGTTCGTCAATGTGGCGGAGGCCAAGGAGCGGCTGTGGAACAGCGGCATCCCCTGTATCGCGGCCATGGGACGCCGGGGCGGCAGCAATGTGGCCGCGGCCATCGTCAACGCCCTGCTCTACGGCATCCCGGGGGTACGGCCATGAGGATCCTTTTGGCGGGCACGGGAAGCGGCTGCGGCAAAACCACGGCCAGCCTGCTGCTGATGGCGGCGCTTCGGCGGCGGGGCCTTCGGGTATCGCCCTGCAAGGTAGGGCCGGATTATATCGATCCGGGCTTCCATGAGGCTGTATGCGAACGTCCTTCCTATAATCTGGATACCTGGCTGATGAAGGATGAGAGCATCTTCCGCCTGCTGCGCGCGCCTGCCGATATCACCGTCATCGAGGGCGTCATGGGCTATTATGACGGGCTGGACGCCCGCAGCCTGCGCTGCTCCACCTGGGAAATGGCACATTTGACCCAAACGCCTGCGCTGCTGGTGGTTGACGCCTCAGGCGGAGCCGCCAGCGTGGCGGCCACGGTCAAAGGATTCCAGACCTTGAGGCCGGACAGCGGCATCGCGGGCGTGCTGGTCAACCGCGTCAGCGGCGAAAGGCATTACGGGCTTGTGAAGGAAGCCGTTCAACGCTACACCGGCTTGCCCTGCGTGGGATACCTGACCAAAAACCAGCGCCTCGCCTTTCCCAGCCGTCATCTGGGGCTGGTACCCGCCCGGGAAACCCCCGATTTGGCCGAGCGCTTGCAGGCCGCCGCTGCCGAGGCTGAAAGCACCCTTGATTTGCCGCTGATCCTGGCCCTGGCCGAAAAAGCGCCTGATCCGCCTGCGTCGCCCGCGCCGGAAATGCTCGATCTTTCCGGCTTCCGCCTCGGGGTAGCGCTGGACGAGGCTTTTCATTTTTATTACCAGGACAACCTGGACGCTCTGCGCCGCTGCGGCATGGAGCTCGTCCGCTTCTCTCCGCTGAACGACGCCGCTCTGCCCGAAGGCCTGAACGGCCTATACATCGGCGGCGGCTATCCCGAGGTGTTCGCCGACAGGCTTTCGGCCAACGCCTCCATGCGCCAAAGCGTCAGCGAAGCGCTGCAAAAGGGCCTGCGCTGCTATGCCGAATGCGGCGGACTGATGTATCTTTCCCGGGAGATCGACGGGCAGCCCATGGTGGATTTTCTGCCCGTACGCTGCCGCATGACCAAGCGCTTGCAGCGCTTTGGCTATGTGACGGTGGAGGAGCAGTCCGGGCTCGCCTTCCCGGCCCACGAATTTCATCACGCCCTGGCCGAGCCATTGGAGGACGTAGACTTCGCCTACGCCGTGCGCAAGGCTTCCCAGCCCGATATTTCATGGCAATGCGGCTACGCCCGTGAAAAAACGCTGGCCGCCTTTGCCCACGTGTACTTTGGCGACAGGCCCGATCTGATCAGGAGGTTTTTTGCGTGAACCACGGCGGCAACGTATGGGAGGGCAGCGATCCGGGCCGCTGGCTGGATTTTTCAGCCAATCTTCGGCCTGAGGGCCCGCCGGAATGGGTCAAGCGCGCCCTGCTCCGGGCGCTGGATGACGTGCGGTATTATCCCGACCGTTCCTTGCGCGCCGCCCGCGGCGGGCTGGCGGCCTATGCCGGCGTTCCCCCGGAGTGTCTGCTGCCCACGGCGGGCGGCGAAGCGGCCATCGATCTGGCGCTGACGCTGCGGCAGGGCGCGGTATCCATCCCGCCCGTGACCTTCGGCGGCTATGCCCAACGGGCCGTTGCCCGGGGACGGCCCATCGAAAGCCGCCGGGACGCCACCGTTTTCCGCTGCAACCCAAACAACCCCACCGGCGAATCCGTTTCCCGGGCTGCCCTGCTGGCCCTGCATGAAGGAATCGCCGCCGATGGGGGCGAACTGATCGTGGACGAGGCCTTCATCGATTTCCGCCCAGCGTGCAGCGTGCGGGACGCCGCCTGCGATACGCTGACCGTGGTGGGCTCGCTGACCAAGGTTTTGGGCATCCCCGGCGTACGCCTGGGCTATATCGTATCCTCGCCCAACAACATCGCGCGCCTCCGCGAGCGCATGCCCGCCTGGCCGCTGGGAGCGCTGGCCGCGGCGGTGGCCGCGGAATTGCCGGAACACCTGCATGAGATCAGCCAGGACGCCGTGCTGAACGCCCGGCGCCGGGATGTCTTTGCCCGGCATTTGCAAGCCGCAGGCGCACGGGTATTCCCCTCGGCGGCCAATTTCCTGCTGTGCGATTTCGGGCAGGATATGACCCAAGCCGCCCAGGCCTTGAAAGAACGGGGCATCCTGGTGCGCACCTGCGCATCCTTCGGTCTGGATTCCGGCTATATGCGGCTGGCTGTCAAAACCGAAGAGGAAAACGATCGATTCATTAAGGAGCTGAAACAATGCCTGGCGTACTGATATTTGGCGGCACCACCGAAGGGCGCGAGCTGGCAAAAAAGTATCCGCGCTCGCTGGTGTGCGTCACCAGCGATTACGCCCGCGCCCTGCTGCCCGGCGATACCGACTGCCGCGTGGGCGTTCTGGACGGCCCGGCCATGGAAAGCCTGATGCGGCGCATGAAGCCCGATACCGTGATCGACGCCACCCATCCCTACGCCGCCCGGGCCACCGAAACCATCCGCGGCTGCTGCGAAAAGCTTCGTATCCCCTACCAGCGCGTCGCCCGGCCCGTCAGCCCCGGCGCCTGGCGGCAATACGCGCACGCCGTGGCCGATACTGCCGAAGCCGTCGAAGCGCTGAAGCGGACGGAGGGCAACATATTATTGACAACGGGCAGCCATACGGCGGCGGAGTACGCCGCGGCGCTGGACACAAGCCGGCTTTGGGTCCGGGTGCTCCCCACAGCGGAAGCGCTTTCGCTGTGTCTGGAGGCGGGCATTCCGGCTTCCCATATCATCGCCATGCAGGGCCCCTTCTCCGAAGCGCTGAACGCCGCGCTGTACGATCAATTCAGCATCCGGGTGCTGGTCACAAAGGATTCGGGCCAGCCCGGCGGCGTAGCTGAAAAGGTGATCCCAGCGCTGAAACGGGAAATGGAGGTCATCCTCATCAAACGGCCCAAGGAGGAATTATGCGCGGAAAATCGCTGATGATACAGGGCACGGCATCGTCGGTGGGCAAAAGCGTGCTTTGCGCCGCCCTGCTGCGCATCCTTCGGCAGGACGGCTTGCGCGTCGCCCCCTTCAAGGCCCAGAACATGGCGCTCAATTCCTTTGTGACCCGGGACGGCCGGGAAATGGGCCGCGCCCAGGTGACCCAGGCCCAGGCCGCAGGCATGGAGCCCGACGTGCGAATGAACCCCGTGCTGCTCAAGCCCACGGGCGACCGCCGCAGCCAGGTGATCGTGGAAGGCCGGGTAATGGGCAGCATGACGGCCATGGAATATCACCGCTATAAGCCCGAGCTCCGCCAGCTGATCAAACGCATCTATGAACAGCTTGAAAGCGAAGTGGACTGCGTGGTGATCGAAGGCGCGGGCAGCCCGGCCGAAATCAACCTGCGGGAAGGCGATATCGTCAACATGTCCATGGCCCAGGCCGCGGACGCTCCGGTGCTGCTGGTGGGCGATATCAACCTGGGCGGCGTGTTCGCTTCGCTCCTGGGCACGGTGGAGCTGCTGACGCCTGAGGAGCGGCAGCGCGTCAAGGGCGTGATCATCAATAAATTCCGGGGCGACGTAAAGATCCTGGAGCCCGGGCTGCGCATGCTGGAGGAGCGCATCCACATCCCGGTGCTGGGCGTGGTCCCCTGGATGGACGTTGAGCTGGAGGACGAGGACAGCGTGACCGAGCGCTTCCGCCGCGCCGCGGGTCAAGGCGATCTGGACGTGGCCGTGGTTCGGCTGCGGCACATATCGAACTTCACCGATTTTCAAGCGCTCACGCTGCAGCCCGGCGTGCGCGTGCGCTACGCGCAAAGCGCGTCGGAGCTGGAAAGCGCCGATATCGTCATCCTGCCCGGCACTAAAAACACCATTGAAGACCTGCTTGACCTGCGCAGCCGGGGAATGGACGCCGCCATCATCCGCCATGCGCGAAAGGGCGGCATGGTGATCGGCGTATGCGGCGGATATCAGATGCTGGCCGAACGCCTCCGCGATCCTGAGCATGTGGAATCCCGGGTGCCCGAGGCCGCCGGGCTGGGATTGTTGGATATGGAAGTCACCTTCGCTCCCGAAAAACGCACGGTGCAGTCTTCGGGCACGGTGAACTGCCCCTCGGGCTGGCTGAGCGGTCTTAATGGACTCACGGTGGACGGCTATGAGATCCATGCCGGGCACAACGCCTTTGGCCCGGGCTGCCTTCCCTGGCTGACCATCAGCGGGCAGACCGACGGCGTATGCAATGGTGCATGCAATGTGCTGGGCAGCTATCTGCACGGCATGTTTGACGATGGACAGCTGTTTGCCGCCATCACCGCTCGCGTACGCGAAAGCAAAGGCCTATCCAATACAGGCGCCGGCGTTCTGACCATGGATCAATTCCGCGAGCGGGAGTTTGACCGCATTGCCGATATCGTGCGGGCCAGCCTGGATATGGAGGCCATATACCGCGTCATCCGGGGGGAAGATTAATATGCGGACATATGCGCTGACATTGATCGCCGGGTTTGCACTGGATCTGCTGCTGGGCGATCCCGCCTGGCTGTATCACCCGGTGCGCATCATTGGAAAATATATCGCCTTTGTCGAAAAAAAGCTCCGCGCCCGGGGCGGAAACCTGCGGACGAGCGCCATTCTGCTCACTGCCTCCACGGTTATTGCCGCCATGGCCGCCGTCGCGCTGATCCTGCTGCTCCTGTCGCGCTGGGGCAGGCTGCCGCTGTTGATCGGCATGGCGCTGCTCAACTGGATGGGGCTGGCCGCGCGTTCCATGGCAATGGAAGCCCAAGGCGTATACGACGCGCTCAGCGACGGCGTGGAAGCCGGACGAAAGCAGGTAGCCCGCATTGTGGGACGGGATACGGCGCGCCTGACCGAAGAAGAGGTCGTCAAGGCCGCCGTGGAGACCGTGGCCGAAAACACCACAGACGGCGTGATCTCCCCCATGCTGTACGCCGCTCTGGGCGGGCCCGTCCTGCTCTGGGGCTTCAAGGCCGCCTCCACCCTGGATTCCATGGTGGGTTATCTGGACGATCAATACCGGGACATCGGCTGGAGCAGCGCGCGGCTGGACGATATCCTGAACTTCATTCCCGCCCGGCTGACCGCGATCCTGATGGTTTGCGCCGCCTGGCTCCTGCGTCTGGACGCGGCAAACGCGCTGCGCGTCGTGCGCCGGGATCACGCCAACCACAGGAGCCCCAACTGCGCCTGGAGCGAGGCTGCCGCCGCCGGCGCGCTGCATATCCAGCTGGGCGGCACCCATGATTACTTTGGCAAACCGGTGGAAAAGCCCACCATCGGCGACGCCGACCGTCCCGCCAAGCGCGGCGATATCCTGCTGGCCACCCGTCTGCTGTATGCCGCCAGCGGGCTGATGGCGGCGCTGATCGCCATCCTTGCGGCGGCATGAGCGGCGAAAACGATCCTGAAACGCTTATACTATCATTTGTGAGGTAGCGCTTGTACATCCATCCCTTATCCGAAACCGCCCGCCGGGAGGCGCATCGCCGCTGGGACGCCGTGGCAAAGCCCCTGGGCTCGCTTGGCGCGTTTGAAGACACGCTGGCGCAGATCGCCGCCATCCAGGGAACGGCGGATATCGCGCTGTCTCCGCGGTGCGTTCTTGTCTTCTGCGCCGATCACGGCGTGACCGCCCAGGGCGTCAGCCAGAGCGGAAGCGAAGTCACGGCCCTGGTGGCGAAAGCCATTGCGGAGGGAACCTCCAATATAAACCTGATGGCAAAGGCTGCTCACGCGGACGTATTCGCCGTCGATATGGGTATGCTTTCCCCGATTCCCGGCGCTATGGACCGCCGGCAGGGCTGCGGCACGGCTGATTTCACCCTGGGCCCGGCCATGACCCGCGATCAGGCGCAAAACGCCGTGCAGGCGGGCGTCGATCTGGTGGGCGATATGAAAGGCCGCGGCTATCGGCTGATCGCCACCGGCGAAATGGGCATCGGCAACACCACCGCCGCCGCCGCGCTGGCCTGCGCCCTGCTGCGTCTGCCGCCCGAGGAAGCGGCGGGCCGCGGCGCGGGGCTGTCCGACGCCGGACTGCGCCGGAAGATCGGTGCGATCCGGCAAGCACTTGAAATCAATCGCCCCAGCAATCCCATGGACGCGCTGGCAAAGCTGGGCGGGTTTGAGATCGCGGGCATGGTCGGCGCCTTCCTGGGCGGCGCGATCCACGGCGTTTCCATCGTGATCGACGGCGTGATCTCCGCCTCCGCAGCGCTGATCGCCGCCCGTCTCCGCCCCGAAGCCCGCGCGTTCATGCTGCCATCCCATATGAGCCGCGCCCCCGGCGCAAAAGCGCTGATGGAAGCGCTGGCGCTGCGCCCTGTGATCGACGCGGGCATGGCGCTGGGCGAAGGCACGGGCGCGGTCATGCTATTCCCTCTGCTGGATATGGCGCAAGCGGTATACGGCGGCGCGCATACCTTCGACAGTCTGGGCATGGCGGCCTATCAGCCCCAGGAGGGAAAGCCATGATGATCCTTGTGATCGGGGGCAGCGGCAGCGGAAAATCGGCCTGGGCCGAGGGGATGATCGCCAAATCGCGCTGTCAAAGGCGGTATTACATCGCCACCATGCAGGCGGCCGATGGCGAATCGCTGGCCCGCGTGCGGCGGCATCGGGCCCAGCGGGCAGGCATTGGCTTTGAAACCATTGAGCGTCCCCGTGACATCGGCGCGCTGCGTCTGCAGGCGGACAGCGCCGCGCTGGCGGAGGACATTCCCAATTTATTGGCCAACGAGATGTTTGGCGGCGGCGATTGGGAGCGGATCGTCCCCGGCATGGAGGCGCTGTCGTCGCAGTGCGACCTGCTGATCGCCGTAACCGGCGACGTATTTCGCGACGGCATTTCCTATGACGATGGCACCCTGGAATACCTGCGCCGTCTGGCTGCCGTCAACCGCGCCCTGGCCGCCCGCGCCGATGCCGTGGTTGAGGTGGTTTATTCCATTCCCACCCTTTTGAAAGGAGCGCTGCCATGCGATTGATGGCTTCCCTGGCGATCGCCTTTTCCACCTATTCCCGCATCCCCATGCCCCGGGTAGAATGGAGCGAAGAAAACCGCCGCTATGCTCTGTGCTTTTTCCCGCTGGTGGGACTGGCGGTGGGCGCGGCAGAAGCGCTTTGGCTTTGGCTGTGCCAGCGTCTGCATTTGGGCGGGTTTTTGCAGGGGACCGTGGCGGCATCCCTGCCGCTGCTGGTGACCGGCGGCATCCACATGGACGGCTTTATGGACACCTGCGACGCTCTGGCCAGCTGGCAGCCGCCTGAAAAGCGGCTGGAGATCCTCAAGGACAGCCACATCGGGGCGTTTGCGGCCCTCTGGAGCGGCTTATACCTGCTGGCAACCGCCGGACTGTACAGCGAGTGCGCGCCGCGGGATGCGTTGGCGCTGACCGCCTGTTTTCTTTTGTCCCGGGCGCTGAGCGCCGTGCTGGCGATTTCTGTCAAGCAGGCCCGGCCCGGCGGCATGCTGGACGGTTTTTCCAGCACGGCGGCGGGAAACGCCGTTAAAATCTGCGGCATCCTGTACGCAGCCATCGCATCGACCGCTCTCGTTTCCCACAGGGGCTGGCTGGCGCTGCCCGCCGCCGCCTGCGTTGCGCTGTATTATAGACGCATGGCCGTTAAGCGCTTCGGCGGCGTTACCGGGGACCTGGCGGGATGGTTTTTGCAGATGTGCGAGCTAAGCTGCCTCGCCGCCATCGTATTGGGAGGAAAGCTGCTGTGAAGATCTATATCGGCGGTCTGTTTCAAGGGCAGGAGGAATTGGCCCGGCGGGAGAACCCGGAGGCTGAAATCGTCATCGATTTTGAAGCGCTCCTGCGCGGCGTGGAAGACCCGGCGGGCTTTGCGCTGGACTATTATCGGGCGCATCCTCAAAGCGTCATTGTCGCCAACGAAATCGGCAGCGGTATCGTGCCCATGGACGCCGGGGAGCGCGCCTGGCGCGAAGCTGCCGGGCGGGCTTTGTGCGTGCTGGCACAGTATGCCGATCAGGTGACCCGCGCGGTATGCGGCATCGGGGTGCGGATCAAATGAGCCTGCTCCTGATCCGCCATGGCCAGACGCAGGGCAATCTGGAGGGGCGTTATATTGGCTGTCATACGGACGAAAGCCTGTGCGCCGCAGGCAGGGAAGCGCTGAAAAAAGCCGCATTTCCGCCCGTTCTCACGGTGGTTTGCAGTCCCATGAAGCGCTGCCTGGAGACGGCGGACATCCTGTATCCCGGGCGTCCTCGCCAGATCGTATCCGATTTTCGAGAGTGCGATTTTGGCGCGTTTGAGGGCAAAAACTATGCAGAGCTCAATGGCCGCGCCGATTACCAGGCATGGATCGATTCCGGCGGCGCGCTGCCCTTTCCGGGCGGCGAATCACAGGCTGAATTCTCGCGCAGAACGCTGCGGGCCTTTGAGGCGCTGCTGCCCGATTTATGGGAAACAGACGCCGCGATCATTGCGCACGGCGGCACCGTGATGGCCATTATGGAAGCATACGCGCTGCCTCGCCGCGGCTATTTTGAATACCAAGCATCCAACGGCAGCGGGTTCATATTGCGCAGAGATGGCGCATGGGAGAGGCTCTGAGCGCCGGATCCGCGCGTGTCCATGGCAGCCACAACGTTTCCCCTCGGAAAAGCGCTGCAATACGAGCGTTACCTTTCAAAAAATTGGCTCTTCACGGAAACTTAGGGAATTCGTTTGAGTGGCGAAGCATGACCATCCCGCCAGCATAGCAGAATTCTCTTCACTGCCTGAATTTCGCGGCACAGCCGCGAGCCAAGCTCATGATGTTGAATAATCTATTCCCTAAGAAAACGTGAAGAACCAAAAAATTCGTTACATATAACTGGTATTGATCCCTAACTTAAATTATATAAACAGAAATCTGAAGAGGGAAGGAAAACGTTAAAGGGCAGCTCCCCTTAACGTTCCCTTTCCTCATCCATTTCTTGTCTCACAGTACGCCATTCCATATAACCAGCGTAGACTCAAAGGCTTGTTACAGCAGCGAGGCTGCCTCTTCATCCAGCATCCAGTAAGCGTCCGGATGCCCCTGCAGGATGGAAGCCTGCACCTGCGGCGTGATCTCGCCATGGATAGCGTCGCGCACCGCCTGCGCCTTAGCCTTGCCAGAAGCGATGAGCACCACCGTGCGGGCTTTCAGGATGGCTTCAATGCCCAGGCTCATGGCCTGACGGGGCACCTCTTCCCGGCTGTTGAAGAAGCGCTGGTTGGCCGTGATGGTGCTTTCAGCCAGATCCACCACATGGCAGCCGCGGATAAAATGATCGCCTGGCTCATTAAAGCCGATATGCCCGTTGCGTCCGATACCCAGTAACTGCAGATCGATCCCGCCCGCTTTATCGATGGCCCAGTCGTAAGCCGCCGCGAATGCCTGGGGATTTTCGGCGTTTCCATCGGGTACATGCACAGCTTCGGGCCGCATATCCACGTGCTGGAACAGCTTCTCCTGCATGAAGCGGTGGTAGCTGCAGGGATGATCTTCGGGAATGCCGATATACTCGTCCAAATTAAAGGAAACGGCCTGGGCAAAGCTCACCGCTCCGCGTTTGTACAGGCTGATCAGCGCTTCATAGGTGGGAATGGGCGATGAGCCCGTGGCAAGGCCCAGCACGGAATCAGGCTTGCGGATCAGCTGCGCGGCGATCAGCGTGGCCGCCGCTTCGCCCGCCTGGGCCGAGTTTTTATAAATACGAATCTTCATTGCGTAATCCTCCTGATGTTGCATTCATAAACAGAGCAACAGAATCCCTTTCATTTTTCCACATGCCTTTGAAACTATTCCGCGCCTGTTATCCTGATCTTTTCGTCTTTATTCTAACATACGCCTTCCCTTTTCACAAGCTGCTCCTGTCAAAATTTGTAAATTGCGCAAATCAAAAACCATCGGCTGCATCGAGCCGATGGCTTGAATTCTGTTTATCCCTTCGCCTGCTGGCGGATCAGGGCGCGCTTGAGCTTGGCTTCCGCCAAAGCATAATCCACGTCGTCCTTTTCCATGGCGCGGAGCTTTTCCTCAGCAGCCCGCTGGGCGAGAGCGGCGCGCTCGGCGTCGATCTCATCAGCCCATTCAAAGGTGGTGGCAATCAGCCTTGCCTCCCCCTTGGACACGCTGAGCATACCGCCGCTGCACGCAGCCACCCGGGTATTGTCGCTGTCATCGGTCACCCGTGCTACGCCAATGCCCAGCGGCGCGGCATAATCAATATGCCGGGCCAGGATGCATACATCGCCGCCCACTGTGCGCACGATCAGGCGCTCAGCCTGGCCGTCAAACACCATGCGGTCGGGCGTTACGATCTGCAAATGATATGTCGCCATCGTTACTCACCCTTTTTGGCCTTCTCAATGGCTTCGTCGATGGTGCCCACAAACAGGAAGGCGGACTCGGGCAGATCGTCATGCTTGCCCTCGATGATTTCCTTAAAGCCGCGGATGGTCTCCTTGAGCGGCACATACTTGCCCTGCATGCCGGTGAACTGCTCGGCCACGCTGAAGGGCTGGCTCAGGAAGCGCTGCACCTTGCGGGCGCGGCCCACGATCAGCTTATCCTCATCGCTGAGCTCGTCCATACCCATGATGGCGATGATATCCTGCAATTCCTTATAGCGCTGCAGGATGCCCTGCACGGCGCGGGCCACTTCGTAATGTTCATGCCCCACCACTTCGGGGGACAGGATGCGGCTGGTGGAGCCCAGCGGATCCACGGCAGGATAAATGCCCAGCGAGGCAATGCCGCGGTCCAGCACGGTGGTGGCATCCAAATGCGCAAAGGTGGTGGCCGGGGCCGGGTCGGTCAGGTCGTCCGCGGGCACGTAAACAGCCTGCACCGATGTAATGGAGCCCTTCTTGGTAGAGGTGATGCGCTCCTGCAGGGCGCCCATCTCAGTGGCCAGCGTGGGCTGATAGCCCACGGCGCTGGGCATGCGGCCCAGAAGCGCCGATACCTCGGAGCCCGCCTGGGTGAAGCGGAAGATGTTATCGATAAAGAGCAGCACATCCTGGTTTTCCCGGTCGCGGAAATACTCGGCCATGGTCAAACCCGAAAGGCCCACGCGCATACGGGCTCCCGGGGGCTCGTTCATCTGGCCGTATACCAGCGCGGTTTTGCTGATAACGCCGCTCTCCTTCATTTCGTTGTACAGGTCGTTGCCCTCGCGGGTACGCTCGCCCACGCCGGCTAATACCGACAGGCCGCCGTGCTGCTTGGCCACGTTGTTGATCAGCTCCATGATCAGCACCGTTTTGCCCACGCCCGCGCCGCCAAACAGGCCGATCTTGCCGCCCTTGGCATAGGGCGCGATCAGATCCACCACCTTGATGCCGGTTTCCAGGATCTCGGTGCTGGTTTCCTGCTCCTCAAAGGAGGGAGCAGAGCGGTGAATGGGCCAGCGCTCCACGTCGGTGGGATCGGGCTGATCGTCCACGGCCTGACCCAGCAGGTTAAAGATGCGGCCCAGGCACTTTTCGCCCACGGGAACGGTGATGGGGCCGCCGGTATCGGTGGCATCCAGGCCGCGCACCATACCGTCGGTGGCGTTCATGCTGACGCAGCGAACCACGTTGTCGCCCACGTGCTGCGCTACCTCGGCCACGATCTTCTTATCGCCATTCTGGATTTCGATGGCGTTAAGCAGCTCCGGCAGGTGTCCGTCCTCAAAGCGGATATCCAGCACAGGCCCGATGACCTGTACCACCTTGCCTACGTTATGCTCTGACACGTTTTTCGTCTCCTTCCGATGGGTTACTCTTCGGCGCCGGCCACGATTTCGGTGATCTCCTGGGTAATGGCGCCCTGTCGCGCGCGGTTATAGCGCAATGTCAGATCGCTGATCATGGCGCCTGCGTTCTTGGTGGCGCTGTCCATGGCCATGCGGCGGGCCGCCACCTCGCTCACAAAGGAATCGCACAGCGCGCTGTACAGCCGCCCGGCCAGAAAATCGGGCATGACCCGCTCCAGCGTTTCGGCGGCCTCCACCTCATAGAGGGTATCCACGTTGCGGGGCGTTTCCTCTTCGGCCGGCGGTATGGGCAAAAGCTGCTCGGCGGCAACCTCCTGGCTCATCATGGAACGGAAATTGGTATAAACCAGGAACGCTTCGTCAAAATTACCCGCCATATAGCCGTCGGTCACCAGCCGCGCCAGGCGATAGCACCGGCTCACCGACAGGTTTTCCACCCGGTTATAATCGGCGCTGAGCAGCTCCACGCCCATGCGCTGGTATTTTTCAATGGCCTTGCGGCCCAGCGGCAGCGCGCAGAATGGTACGTCGCCCGCGTGGGCGGCCACAGCCTTGAATACGTTGCTGTTATAGCCTCCCGCCAGGCCTCGCTCGCCCGCAATGACGATATACAGCCGCTTTTTCACCGGCCTGGGCGTGGCGAAGGTCACATCCTGATCCTTGCAGCGGGCCACGGCGGCCATCAGCGCTTCCCGGCTGACAGTGGCGTAGGGCTTGCTGTTTTCCATGCGTTCCTTGGCGCGGCGCAGCTTGGAGGTGGCCACCAGCTGCATGGCTTTGGTGATCTGCATGGTGCTCTCCACGCTCCGGATGCGCAGCTTGATGTCCTTCATGGACGCTCCTGCCATGGTGCCGCCTCCTTACTTACTTGCTTTTCAAAAAATCGGTGGTATAGGCCTCCAGCGCCAGCTTGAGCTTGGCCTCGGTTTCGCTGGACAGCTGGCCCGTGGTACGGATGGCCTCCAGCACGTCGGCGTGCTGCGCGGCAAGCCGCTCATAGAGCCCTTCCTCATACTCGGCCACATGCCGCACCTCCACGTTTTTCAGGAAATCGTGGGTGACGGCGTAGAAGATGCATACCTGATCCTCCACAGCGATGGGGTGGTTGCGGTTCTGCTTGAGCACTTCCACGATGCGTTCGCCCTGGGCCAGACGGGCCTTGGTATCGGCATCCAGGTCGGAGCCGAACTGAGCGAAGGACTGCAATTCGCGGTACTGCGAGTACAAAAGCTTTAGGCTGCCCGCCACTTTTTTCATGGCCTTGATCTGGGCGTTGCCGCCCACACGGGATACCGAAATGCCCGGGTTCACAGCGGGCATGATGCCGCTGTGGAACAGCTCGGTCTCCAGGAAGATCTGGCCGTCGGTGATGGAAATCACGTTGGTGGGGATATAGGCGGATACGTCGCCGGCCTGGGTCTCAATGATGGGCAGGGCGGTGATGCTGCCGCCGCCGTATTCGGGCGCCACGCGGGCCGCGCGCTCCAGCAGACGGGAATGCAGGTAGAACACATCGCCGGGGAAAGCCTCGCGTCCCGGAGGACGGCGGATCAAAAGCGACAGGGCGCGGTAGGCCACGGCGTGCTTGCTCAGATCGTCATAGACGATCAGCACGTCCTTGCCCTGATCCATAAAGTATTCGCCCATGGCGCAGCCGCTGTAGGGCGCGATATACTGCAGGGGGGCCAATTCCGATGCCGTGGCGCTGACCACGATGGTATAATCCATGGCGCCGGCAGCCGACAGCGTATCCACCAGCTGCGCCACGGTGGAGCGCTTCTGGCCGATGGCCACGTAAATACAGATAACATCCTTACCCTTCTGGTTGATGATGGTATCCAGGGCGATCACCGTTTTACCGGTCTGGCGGTCGCCGATGATCAGCTCGCGCTGGCCGCGGCCGATGGGGATCATGCTGTCGATGGCCTTGATACCGGTCTGCAGGGGCACGGACACGCTCTTGCGCTGGATGATGCCGGGGGCATTGCGCTCGATGGGGCGGTGCTCGTTTGCGTCAATGGCGCCGCGGCCGTCCACCGGCTGGCCCAGGGCGTTGACCACGCGGCCGATGAGCGCTTCGCCCACGGGCACGGACACCACCTGGCCGGTACGGGAGACGGTATCGCCCTCCTTGATGCCTTCATCTGAACCCAGCATAACGATGGCCACGGAGTTCTCCTCCAGGTTGAGCGCCATGCCGTAGGCGCCGTTGGGGAAGCGCACCAATTCGTTGGCCATGCACTTGTCCAGGCCGCTTACGCGGGCGATGCCGTCGCCGATCATGATGATGGTGCCGGTATCGCTCTCGGAAATTCTGTTTTCGTAATGCTTGATCTGCTCTTTGATGAGCTTTGAGATTTCCTCAGGTTTTAACTGCATCGTATCACCGCTTTCAGGGTTCGCCCGCCATGGCCCTGCGGATCTCCTCCAGGCGATGGCGCACGGTATTGTCATAGCGCTGGCCGTTCATTTCCAGCAGCACGCCGCCAATGACGGCGGGATCGGTCTTTTCGCTGAGGCGGACGGTTTTGCCCGTCATATCGCGCAGCTTTTTCAGCAGCTTGAGCCGCTGGCCGTCGCTGAGCGGCGCGGTGGTGGTCACCGTAGCCTCCACCACGGCGTGATCGCGGTTGTAGCACTCCCTGAAGGCGCTTTCACAGCCCTCAAACTCATGCAGCGCGCCGCGCTCGCACAGGATCTTGAGGAAGTTGAGCAGGTAGGGATGCACCTGGCCGCGCAGCGCGCCGTCCAGGATGCCCACGCGCTCCTGCTTACCCAGGGACATATTGGACAGTAGGCGGATAAAATCGGGCTCCTCCCTGAACAGACTTTTGAGGGTCTGCAATTGGGAGAGCGCGTCCTCCGTCAGGTTTTCCTCGGCGCACAGGGCATACAGCCCTTCGCCGTATTCTCTGGCCAGCTCTGTCACGGCTTCTCACCCACGTTCCGGATGAATTCGTCCACAAAGTCCTGGTGATCCTGGGCGCTGATCTCGCGCTCCACCACCTTGCTGGCGATGCTCACCGCGATATCGGAAATTTCGCCGCGCACATCCTGCAGCATCTGCCGCTTCTCCTTGGCGATTTCCTCCTCGGCCTTCTGCTTGAGATGGCTGGCCTGGCTGCTGGCCTCGGCCACGATGGCGTCGCTGCGCTTCTGGGCGGTCTGCACCGCCGAGCGCACAAGGCCGTCGGCCTCCGCGCGGGCGGACGCCATCTTGGCTTCGTACTCCTGCTTCATGCTGACGGCCTGCTCGCGGCTTTCGCTGGCCTCGGCGTAGATGCTGTCCACCTGGTTTTTGCGGGTTTCAAACATCTTCTGCACGGGCTTGAACAGGACGCGCTTGAGAATCAGGTACATGATCAGCAGGTTTGCGAATGAGATGAGGATATCCCACAGGTTCACCGAAATGATATCCAAAAACTGCATGCTCGTTTACGCTGCCTTTCTCAGGAATTGTAAGGGCAGGGCGGATTACAGCTTGCCCATGGACTGCAGCGCGGTCTTGAAGGCGTTGATGAACAGGTTGGGCGCCACGAAGATCAGCAGGATGCCGATGACCAGGCCGTACAGACCGGTGGTTTCAGCGATGGCGCAGCCCATGATCATGGTGCTGGTGACGGCGCCGCGGCTTTCAGGCTGGCGGCCGATGGCTTCGCAGGCGCGGGCAACGGCGTTGCCTTCGCCAATACCAGGGCCGATACCGGCGATCAGGGCGAGGCCGGCGCCGATGGCGCAGCCGGCAAGGATGATACCAATTGCGAGTTCGATCATGACAAGGGAACCTCCTTAATATAGTACGTATCTATGCGATATGCAAAGTTGCCTTTGCGTATGGCCTCAGTTTTCCTCCGGTGCGCCGGTGGCGATGTACAGCATGGTCAGCATGGCAAAGATGAACGCCTGCATGCAGCCGCTGAAAATATCAAAGTACAGGCTCAGCACCGCCGGGATACCCACGCGCAACAGCGGGATATTGCCCAGGAAGCCGGGCAGCCAGCCCAGCAGCATATGGCTTACGTTGCCCAGGGCGTAATGCACCAGGGTGGCGATGACCACGCCGGAGAGCACGTTGCCGTAATGACGGAAGCTCATGGACACGGGCGTGGCGAACTCGCCGATGACGTTAAAGGGCATGAACACAGGTACCGGCTCAAAGAATCCCTTGATATAGGGCCACAGGCCGCCCTTGAGCTTATAATGGGTGATGAGGATGAACACCAGGATGGCCCAGCCGGCCACCACGTTCATATCCGAGGTGGGCGGGAACAAGCCCAGCAGGCTGGAGAGGCTGGAAAAGGCAGAAAGGCCCAAGATGGCGGCCACAAAGGGCGCAAAGCCCATAAAGCGCTTGCCCATGTTCTCCTCGATGAGGCCGTTGACCTTTTCCACGACCCATTCGGCCACGATCTGCCGCTTACTGCCCGGGATCACCTTCATGCCGTGGGTCAGGTACAGGCACAGCCCCAGCAGGGCGATCATCACAGCCCAGGAATTGACCTGCGACTCGGTGATATACAGATCCTGCAGCGGCATGGGGATGGTCAAAAACACCAGGGCGCCGGTGATGGAAATGCCCTCCCCGGCGGGCTTTAAGCATACCTTGAGGGCAATGGCGATCACGAAGGGCACGATCACCATGGCCAGGTACAGGATATCAAGCAGCCGCGCTTTGGTTCTTTCACTCATTGCGCTTGTGTCTCCTTTTTCAGCAATATCCCTTCAATAAATATGGTCAGCCGGGGGAAAAGCTGCGCCAGCAGAGCGGGCACGGCGTCGATCCCCGGGGCAAAATAGGCGATGGCCGCCATGGCGACCAAAAGCGCCATGCGTCCGGTATAGGACAGCTGCATATTGCGGCGGGCCTGTTTGGCCTGAGGGCTCAGTTCGGCTTTCGCGTTTTCATCCGAAGGCGCATCCTCCGCGGATTCCTCCTCGGGCGGCAACTGCACGCCGTTCATTTTTTCGGCGGCCTGCTGCACCGACAGCGCCATCAGAAAGAAATTGAACACGGCGAAGGCCGCGCCCAGCAGCGCGCCAAACAGAACGGGCAGGCTGAAACGGCCGATGATCAGATACACGCCCACCATCAGCACCGACAGCAGGCAAACGCCCACAGCGATTTTTTTCGTTTCTTGCTTTACGGCAGGCTGAATCGTCACAAAAACCATCCTTTCCTACTATATACTCTAACACGGATGTGCAAACCTTGTCAATAAAACAAAACGCAATATTTGTCACAGTGTTGAAACAAACGCGGCATAAGTATAAATCATTATACATAAAAGCTCCCTTTGCGAAAATCCGCAAAAGGAGCCTTAAAGCGACGCGTATCATATTCCGCGTCATTCGTATCCCCCGATGTCGCTCTGCTAGCTTTCTCCCGGCGCGCGGGAGCAATAAACGATCAGATCCTTCGCCACGCCGTAAGAGGAAATTTCAAAATCATAGTAGCCGATACCGTCCACGTCGGCATATAAGCGTATGAATTGGATATCGGGATGAACGCCGTCGACGCGCCACCAGATATTGGCCGGATCGTTCTCCTCCTCCGGATAGCGCACCGCCAGCAGATGGCTGCCCGCACCGTCCAAACGGTACGCCTCCCGCACGGCCTCCATGGCGGCGGCGATCTCGCTTTCCGGCCAGGAAACGGCGTTTTCGATCACAAAACGCGTGTCGTCCGCGTCGCCGTGCTCCATATCCACAGCGTCGGCAGGCACAAAGCCCATGATCAGCTTTTCGTTTTTGAAGCCCTCCACCAGCATCCAATCCTCCCAAAGGCCCAGGCAATGCAGGCTGGCAGCCTTGGGCAGGGTATCGAAGGCAGCGTGGGAATGCTGCGGATCGTCGGTCAGCGGCGCTTCCCGCCTGAGCACGCCCAGCCTGTATTCCATGGTGTCGCGCTCAAAGGCCAGCTCCGGACAGGCGGCCAGCACGCTTTCCGGCAGACCGGCCGTTTCGATCCAGCCAAAACGCGCTTTATCCTTGCTCACGTCATAGCTGATCAGCAGCCAATCGTTCCATACGCCGTAAACGGCGATGGGCCCAGCGGTGGAAACCCGCGCCTTTCCGTCCGCTCCGCGGCCGTAGCTTTTGCCCGGACCGCGATAAACGTCATAGCCCTTTCCCTTGGGAAAAGCCGCCGTTTTCCCCTGCAGCGCCACAGGCGGCGCAGGCTGCGCCTGCCGCCTTTCCCAATCGATCAGCGAATCCGCCGCCTGCGGGATGATATCGTAAACGCTTTCATCCTCCTGCACATATAGCTCGTGGCTCAGCGGCTTTTCAGCGTCCGTGTCCTCCAGCGTAAGCGTTTCATAATAGGGCGTCAGCGAAAAATCAAACGCGCGGTTTTCCGCAGTATACAGCAGCCGCGCAGTGATGCCGTTTTCATCCCCGGCAGCCGACTGCACCGTAAAGCCCATCCCCGCCAATATTCTTTCAAAATCACCGTTTTCATAATCGGCGACCGCCTGCTCAAATCTGTCGGCCACGGCGTCCGCGGTATCCTGGCTCAGCGCCTTGCGCAGGCGGTTTTCGCCGGTCATGGCCTTGAGCGCAGCCTCCAGCGCCCATTGAGCCGATACGTAACACACGTTGTCGTTTGCCGCGCCGGGAGAACAGGTGAAGGGCTGGCGGCTGATATCGTCCTCCTCCATGCCCTCCCAAGGCGTTACCGTAGCATAGGCTTCCGCGCCTTCCGGCGTCAGGCGCAGCCAGACTGACGCGTCCTTTTCGATGTGCCAGGCGTCCACCGTAATGCGCGGCGCTTCGGTATCCCAGTCCACATCGGCGTTGACGCTGCGCAGGCCGCATTGCTCGGCCAGCGCGGCTTCCAAAGCGTCGTCCAGATAATCCAGCGCCAGCAAATCAAATTCGGTTGCTATCCCGGCCTGCCGTTTGCTTTCGATTTCCGCCCGCATGGCTTTCTCGTCAAAGCGCTTGTAGAAGCCGCCTCCGTCGCCCGAGGCGAAATGCAATCTTCCATCGTCCCAGAAAATGGAATAGCTGTAATCCGCTCCTGAAGCATTGGTACAGGTGAAGGTATCGCCTTCGAGCGTCCAGACAAAGCGCTCCCCAGTCTCCTTCAAATGCTTGGCCGGCGTATGCTGATCCCCGGTATCCATCCATTGACCGGTACCGTCGGCGTTCAGCGTAAATCCCATGCCCATCACCTCGCCGCCACCCGTAAAGCTCCATACGCCGCTCAGGTCTTCCTCAGCCCGCGCCGTCCCAAACAGCAGCAGCAGGCAGAGCAGGATTCCCCATTTCTTCATATGCCTCTCCCCCGTCATTCCAAAAAGCTGTGCCAGATATAGCCGATCTCTGTGCGGTTTCCAAACCAATGCTCCTGCTTTTCGCCGGTATCCCACAGCACCAGCGTCCAGCCGTCGGCACAGTTTTCCTTGAGCACCTGCACACAGACGCCCCGGTCCAGATGAGCCAGGGACAGGGATTGCTTGCTGTCCCGCTCCCGCAGGTTCACCCAGTCGGTGTTGGCTACACGCTTTTCAACGGTTTCCTCGCCCTGCCAAAGGGCATCCGCCGCCGCCTCAAAGGCCCGGAAGGGCTCGGTCGGGCCATAATACCATTCTGTGTTGTAAACATGATCCCACAGCTTGACGCCCTGGGAGAAGAAGGTAAACGCCCGGTCCCGGATCAGCGAACCGATCCCATAGGATAAATCATGGATATGGATCAGCGCCGGCGCGCGGCCATTCCCCTCCCATCTGTATACAAGCTGCGTATAACAGGCAAGCCCGTCATGCTCGCGGGAGACGATACAACCCGTGCCGTCATCGCCCTTTCGCAGGGAATAATTGACCAGCTCCAGCGGCGTGACCTGGCCCGAAGCGCGCTCGGTTTCCAAATCGAAGGCGCAATGGGTCTCGATGCCGCCAAACTGCCCCGCCTCGGGATCCCACAGGCAAAAAACGCTGTATTCATTGGCTGCGCCTCGAGCGGTACACAGCAGCAGATCGCCGTATCCGTCAAAGTTCAGATCCTGTACCCAGGCCAGGCAGCTCATGGGATCGGAGGCCGGGGTCTCGGAGCCGTCAAATTCAAGCACCCGGCTTTCCCCGGTTTCCCGCACGGTGATTTCGGCGCTGAGCACGTTTTCATGCCGCGCCTCCGGAGCGTTTCGCCTGCCGGTATCAGCAATCACCAAATCAACAGAGGGGCCCTCCGGGGTGATATTGTAGGAGCGGCAGAAGGCGCCCGCCGTGTCCGGCGTCCGCTCATCCACAAAGCCCGTGTCCCTGCGCCCGGTATGCTCCGTAAAGGGCGTCAGGAGCGGCTGGAACAGCTGCTTCTGCCAGGAATCGATCAGCGCCTCGGCTTCGGCTTCGCCGATCTCCGCGCCGTTCAGCATCCAATGAACGCTGTTATCAGCCTCCAGCCAGTTGGCCTCCACCGTATCGCAGTCCGTCCAATCCATGCCCCGCTCTCCCATTGCCGCCAGGCCATGCTCCCAAACGGAATTGGACGCTCCGGAGGAGCCCTCCACGTAATAACCGAAGCGATTGGCCTTTAGATCATAGGTCAGGCTGAGCCGGTATCGCTCCCAGCCCCGCATCAGCGTCACAGGGCGATTGTCCGCCAGGGTCAGGATCTCAAAAATGAGGGACTCCTCCCCTGCTCCGCTGTCCACCGTTCCGATGATCAGCTCGGGAATGTCGTCGTCGTTCAGCTTTGTGATTTGATAGCCCACAGCCTCCAGCGGGTCCAGTCCGCTGCTGTACCATACGCAGCGCCGGGCATCCTCGATGGCATCCCGTTTCAATTCCACATCCGGGCCGGCTGCCAGCCCTTCGGCCCATTCATTGAGCACCGCCGCGTACAGATTGGCCTGGTAAGGGCCCTCCGCCCGGGCGGCGCAGGCGACAAGCAGCAGCATGAGCAGCGTTAAGCACATCTTTTTCATATCGGCCTCCTATCGATACAAGTCATTCATATCCAATCCAAACAAAGCCCAGAATTGTCTGCTATCCCCGCCGTAATCATAGTACGCGTCCCCCGCGGCACGGAAAACCGAGCAGGAATCGGTGGCCAATTCCAACGACCACACGCTGCCGTCGGCAAGCGTCATATTAAGGACGGCGTCAAAGGGACACTTGGTGGCCGTGACTGGTCTGGCTGCCGAAAAAAGCGCGCCCAGCCGTTGCAGCTTGCTTTCATCGGTTAGCGCGTGGGTTTTCCCATCAGGAGCCATCAGCTCGGCCCGAAGGATGGCGGCAAGCTTTTCTGGCGCGAACATGGATTGCTCGGCGGCCTGGGCCGCCGCGGCGTCATGGATCCATCCCGAGGCCCCGCGCAGGCCGATCACCAGCCATTCGCCCTGGGCCTTCAAAATGGGGTAACGCTCGCCCTTGTCCAACAGCCCCACCCGGGGCCCGTTCAGATCGGCATAGGCATAGACCGGCGTGGACTGCTCGATGGTATACCATGCCGGATCAACAACCGCGTATTCCGCCCGCACCCAGCCGGTGCGGCCCTCTGTTTCGGAACGAAAGCAATCCAGCCAGCCGTCCACGCTGCTCAGTGTGGCAAAGATATCCCCGGCGCGCAGCGTAGCGACAGCCTTTGCCGCCGTGCTGCGTTCAGCGCGCACCGTCAGACTTTGGCACAGCACAACAGCCTCATAGCCGATCTGGCCTATACCATAAGGCGCGATCACCTCAGCGGAGGCGCATCCGCAGAAAAGTAGCGTCAGCAAAGCGGCAAGCAGCTTTTTCATATCAGCCGTTCCCCTCCCAGAAGTAGTCCATGGACGCGTACATCACGCTGCCGTCCGTACGGTCCAGCAGGATATACAAATCGTCGGCAATACCCACAACGGCCCAATCATCCCGCAAGGGCATGATCCTTGCCTTGCTCCGGGTGCGGTCCATCCAGCCCGGGATATCCTGCTCCTCATAGCCCTCCTTCACGATCCGCCAGGGGAAGGCGGGCTCCACCGCTCCGGCCTGATCCCCCATGGCCAGGTATTTGCGCATCATCCATCCGGTCAGGCCATTTTCGCCAATCTGCACCTGAGCCCATTCACCGCTGGTTTTCAGCACGCGCACCGGCGTGCCGTTATAGAATTTGCCGTAGGAATCGGCGCTCCTGCTGGCCGTGACCCGCAGGTTCAGCCGATCCTCGTGATTGGGATTATTGACCGCGGCCCAGCCGCTGGTGTCCACGCTTTCGCGAATGCCTTCCAGCGTTTTGGGATAGGTCAGGAAATCTACGGTAAACAGGTCGTCGGCGCGCAGCCTGCCGTACGCGCGAACGGTTTCATCCGACGTCCAGATGGTGAGACCGAATCGGCTGGCGCTGTAATCAAAGCTTTCACCCGCATGATAGCACCGTCCGCCCGTTAGCCTCCATTTGTCCGAGGCTGTTTTATGATAGTACAGGCTCCAGCTTTGCCCCTCCATATCCAGATAGATATCGCCTTCACCGGAATGGAAGGTATCCATACTGGTTTGGGGCGGAAGCGGTTGGCTTGTCTGCTGAAAATACCGGCCGCGACCATCCTGATATACAACCGTGACCCTGCGTTCGCCTTTGGCGTCCTCGGTCAAAAGGATCAGCTGTTCCCGCTGGGGATCCAGGTCAATCACCTTGCCGTCGATGAGGATGCGGGTTTCATCCAGGGCGTCGGGTTCCGGAAAGATATCATAATAATGATTCCATAGCTCGTCCGC
>JAFUDW010000015.1 GCA_017464225.1 Clostridia bacterium | reverse complement strand
GGCGGTGACCACATCCAGGTACAGGGGCTCGCCCAGGGAGCCGGGCTCCTTGGTGCGGTCCAGCACGGCGATCTTCTTGCAGGTGTCGGGGATAGCGGCCAGGAACTTATCGGCGGCGAAGGGACGGAACAGATGGACCTTGACCAGGCCGTACTTCTTGCCCTGGGCGTTGAGCGCCTCGATGGCTTCGTCGATGGTCTCGGTGCCGCTGCCCATGCAGATGATGACTTCCTCAGCGTCGGGCGCGCCAACGTAATCATAGAGGTTGTACTTGCGGCCGGTGATGGATTCCACCTGCTTCATGCACTCTTCCACGATTTCGGGAGTGGCCAGGTAGTACTTGTTGGCGGTCTCACGGTTCTGGAAGTAGATATCGGGGTTCTGAGCGGTGCCGGCCTGATGGGGATGCTCGGGATTCAGAGCGCGGGCGCGGAACTCGTTGATCTTGTCCCAGGGAGCGATCTTGGCGATGTCTTCGTAATCGATGGCATCGATCTTCTGGATCTCATGGCTGGTGCGGAAACCATCAAAGAAGTGCAGGAAGGGCACGGAGGCCTTCAGCGCGGCTAGATGGGCCACCAGGGCCATATCCATAGCTTCCTGAACGGAACCGGAGGCCAGCATGGCAAAACCGGTCTGGCGGCAGGCCATCACGTCCTGATGATCGCCGAAGATGCTCAGGGCATGCGCGGCCAGGGCGCGGGCCGATACGTGGAACACACCGGGCAGCAATTCGCCGCTGATCTTGTACATATTGGGGATCATCAGCAGCAGACCCTGGGAAGCGGTGAAGGTGGTGGTCAGGGCGCCGGCGGCCAGGGAGCCGTGCACAGCGCCGGCAGCGCCGGCTTCACTCTGCATTTCGGCCACATGAACGGTCTGGCCAAACAGGTTTTTACGGCCCTGGGCAGCCCATTCATCGACGTACTCCGCCATGGTAGACGAGGGGGTAATGGGATAGATAGCGGCAACATCGCTGAACGCATACGCGATGTGGCTGACCGCGCCATTACCGTCGATCGTGTACTTGAAAGACATGGGAATCTCCTCCTTTTGTTTATATATGACGCCTTTCGCGGCATAGTTATACTACTATACCTTAGTATTCATTATAGGGACGCTCCTCGCGGTTAGTCAATACTTACTCAAACCTTTTAGCGGCTTTTCATCAATAATGAACAAATAAATTTCTTTTACGGAATTGTAACAAAAGAAGAGCAAATAACGACAAGCAGATAAAAGCCGGGGATCCCCGGGCTCGCGTCCGGGGATCCCCTTTCGTATGGTTGCGTTTTCGGTCAGCCGTTCCCGGCCAGGGCGGCATCATAGAAGATATCCTCCACCACGCCGGTTTCGGTATCGATCAGCACGCCATATTCGCCGTCCATCTTCACGTATTCAGGCCAGACGGTCGGATCCTCGCTGGGCTGCTGGATCAGCACCAGGCAGGCTTCATAATACACCCTACCCCCTTTTTCTTCATACCAGGACAGGTCCGGATTATGCGCCAGCCTTTCCATCTGCGCGGCGTCCAGCCCATAGGAAGCCTGCACCGCCTGGCGGGCAATGGACAGGAGCTCTTCTTCGTTCAGCCCGCTTTTTGCCCGGAGTTCCGCCTGTTTCCGATTGAAATCCTCCTCGGTCACTTTTTCGCCATCCTTCGCGTACAGCGAGTTTTTCACTTCCTGGCCATGCCGCGCGGCGATGGCCAGCGCCTTGTTATAATACAGCGTCGTCTCGTGGGTCTCCCTGTACATCCGTATGACCTCGTTCAGCTGCTCCGCACCCCATGCCTCAGCCTCCAGCCCGCCGTCCGTATCCTCGCCGTCATGGCTCCAGACTGCTTTGGCTTCTTTGCCCTGTACGGTGACGGTATATTCCCCCAGTACATAGTTCATATCCCAGTTGCCGGTATAGGTCACCGTGGCTGTTCCGTCGCCGTTTTCGTTGACGGTGCGATGGAAGTACACCAGCATTTCATCGGTGATCCCATACTGATCCTCCAGCGCTTTTTCGGCGATCCTGGCGATATCCACCCTGGGGCTGAATACCAGGCTGGCGGCGAAAGCCGTCACGCTCAAAAGCACCAGAACGACAGCCAATACCAGGCCCAAACTCATTTTACGCTTCATAACAGGCTCCTCCTTCTGCATGAGGCCAAGCAGCAGGCGCTCCTGCCGTACCTCAAAGCCCGCAGGAGGCGCCGGGCGCTCGTCGCGCAGCCGCTTGATCAGTTCCCGTTCGTTCATGGCTCATTCCTCCTCCTGCAATTCTTTTCTCAGCATTTTCAGTGCCCGGGAAAGGCGGGCGCTCACCGTGCCCTTGGGCAGGCGCAGCGCTTTGGCGATCTCCTCCAGCTTCCAGTCCTCGCCGTAGCGCAGCAGCAGCGGCACGCGGTATTTTTCCGGCAGGTGATGCACATAGTTCCATACGCTGTCGGGTTCTTCTGCTGTTTGGCCGTATATTTCCATATGATCAGCGCTGATCTCGTGTTTTTTTCGCCGCAGGATCGCATGGCAGGCATGGATGGTGCACTGCATCAGGTAACCCGGCAGGGCTCCGGGCTCCCGGAGCCGGTGCAAGTGCGTCCATGCGGCGATCACGGCGTTTGACACCGCGTCCTCGGCATCCGCCGTGCTGTGCAGCATGCCCAGCGCCACCCGATACATGGCGGCGTGGCAGCTGACGGCAGCCTGTGCGAAGGCCGCGTTCTTTTCCTCTGTGCTCATGGCGTTCTTCCTTTCCCCCGTATCGCGATACACCCATAAGAGCGCAGCGGCGGGCAAAGGTCTGCATCTGCTTCAAATTTTTTATAAAACGTCTGATTTGATCAACATAAGTTGACATTCTGTTGACCCTGCTGTGCCATAATTCCACCGGAAAATGGTCATTCTTTGGCAAAGGAGCATTTTACATGAAAATCAGGATCACCTCGGACAGCACCTGCGATTTAACTCCGGAGCTGCTGAACAGGTTTCACGTGGCGGTGAGCCCATTATACATTATTAAAGATGGCGTTTCCTACCGCGACCAAGTGGATATCACCACCGATGAAATCTTCGCCCACGTGGAGGCCGGCGGCAGCCTCTGTTCCACCGCCGCCGTCAGCCAGAGCGACTATGAGGAGTTTTTCGCCCAGAACCTGGCCGGATACGACGGCCTGGTGCATTTTACCATCAGCAGCGATATGAGCGCCTGCTACCAGAACGCCTGCAACGTGGCAAGGAAGCTGAAAAACGTACAGGTGGTTGACAGCCGCAACCTGAGCACGGGCCAGGGGCTGCTGGTGATGGAGGCCGCCGAGCTGGCCGAGCGCGGCGATATGGACGCCGCGCAGATCGCTGAAGCCGTCCGCGCCCTGGTTCCCAAGGTAGACGCCAGCTTTTGCGTGGACAGGCTCAATTACCTGCGCAAGGGAGGTCGGTGCAGCGCCGTGGCCGCGCTGGGCGCCAATCTGCTCAACATCAAGCCCTGCATCGAGGTGCGGGAAGGCAACATGCTGGTGGCCAAAAAGTACCGCGGACACTATGATCACGTGCTCCGGGAATACGTGCATGAACGCCTGGCCGGCAATGAAACGCTGAACCTCAAGCGCATCATGATCACCCATACGCCGGTGGACGACGGTATCGTGGATATGGTCCGGCAAGAGATCCTGGCCTGTCAGCCCTTCGCCGAGGTATTGGAGACATTCGCCCTGGGCACGGTGGCCTGCCACTGCGGGCCGCACACGCTGGGGATCCTGTATATGCACAAGTAACGCGCGCGGGCGTCCTGTTTGGGACGCTCTTTTTTTGTTTTCGCGCGGTCCTGACGACAATTGGCGCGCCAGCCGTTGCAAATCCTCCCTCAGTTGGGCTATAATACAGAAAACCGACAAACAAGGAGGGCAATTCAATGTTTTGGTGGATCGTAAAAATTGCGTTGTGGGCGCTGGCCGGCTTCATCGCCTCCCGGCTGATGAAAAGCGAAGGCAGCCTGATATGGAACATCCTGCTGGGCATCGCCGGCGGTGCCGTGGGCTCGCTGGTGGGCGGCTGGATCGGCATCCGCAGCACCAATACGCTGGGCGGCATCATCATCTCGGTGGCCGGCGCCTGCCTGGTGATCGCTCTGGCCCGGGCGCTGCTGCCCCGGTTCAAGCGTTGACGGCGGCCTTTCTCCGGGAGCAGGCCAGGCGTCATCCCGCCATGCGCCCCCGGGACATGCTGAAATGCTGCTACCAGGCGGCCTTCGGCGCGGAACACCTGCTGGGTGACAAGGCGGCGGCGCGGGCATACCTGCTTGACGAGCTGACCGCCTGCCCGGCGGATCGCGCATTGCCGCTCCTGGAGGCGCTATCTCCCGACACCTGCCGGCTGAACCTGTCTTCCTGGAAGGCCCTCGGCCTTCCGGAGGGATGGCTGGCGGAATGCTTCACGCGCTCCTGCGCGCCCCGGGCGGCGGGCGAGGAGCGCTTTTGGGCGTATCTTGAATCGGCGGACGCCCTGGCTGCCGCCGGAGAGCTCTCCTTCTCCTGGGACGACTGGCAGGCCGAAAAGCAGGCGTATTGGCGGGACGGCCTTCGCCCCGTGCACCACAGCGACGCCTACCGCGCCGCTGAACGGCCCGCCTACCGGGTGATCGATTACCGGTACGCGCGGATGCTCCTGCTGCTGCGCCATATAAATGAACAAAAGCGGCAGATCATTGCCCTGGACGGGCGCTGCGCCAGCGGCAAAACCACGCTGGCAAGCGACCTGACTGATATCTGCGGCGCGTCGGCCATCCATATGGACGATTTTTTCCTGCCCATGGAAATGCGCACCGAGGCGCGCCTGCGCTCGCCCGGCGGCAACGTGCATCACGAGCGGTTTATGGCCGACGTGCTGCCCGGACTACAGAACGGCGGAGATTTTTCCTACCCTGTATTTGACTGCGGCGTCATGGCGCTGAACGGCGAGCGCAGGGTCAAATCCTCCTCCGTTTACATCGTGGAAGGGGCGTACAGCTGCCATCCCGCCCTGGGCGATTATATGACGCTCAAAGCGTTCAGCGATATCGACGCCCCGGAGCAGCAGCGGCGCATCCTGGCGCGCAACGGAAAAGCGGGCCTTGAAAGCTTCAACGCCCGCTGGATCCCCCTGGAGGAAAGCTATTTTGCCGCCTTTTCCATCCGGGAAAAAGCAGACGTCATTCTGCCCGCACAGGCGCTGTCTGGCGATATGTGACGCCATCCACCTGGCAGACGGCCTCTACGGTGTATTCTCCCGGAGCCACGGGCTCGCCCGCGGCGTC
>JAFUDW010000165.1 GCA_017464225.1 Clostridia bacterium | reverse complement strand
TGGCCAGCAAGGCAACGGGCTATCCCATCGCTAAGATCACTACGCGCATCGCCCTGGGCTACAGCCTGGACGAGATCATGAACGATATCACCGGCCGGACCTGCGCCTGCTTTGAACCGGCGCTGGACTACGTGGTGGTCAAGTTCCCCAAATGGCCATTTGACAAGTTTCAGGGTTCCAGTCGCAGGCTGGGCACCCAGATGAAGGCCACCGGCGAGGTGATGGCCATCGGCCAAAGCTTTGAGGAAGCGCTGATGAAGGCCGTACGCGGCGCCGAAATCAGCCTGGATACGCTGAACGCCATGCCGCTGGGATCCCTGCCCCTGCGGGAGCGCTTGGCCGCTCAGGACGATCGGCGGCTGTTTACGGTGTTCGAGGCGCTGAAGGGCAGCATGACGCCCGACGAGATCTTTGAGATCACCCGCATCGATCGCTGGTTCCTGTATAAGCTGCAGGGCATGGCGGCCTTTGAGCGGAGAATCGAAAAGGAGGGCCTCACCGCCGCCGATTACGCCCAGGCCAAGCGCATGGGCTACCCCGACGCCGCCCTGCGGCGGCTCGCCGGGATCGAAACGCTGCCCGCGCATACCATGAGCTATAAAATGGTGGATACCTGCGGCGCGGAGTTCGCCGCCGAAACGCCCTATTTCTATTCCTGCTCCGGTCAGACGTGCGAAAGCCGCGCCCTGCGCCGCAGCGGGCGTCCCGTGGTGATGGTGCTGGGTTCGGGACCCATCCGTATCGGCCAGGGCATCGAATTTGACTACAGCTCGGTGCATTGCGTATGGACGCTCCGGGAGATGGGCTACGATGTGGTGATCGTCAATAACAACCCGGAAACGGTTTCCACGGATTACGATACCGCCGACCGGCTGTATTTTGAGCCGCTGTACCCCGAGGACGTGATGGGCATCATTCAGGTGGAAAAGCCCATCGGCGTGGTGGTGGCCTTTGGCGGCCAGACCGCCATCAAGCTAACGCAGTTCCTGGACAGCCAGGGCATCCGCATCCTGGGCACCAGCGCGGAGTCCATCGATATAGCCGAGGACAGGGAGCGCTTTGACGCGCTGCTTGAGCGCTTCGGCATCCGCAGGCCCCGGGGCCACAGCGCCCGCACGCTGCAGGAGGCCGTCCGGGCCGCCGAGGATCTGGGCTATCCCGTGCTGCTGCGGCCCAGCTATGTGATCGGCGGGCAGAATATGACCATCAGCCGCAGCCGGGAGCAGACCATTGCCTATATGGAGCGCATCCTGGCGGGCGGCATTGATAACCCGGTGCTGGTGGATCAGTACCTGCCGGGCATCGAATTGGAAGTGGATGTGATCTCCGACGGCCAGGACGTGCTGATCCCGGGCATCATGGAGCATATCGAGCGGGCGGGCGTGCACAGCGGCGACAGCATCGCCGTATATCCGCCCTACAACCTGAACGACGTTTTCCTCAAAAAAATCTGCGATTGCAGCCAGAAGCTGGCGCTTGCCCTGGGCACCCGCGGACTGGTGAACATCCAATACCTGATCTATGATAACGAGCTCTACGTGATCGAGGTCAATCCCAGGGCCAGCCGCACCGTTCCCTACATCAGCAAGGTGACCAAGGTGCCCAGGGTGGATCTGGCCAGCCGGGTCATGCTGGGGGAGAGGCTCATCGACCTGGGCTATGGCGCGGGGCTCTACCGCACGCCGCCCTATACCGCCGTCAAGGTGCCTGTATTCAGCTTTGAAAAGCTCAGCGACGCCAACAGCATTCTGGGCCCGGAAATGAAATCCACCGGCGAAGTGCTGGGCATCGGCAAAACCATGGCCGAAGCGCTGTTCAAGGGCCTGACGGCATCGGGCCTCCGGGTGCCCTCGCCCCACCGCCGGGAAAAGACAGGCGTGCTGCTCAGCGTGGAGGAGAACGATTACCAGGAGATCATTGGCCTGGCCAAACGCTTTTACGATCTGGGGTTCACGCTGTACGCCACCGGCGGCACGGCGGCGGCCATCGCTACTCTGGGTATCCCGGTGACCGCCGTGGCCAACGCCACCGAGAGCGACGATATCACCGCGCGCATGGAGGACGGCAGTATCCATTATATCGTGTACACAGGCGCTGTGAAGGATGAAACGCTGGGCGATTTTACCGTGCTTCACCGCAAGGCCATGCAGCTGTCTATTCCCTGCCTTACCAGCCTGGATACGGCGGGTGCGCTGGCCGATATCATGGACAGCCGCTTCACCGAGGAAAATACCGAGCTCATCGATATCAACCGCATGCGCAAATGGCGGCAGCGTATCCATTTTGCCAAAATGCACTCCTGCGGCAACGATTATATCTTCATCGATAATTTCGATGGGCGCATCACCTGCCCCGAATCGCTGTGCGTGCAGCTGTGCGCCCAGCACTACGGCATCGGCGGCGACGGCATTGTGCTCATTGAAAAATCCGATATCGCCGACGCCAGGATGCGCTCCTTCAACCGGGACGGCAGCGAAGGCCGCATGGCGGGCAACAACATCCGCTGTATCGCCAAATACTTGTATGATAACGGCCTGGTGCGCAGCGAGTACATGACGGTGGAATGCGCGGGCGTCGTCCATCACCTGCGGGTATATCTTCGGGACGGCAGGACGCACGCAGTTTCGGCGGATATGGGCCGGGCCGATTTCACCGCGGCTTCCATCCCCATGCGGGCCGATACCGATACCGTGATCGGACAGGAGATCGGGATCGGCGGCGAAACGTATACCGTTACTTGCCTATCTGTGGGCAATCCCCATTGCGTAGTGTTCTGCGACGCCATCGACGGCATCGATCTGGAACGGGTGGGCCCCCTGTTTGAGTACGCGCCCATCTTCCCCGAGCGCGTCAATACCGAGTTCGTCCGTGTGATCAACCGCAATACCCTGCGCGTGCGCGTGTGGGAGCGGGGCAACGGAGAAACGCTGTCCTGCGGCACCGGTGCCTGCGCCGTGGCCGCCGCCGCCGTGAAGCTGGGCCTCTGCGAGGCCGGACGGGATATCACGGTCAAGCAGGCGGGCGGTGATCTGACCGTGAACTGCGCCGAGGATAAGATCACGCTCACCGGAGACGTGGTGTTCGTATTTGAAGGGAGCTTTGAATACTGATACTGAGACCTGGTAAAAAAGTAAAACAGGAATTGGCAGAGTGAATGAATATGAGGGGATCGGGCGGACGGTCCCTTCTTTCTTGTTTTTTTGCGCCTTCGGTGATATCATATACCCTGTAATTCCCCATTGAAAGGAAGATCGTTTCCATGAGCGTTTTGGAGCAGCTGAGCAGCGGTACCATGTACCTGATCTGCGGCGTGATCGTGGCCTTTGTGGCTGTGGTCTGCGTGGTGTTTATGGCGCGCGCCTGGCGGGCGGGCAAGGCCATCGGCATGGATACCGCCCGGATGAAGCAGGCGGTAACGGCCAGCGTTACCTTTTCCATACTGCCCAGCGTGGGCATCCTGCTGGGCGTCATCGCGCTGTCGGGCAGCCTGGGCATCCCCTGGCCCTGGCTCAGGCTTTCGGTGATCGGCGCGCTGCATTATGAAACCCAGGTGGCCCAGGCCGCCGCCGAGCAGCTGGGCGCCGCCCTCAGCGGCGAAGCCATGACGGCGGACGTGTTTTCCACCATCGCCTTTCTGATGAGCGCGTGCATCATGTGGGGCATGATCTTTACCACGCTGTTTGGCAAAAAATATCTGGCCCGCCTGTCCAGGAGCGGCCGGAACAAGGCGGGAAGCGATAAGCCTTCCTTTGGCGATAAGGCCATGACCGCCATGTTCATCGGCATGGTCAGCGCGTACCTGGGCAGCTATATCGGCGCGTTCATTTCGGGCGGCGGCTCCTTCGCCTTCAAGGGCGATTGGACGCCGCTGCTGGTGGCGGCCGTGGCCGCCCTGTCCATGGCGGGCTTCACCGCTTTGTCCGAAAAGAAAAACCTGCGCTGGCTGGACAGCTTTTCCATTGCCGCCAGCATGCTGCTGGGCATGGCCGCCGCCGTGGCCGCCCATCTGTAAAGGAGGCGCCAAGAAATGCAGACGAAGAAAGCGCAAACGTCCTATGACGATTACCTGCGCTCCACCCATCGGCTGGGCCGCGCCGTGTCGCTGATCACCCTTGCGCTGCTGCTGAGCGCGCCCTTTGTGATGGGCGGCTATCTGGGCGCCATGCCCAATCTGTCGGCGGCCGCCCGGGGCTTCCTGGCGGTGGGCCTGGTATGGACGGTGTCAAGCGTTGTGGAATTCCTGGTGTATACGCCCATGCTGGGGGCGGGCGGCAGCTATCTGGCCTTTATCACGGGCAACCTGATCAATATGAAGATCCCCTGCGCCATGAACGCCCGGGATATGGTGGGCGCCAAATCGGGCACGGCGGAGAATGAGATCATTTCCACGCTGTCCATCGCCGCGTCGTCGCTGGTCACCATCCTGGTGCTGGCCCTGGGCGTGCTGCTGCTCACGCCCCTGCGTCCGGTGCTGTCCAGCCCCGTGCTGCAGCCCGCCTTTAATAACGTGGTGCCCGCGCTGTTTGGCGCCATGGCCTTCAAGTATTACCGCAAGGACGCCCGGCTGGCGATGGTGCCGCTGGCGGTGATGACGCTGCTCTTTACGCTCGTTCCCTCGCTCACGGGCTCCACATCCTTTATGATCATCCCCTCGGGCGCGCTGGCCATCGGCCTGGCGTACGTAAAATTCCGCAGGGAGGCGAAGGCATGACCGCTGTTTGGATATTGCTGGGGCTGCTGGGCGCGCTGGCGGCGCTGCTGTTGATCGCGCTGATACGGACGCTGCTGACGCCTTCCAAGAAATCCACCTACGTTCCCGCGCCTGATGAAAAAGAAGCGCTGGCGCTGGCCGATAAGCTTGCGGCCATGGTGCGGTATGAAACGGTATCGGCGCCCGAGTGCGACCTGCGCGAAAAATTCCTGGGCTTTCACCGGGTGCTGGAGCAATTGTTTCCGCTGGTGCACGAAAAGCTGGAAAAGACCGAGATTGACGGCAATCTGCTGTTTTACTGGCAGGGCCTCCGCCATGACCGCCCGCTTGTGCTCATGAGCCACCAGGACGTGGTGCCCGCCGAGGGCCAATGGCAGCACGGGCCCTTCTCCGGCGATATCGCCGAGGGCAAGGTGTGGGGCCGGGGAACGTCGGATACCAAATGCTCGGTCATGGCCTTTTTTGAGGCTGTTGAGCGGCTGCTCGCCCAGGGCTATACGCCGCCGCAGGACGTATATCTTTCCTCCTCCTGCACTGAGGAATGGGCAGGCCCGGGCTGCCGGAAGCTGGTGGACGAGCTCAAACGCCGGGGCGTGCGCCCCTACCTGGTGGTGGACGAGGGCGGCGGCCTGATCGGCGAGCCCATCGGCGGCATCCACGGCAATTTTGCCATGCTGGGCGTGTTTGAAAAGGGCAAGGCCGATGTGACCTTCACGGCAAGATCCGACGGCGGCCATGCCTCCACGCCCCGGAAAAATTCTCCCCTGGCCAGGCTGGCGGACTTTGTGCACTATATGGAGCATCATGATATCTTCCGCCGCCGCATGCCTCCGGAAGTGGAGTCGATGTTCCGCCAGCTGGCGCCCTACGCCTCCTTTCCGCTCAAATATGTGTTCCTGAACCTGTGGCTGTTCAAGCCCGTGCTGCTGCGTGTGCTGCCCATGATTTCGGCCCAGGCCGGCGCTATGATCCATACCACCGTCGCCTTTACCATGGCCCGGGGCTCGGACGCCTGCAACGTGATGCCTCAGGAGGCTTCCGTCAGCGCCAACGTGCGCTTTATTCCCCACCAGGGCATGGAGGAAAGCCTGGATATCCTGCGGAAGACTTCGCATATGTTCGGGCTGGAAATGTCCGTGAGCCACGCCGCCGATTATACCCCGGCCACCGATATCCGCGGCGAGGCGTTTCGGCTGGTGGAGCGCACCGTGGGCGAGGTTTTCCCGGGGTGCCCGGCCTGCCCCTATGTGATGACGGGGGCCACCGACGCACGCTTCTATCAGGAGATCTGCGATAATGTGGTGCGCTTCGCTCCCGTGGTGTATAAGCCCGAGCAGATGCGCGGCATGCATGGCCTGAATGAGAACATTGAATATGATTGCCTGCCCGGGGCGGTGGCCTTTTATCAGCGCCTGATCGCGGCCATGGAGCAGACGCCATGAAACAGAAAAAGGTGTATCTGGAGTGGCTGCGCATCCTTGCCGTCCTGCTGGTGATCTATAACCACCTGCCGGCCTATATCGGCTACACGACGGCGGCGGGCCTTCCCCGGGCGCTGCTCATGTTCCAGGCGGCGGTGACGCGGATCAATGTGCCGCTGTTCCTGATGGTATCGGGAGCGCTGCTGCTCAATCGGCGGGAGGATTACCGCCTGGTGCTCAAAAAGCGGGTGCTCCGCTTTGCGCTGGTGCTGATCGTCTTTTCGCTGGGCATGGCGGCGGGCCAGGCCGTTTACAGCCGCGTAAAGGGCCTTGATTTCAGCCTGTCGCCGCTGGGCTTTTTATCCGGCCTGCTGGCCAATTCCCTTTGGAATACCGAAACCTACTGGTTTTTGTACGCCTACATCAGCTTTCTGCTGCTGCTGCCCCTGCTGCAAAGGATCGCCGCGGGCTTTACCCGGCAGGATTTTTATCTGCTGCTGGGTTTGCAGCTCCTCCTGTCCGCCCTGCTGCCCGCCGTCAACCTGTTTTTGAGCCTGGCCGGACAGCCCGCCCTGCGGCTGGCCGACAGCCTCGTCTTTCCTCTGAGCGCGGTATCGGCCTTCTTCTATCCGCTCATGGGCTGTTATCTGGAAAACGCCGTGGATATCCGCTGCATGGAACGGGAACGCGTGCTGCTGCTGGCGCTGCTGGGGGCCGGGGCCGCCGCCCTCTGCTGCTTGTTCACGTATATGGAGGCCGCCCATGCGGGCGTCTTTACCGAAAACTATTTGGGCATGTTCACCGCCCTGATCGCCCTGCCCGCCTTTCTGCTGATCAAGCGTTTGACGCTGGTTGATTGGCCCGCGCTGGGCCGGGGCAGGCTGGGGCGGACGGCCTGCGCCCTGGGCGCGCTGACCTTTGGCGTTTATCTGCTGGATCCCTATTGGAAAATGCTGCTCTGGGGCTCCTTTTCCCGCGCGCTCTCGCCGCTGCTTCCGCCCGTGCCGCTGTCGCTTTGCTGGGTCGTCCTGAGCGCCGCGCTGGGCTGCGGGTTTACCTGGCTGCTCAAAAAGCTGCCGGGATTCCGGAAATTGTTGTGAACAAACGGCCATATTTGTAAACTTTCTCTGAAGAGGGCCGATTTTCTTGATTTTGTAATAATTGTGTAATAAAATAGCGATGTACTCCCGAAGCACCCACGTACCCAAGAAGGAGGAATCCATGAGAGATCACAAACGATTGATTGTTTTTCTGTGCGCTTTCGCTTTGTGCCTGCTGTCCGCGCTGTCAGCCTCCGCCGCCCAGTACGGCCAGGTCAATTACGATAAAGTGCGCGTGCGCAAGCAGATGGAAAGCACCGACGCCTGGGTCAAACTGAACACCGGCGATATCGTGGAGATTTTGAATACCCACAGCTATCAGGGCGTTACTTATTATTACGGTACCTGTCATCATCCCAGCCATCCCGAGCGGCAGTATTGGGGCTATATCGATCAGAGCTACGTTAATCTGATTTCCGAGGCTCAGGCGATGAGCGCCGCTGCGGCCACCGCCGCGCCCGCGGCCACCGCTGCTCCCGCCGTTTATACCGCCGCCGCTGTGGACAGCGCCGCGCAGGCAAGCGTTCAGGCCGCGGCCGCCCAGACTGTTTCAGCGTCGAGCGCCGTGGGCAGCATCCAGTTCACCGCCCGGGGGGTCAATCTGCGCAAGCGTCCCAGCGCCGAGGCAAAGGTGCTGGGCAGGTTTGAGCTGGATCAGATCACGGCCTATTATGGCACCGTTTCCGCCGAGGGTCATACCTGGTATCAGGTGAGCAACGGCGTGGATTCGGGTTATGTGATGGGCGATTACGTCAAGATCGTGAGCGCTTCCGCCGCTTCCGCCGTGACCGCGGCTTCGACCGCCTCCGCGCCAGCGGCAAGCAGCGAAGCTGCGGCCTCCTCCGTCTCCGCGACCGCGACCGCTTCCACTGCCGCGTCTTCGGCAGCCCAGAGCAATATCGCTCTGACCACCATGGAAAAGGTGATCGTCCGAGCTTCGGGCAACGCAAAGGGCACGCAGGTCAAGCTGCTCAATCGCGCGGGCCAGGTATGCACGCTGCTGGGCCCCACCAATGTGGCCGACGGCTATACCTGGTACAACGTGCGCGTGAACGATAAAAACCTTGACGGCTGGATCCGCGGCGATCTGCTGCGCATCCTGAGCGCCGGCGAGGCCGCGGCCTATAATCAGACGCCCAGCGGCAGCAGCGTAAGCGTATCGGGCACCACGCTCTATACGCCGGAGATTGCCGATTGGAACACCAGCAACATCCAGAATATCTTCTATAAGGGCTGCGTGGCCACCGTGACCGATGTGAAGACCGGCATCAGCTTCCAGGTCAAGCGCTGGTCCGGCGGCTCCCATGCCGACGTGGAGCCCCTGACCGCCAGCGATACCGCCGCCATCTGCCGGATCTACGGCGTGACGTCGGCCTCCAATATCACGGAGAAGAATAATTACCAGCGCCGTTCCATCCTGGTGACAATCAGCGGGCACAGCTATGCCGCCTCCATGTACGGCGTGCCCCATAACGCCAGCGAGGGCAACACCATCAAGGATAACAACTATAACGGCCAGTTCTGCATCCACTTTACCAACAGCTCCACCCATGGCACGAAAAACGTGGACGCCGACCACCAGAACGCCATCAACTACGCCTACAGCAACGCAGTGACGCAGCTCACTGAACTGGGGTACACGTTCCAATAAAATATCAGACGCCGTCCGCGCCGGAAGGATGCTCCCTCCGGCGCGGTTTTTCTGCGCGGAAAATGGTATAAAATGTGAATTTAGTTGCCGGATGATTGACATCCTTTGGCTGTAAAGGTAAAATATAATGTGTTAAAATCTGTTGTTTTATGGATGATCTGGCATTTGAGCAGGGAGATTGAAGCATGAGAGGCCATTTGAAACGCAGTATCGCCGCGCTGTGCGGCTTTGCCGTACTGCTTACAAATATATACGCGCCGGTGATTTCAGCCGAGGATCTGGGCGAAGCGGCGCCGATCGAAACGGCGGAATATGTTCCCGAGGCGCCTGTGATCACCGAAGCGCCCACGCCGGAACCGACGCCTGTACCCACGCCGGAACCGACGCCTGTACCCACGCCGGAACCGACGCCTGTGCCCACGCCAGAGCCCACGCCTGTGCCGACGCCCGAGCCCACGCCGGAACCGATGCCAGAGCCCACGCCCGTGCCGACGCCTGTACCCACGCCGGAACCGACGCCAGAGCCCACGGCTGAGCCGACGCCTGAGCCTACGGCTGAACCGACACCCGAGCCTACGCCTGAACCGACGCCTGAGCCTACGGCTGAGCCGACGCCGGAGCCCACGGATGCACCAACCCCGGAACCGACGCCTGAACCCATGCCGGAGCCCGTGCAGGAGCTTACGCCTGAATTGAACGAGGGATCCACAGCTATCGCTGATGCCGAACTGCCTCAGGAACAGACAGAGGAGAACGGCACGGACGGGCAGGATGATCCTTCCGACGATGTAACGCCTGACGAGCCGCGGGAGGAGGAAGCGCAAGCTGCGGAAACGCCCGCCGCGGAGACGTCCGCTGCGGAAGCGCCCGCTCCGGCTCAGGCCGAGGACGATGCGCTGCCGCCTGTGGATGGCATGGTATTTGTAAACGGCAGCTATACCGGCTTTTTTACCCGTGAGATCACACAGCTGACGCTGCGGCTGTATATTGAGGAGGAGCATTTCCCCGCCACGCTGCGCTTTGACGGCCTGCCCGTTCAGGTGATCGCGAAGGGCGAGGGAGAAAACGCCGCCTTCTTCCAGGTGGCACAGACCGAGTTTACCCCCGAGGGCCCGCTGCCCCTGGAGACGTCGATGCTGCTGGAGAGGGGCACCTACCTGCTGACAGTGAGCGCTGTCCTGCCCGAAGAGGAAGGCGTGTTCACGCTGACCGTTTTCCGCACGCCGGACGCCACCCCCACGCCGCTCCCCACCGCAGCGCCCACGCCGGAGCCGACGGCTGTTCCCGCCGAAACGGTCGAACCCGCGGAAGCCGTTATCCCCGCCATGACCGAAGAAGCGCCTGAGACCGGGGAGAGCGATGCCCCTGAACAGCCGGGCGATCCTGAAAAAACACCCGAAGGCGAAGATGCGCCTGAAGATGAGCAGACGGAGAGGTCCGGAGAAGGCGAAGAAATCGAGGAATCGGAGGAAGACAGCCAAGTCGGAGAACAGGACGAGGCGGGGGAGACCGCCGAGGAGGAGGAACCGGAGGAAAGCGCTGATATCCAGATCGAAGGCGAAACGGAAACGGCTGCGGCGGAAGCCGCCATGCTGACGCTGACCTCGCCGGAATGGCCTGGTGAGGATGTGACCGGCACGGCCCTGCTCACAGCCGACTTTGGCGGCGCGGCTGACAAGGTTCGCGAAGGCGCAGTGCTGGACTATGCGCTGTCAATACATATGGATGACGCCCTGGGCCAGGTGCTGGCCGGGGAATCCGAGGAAAACGTCACGCTGTCCGGGCTTTCAGCGCAGTACGACGATCTGGCGCTCTCCGGACTGCGCCTTGAATTGACTGCGGCGCTGACTGCCGGGGAAGGGCTTGCCCTGCCCGCCGACGGCGCGGCCTGGTCGCTGACTGCCGGCGACGGCTTTGTCTTATCCAACGTGCAGGCGCAGGAGCGCAGCGCCGTTGTTACTGTTGCGTATCAGCCCGACGTTCCCGTGGAAACCTATACCGCCCTGGCCGATGGGCTGCAGGGCTGGATTGGCCGCGCGCTGGAGCTTCGCGTCAGCGGCGTGCAGGCTGCCGATCCCGTCGCACAGCCTCAGCTTACGCTGGAGGCCAGCCTAACCGGCAGCTTTTCCGTCCAGGCTGTCAGCGGTGAAAACAGTCTGAACTTTGACTATCAGTGGGCTTCGGCGTCTTCCACGCTATGCGCTGCCCAAGTCGTTCAGGATGTGCAGGCGGTTGTCGATTGGCAGGACGGCGATAATGCGCAGGGCCTGCGGTCCGACGCGGTTACCCTGCAATTACTGGCGGACGGTCAGCCTTTGGACAGCAAGACCGTTACCGCGGAGGATTCCTGGGTCTGCGCATTTGCCGATCTGCCGGTGGTGAGCGCGGACGGGCACCGCATTGCGTATACCCTGTCGGAAGCCTTTCCTGAGGGATGGACGCGCGAGACGGACGCAGATATTTGGAACGGACAGGCGGAAGGCGCGCGCTACGCCGCCGCTTCCGAGGGCCCCACGGCTGAAACGGTCAGCCATGAGGATGGACGGGAAGCAAGAGCGCAGCGCTGGACGCTGTCCCATATGCTGACCACCCTCACCCGGGATATCTCGGCCAATCTGGTTTGGGATGACAACGATAACCAGGATGGCCTGCGCTTCGCCGTGACGCTGATGCTGACCGGCGCCGTGGATGAGGAAACGGTTGTCAGCCGCAGCTTCTATATTTCCTCAACCGCTCAGAGCGAAGCGATGAGCACGGTGTTTGCCGATCTGCCGGTGTACAAGGACAGCCGGGAAATCGTCTATTCGCTGGATATCCAGGTGCCCGCGTCCATGGAGCAGTATTTCGGCTCGATGTTCATCAAGGACGTTCAGGATTTTACCGCGACCATTCGTCATACGCCGTTGCGCAAATCCATGCTGATTGTCCGCGTATGGAACGACTGGTCCAATATGGGCGGGCTGCGCCGGGATGTGCCGGTGCGCATCGTGGGCCGCGTGAACGAAGAAATCGTTGTGGACGAAACCGTTCAGATCGCGCTGGATCAGTATTATGTTTACACCCGCGATTTGGATATCGATCTGCCCCAGCGCCATCAGGGCAAGGTCATTGAATATGAGCTGAGCCCTGCCGAGGAGATCCCCGGCTATACCAGCGCCGTATCGGTCAGCGGCGTCACCTATACCGTGACCTATACCGTGGAAAGGTGCCAGGTGGAGGCCCAGGTGGTGTGGGATGACGCCGATAACCAGGATGGCAAGCGCAGGTCGGTACTGCTGGTGCTGACCGGGTTATCGGAAGGAGCGCCCGTGACCACCAGAACGGGCACCGTACCGGGCGACGCCGAGGGCGAAAACCTGAAATTTGTGTTTGACGATTTGCCTGTTTGGAGCAGCGGCCAACGGATCGAATATGTGCTGGATGCCGCGGGCGTCCCCAAAGGCTATGTAAAAACGGTGGATGGCTTCACCGTGACCAACAGCTATGAGCCCGAGACCCAGGAAATCACGGTAACGCTGCAGTGGGACGATATGGACAACACATATGACGCGCGCAGCGACGTACAGCTGACGCTGACGGGCAAGGCGAGCGGCAGCGTGGCGGTGACCCGTACCGTTGACGTGCCCAAGAGCGACGACGCTGAGGTTTCGGTCACCGTCAGCGGACTGCCGGTGTATTCCGGCGGAGTGCGCCTTACCTACACGGCGGATGAGCCCAACGTGCCGAAGGGCTATGTTAAAACGGTAAATCGCCTCACGGTAACCAACTCCTATGCGCCCAGCACTTCCATCACCGTGACCTTCCTGTGGGCCGATAACAACAACGAGCGGAATATCCGCCGGGATACCGAGCTTTTGCTTACCGGCAAGGCCGGCGGAAAAACGGTATTCTCTGAGGTCTTTAACGTTACGGCCGGCGGCGGCTTTAGGCAGACGAAGACCTTTAATGATCTTCCCACCCTGGCGGACGGCAATGAGGTTGTGTATTCGGTGAGCCAGCCCAGCGTGCCCGGAGGGTACGCGCAGACGATCGACGACGATTATACCGTGATGAATTACTATCCGGTAACGGTGAAGCCCTCGCCTACCCCCACCCCCTCGCCCAAGCCCACCCCAACGCGGACGCCCTCCGCTTCCGGCAGCTCAGGCTCCGGCAGTAAGAGCGGTTCCGGCGGCAGCAAGAGCGGCTCTGGCAGGAGCAAGAGCGGCTCCGGCGGGAGCAGGAGCAGCGCCTCCGGAAGCTCCGGCAGCGCTTCAACCTCCCAGTCTGTCACGCCTGTGCCGCCAAGGGCCACCGCCGTTCCCACGCCTGTGCCCACTCCGACGCCGCGCATGCCCTATACCCTGACCGTGCAGTATCAATATCTGGACGGCAGCGAGGTGGCCGAGAGCCAGACGTACACCGTTCTGCAGGGCGATGGGTATACCCTGACCCTGCCCGAGATTGATCATTACGCGGCCAGCGTGACCTCCGATACCGGCACGATGCCGGCCAGGAATTCGGTCATAACCGTATTGTACGTGCCTGAAAAAGAGCTGCCCGCTGAGGAAGAGACGGATCTTTTGGATATTGAGGATTACGGCACGCCGCTGGGCTATGGCGGCGCTCCCGCGATCTTTGGCGAATGCGCCGAGTAACCGCGCCTGCGATATATAAAAAGGAGAATGGCAAATGCTGAAACGGATTTCAGCGCTGCTGCTGGCGCTGCTTGTGATGCTGCCCTGCGCCGCCTTTGCCGCGCGGGAGGATGAGCTCATTGTGGGCAATACCACCCAGCTGCGGGGAGATTTTTTCACCGAGATGTGGGGAAACAGCGCCAGCGATGCCGATGTGCGCGCGCTGCTGCATGGCTATAATCTGGTGATGTGGGATGGGGAGCGCGGCGAATATACCGTGGATCCCTCGGTGGTCAGCGGCCTGGCTGTGACCGAAAACAGCATTGGCGACCGCACCTATACCCTGGTGCTGTACGATGATCTGTACTATTCGGACGGAATGCCCATCACGGCTTGGGATTACGCTTTTTCGGAGCTGCTGTGCCTGTCGCCCGAGATCGCGAAGCTGGGCGGCACGCCCCTGCGGCGGGATCATCTGATGGGCTCGGAGGATTATTCCCAGGGCTTGGCCACCGTTCTGACGGGCGTGCGCGTACTGGATGATCACCGGCTTTCGATCACCGTACGCAATGAATACCTGCCGTACTTTTACGAATACAGCCTGCTGGACTGCCTGCCCTATCCCATGCATGTGATCGCGCCCGGCTGCACGGTGCGGGACGACGGCGAAGGCGCGTACATCGCCAATGTGGATGACGTCGATGGGGAACCGCTGTTCACTACCCGTCTTTTGCGGCAAACTATCCTGGGCGCCGCGGGTTATCGCAGCTATCCCTCGGTGGTCAGCGGCCCCTATACCCTCGTCAGCTTTGACGGTTCCACAGCCACGCTGGATATCAATCCGCTTTACAAGGGCGACGCTCAGGGCAGCAAGCCCTCCATCCCGCGGGTGGTTTATACGCTGGCCGACAGCTCAGCCATGATGCGCAGCCTGTGGGATGGCGAGCTGGATCTCGTCACGCGGGTGACCGGCTCTTCCCCGGTTTCCACCGGCATGCAGCTGGCGGCGGCCAGCGATACCGTATCAATGGCAAGCTATCCCCGCACCGGTTTGAGCTATATCAGCTTTTCCTGCGAAAAGCCTGCGCTTTCCAGCGCTTCCGTGCGCCAGGCCATCGCCTGGTGTCTGGATCGGGAAGCACTGGCGCGGCAGTATGTGGGCGGCCATGGCTTGAAGGTGGACGGCTGGTACGGCTTGGGCCAGTGGGTATATCAGCTGCTTTCAGGCCCCGAGGATGTGCTGCTGGACATTACCGGCGGGGAGAAGCTGACGCTGGACGGCCTGACCCCCTATACGCTTGATACCGATAAGGCGCAGGCGCTGCTGGAGAAGGACGGCTGGACGCTGAACCGCCAGGGACAGATGTATGATCCCGATCAGGATGACGTGCGCTGCAAACAGATCAGCGGTCAGCTGGTGCCGCTGGACTTGGTGCTGGCCTATCCCCAGGGGAGCCTGATCACGCAGTCGCTGCGGGAACACTTCCTGCCCAATCTGGCGGCTGCCGGTATCAAGGTATCGATCATGCCCATGAGCATGAAGGATCTGCTTTCCAGCCTGTATCAGCAGAGCGTGCGCCCGGTGGATATGATCCTGCTGGGCTCAAACTTCCCCATGGCCTTTGATCCGGCATCCAATTTTGCCCTGAATGAAAGGAACCAGACCGCCTGGAACTATACCAACCTGGATGATCCCACGCTTTTCAGCCTGGCCCTGAGCCTCCGGCATACCGAACCCGGGGACGTGGTTTCCTACTGCCAACGCTGGATCGCTTTCCAGGAGCGCTTCTCCCAGTCCCTTCCCATGCTGCCCCTGTATTCCAATGTGTATTATGATTTTTATACCAGCGCTTTGCGCGATTACAGCATCGCTTCCAGCGGCAGCTGGGCCGAGGCCATCCTAAAAGCAAAGCTGGAAAAGGAATAAGGTGAAACAGAGGCGTTTGGTGGGGAAACGTTAAGAGCGCCCCGGAAATACGCGATCAACAAAAAAACACGCAGACTCGAGCAAGCTCGGTCTGCGTATTTTTGTAAGATCGCTATGACGCTAACGCGTCATTGACGTCATATCGAAATTTTACGATCACATAACCCAGTCTGAGGGAAGCGCGCGGAGGCCCTTATCGTCCCCACACAATCTGCTTAACAATCTACAAATATGGTTTCCCGTCAGCGTTCCTCCCGGAAATAGGCCAGGCCCAGGCTTTGGGGCGGCTGGTTTTCACGTTTATTGCGGATGCTGGAGATCACCAGTACGATGATGGTCACCGCGTAAGGCAGCATTTTCAGCAGCGGTTTCATGGCCATGGTCACATGGATCCAGCTGATGTTGGTGATAAAGCTGCTGGCCGAAAACAGGAATCCGAACACCGTGGAGCCGATGATGGTCATATGCGGCCGCCACAGGGCGAAGATCACCAGGGCGATACTCAGCCATCCGAAGGCTTCCAGGCTGAGATAAGCCTCCTGGGAGGCCATATAATCGATGATGTAGTAAAAGCCGCCCAGGCCGGCGATGCCGCTGCCGATGCAGGTAGCCAGGTATTTATAGCGGGTCACGTTGATCCCCACGGCGTCGGCGGTGGCGGGGTTTTCGCCCACGGCCCGGAGGTGCAGGCCCACCTTGGTGCGGTACAGCACCCAGCTTGCAACCAGCGCCACAATGATGGCCAGGAAGAACAGGATGCCCAGACATTGCATGCTGTCCTGCCGGGCGGCGAAGGGCCAGCGGTACAACTGCTTGGGGCCCACCAGGTATACGGTGGCATCCAGCTTGATCATGATCACCTTCATCAGGCCCACGCCAAAGGTGGTGAGCGCAAGGCCGGTCACGTTCTGATTGGCGCGCAGCGTGACCGTCAGGAAGGAGTAGATCAGGCCGCAGAGCATCGACAGCGCCAGCGAGCCCAGGATGCCCAGGATCACGATCAAGAAGCCAGGCAGGCTGCTTTTACCGATCATGTTCAGCACCAGGCAGCCGCCCGCGCCGCCCATGCACATGATGCCGGGAATGCCCAGGTTCAGATGGCCGGATTTTTCGGTGAGGATCTCACCCGTGGAGCCGTACATGAAGGTGGCGCCGAAGGCCAGGGAGTCTATCAGAAAGTTCAGCCAGATATTCATTTAACGGCCTCCTTTCCCGAAGCGCCGGCCCGGCGGCCCCGGAAATGCACCTCATAATTGATGAAAAACTCACAGCCGATGATGAAAAACAGGATGATGCCCACGATCACGTTGGGCAGCGCGCCGGATACGTTAAAATCCTGGCTGATCTGGGCCGCGCCCTGATTGAGCAGCTGGATCAGGCCCGCCGTCAGGATCATGGCAATGGGATTGAATTTGCCCAGCCAGCTGACCATGATGGCGGTAAAGCCCTGACCGCCCGCGGACTCGGTGGTGATGGACTGGTCCAGGCCCGCGCCGATCAGGTAGCCCGCCAGGCCGCACAGCGCGCCGCTGAGCAGCATGGTGCGGATGATGACCTTTTTATCGTTGATGCCCACGTACTGGGCGGTGCGCACGCTTTCGCCCACCACGCTGATCTCGTAGCCATGCTTGGTGTAGTTCAGGTAGATGTACAGGGCTGCCGTCAGCGCCAGCACGATCAGGATGATCAATAAATACGCTTGGCCCCCCACGGTGGGCAGCTTGCCGTACTTCTGCTTGGGCAGCGCGCCCGAGCCGTTGGTCACCCAGACCTCCAGGAAGAAGGCGACCAGATAGGTGGCTACGTAATTCATCATCAGGGTGAACAGCGTTTCATTGGTGTTCCACCGGGCCTTGAACAGGGCGGGGATCAGGCCCCATACCGCACCGCAGGCCAGGGCGGCAATGAGCATCAGGATCAGCAGCAGCCATTCAGGCAGCTTGCCGCCCAGATAGAAGGAAACGGCGATGCAGCCCAGCACGCCCACCAGCGTTTGTCCTTCGCCGCCGGTGTTCCAGAACCGCATGCGGAAGGCCGGCGTCAGCGCCAGCGCGATGCAAAGCAGAATGGACAGATTTTTCAGGTATTTCCAGATCTTGCGGGAGGTGGAGAAGGAGCCCTTGATAAAGGTGTAATAAAACTCGCCGATGCGGCTCGGGTTGGCCCGCAGCCTATCGATCAGCAGGAAGGCTACCAATCCGCAAAGCACCAGGCCCAGCGTGATGGCCGCCAGGCGGATCAGCCAGGCTTTGACCGGATGAATGGAGGTGCGCTTGCTCAGATGGACCAGGGGTTCCCGTGTTTCGTTTGAACGCGCCATTACGCTTCCTCCTTCCGGGCCTGGGCTGTCTTTGACATCAGCAGGCCAATTTCTTCCGTGGTAGCGCTGCGGGCATCCACCAGGCCGGTCACAGCGCCGGAGTTGATGACCAGGATTCGGTCGCACAGCTCCAGCAGCACGTCCAGATCCTCGCCCACAAACAGCACGGCCACGCCGTTTTCCTTCTGCTTGTTCAGCAGATTATAGATGGTGTAGGAGCTGTTGATATCCAGCCCGCGCACCGGGTAGGCGGCCATGAGCACCTTGGGGGTAAAGGCGATCTCACGGCCCACCAGCACCTTTTGCACGTTGCCGCCCGAAAGGCGGCGGACCGGGCTGTTGGTGCCGGGGGTCACCACCTCCAGTTCCCTGATGATCTCCTCGGCCAGCGCCCTGGGCTTTTTGCGGTTCAGGAAGCCCGCGTGCCCCTTGCGGTAGCTGCGCAGCATCATATTATCGGTGATGCCCATGCTGCCAACCAGGCCCATGCCCAGGCGATCCTCGGGCACAAAGGAAAGGCGTACGCCCAGCTCCCGGATTTGCAGCGGCGTTTTATGCCGCAGGTTGATGATTTCATCCTCCTTGAACAGCACGTCGCCCGATTCCACCCACTTGCGCACGGCGGAGGCGCTCATGCCGTCAAAGGAGACCGGCTTCATGTTTTTATCGTGGAACATGCCTTGGGCGCCCAGCTCCTTCACGCGCTTCATGCTCTTGTGGAAGAAGGTCACCGGCTTATCTTTCTTGGGGTTATGGAATATGATTTCGCCGGTGGACTGGGGCTGCAGGCCCGCGATGGCTTCCAGCAGCTCGCGCTGCCCGCTGCCCGCGATGCCCGCGATGCCAAGGATCTCGCCGCCATTGGCCGTAAAGGAAATATCCTTGAGCACGTGCAGGCCCTCGGCGTCGTACAGGTTCAGGTTTTTGATGTCCAGCCGGGGGGAAGCGTCCTTCGGCTCGGTGCGCTCGATATCCAGGCTGATTTTTTTGCCCACCATCATTTCGGTGAGCTGGCTCTCGTTGGTTTCGCAGGTGTTTACGGTGGCGATGTGCTCGCCCCGGCGCAATATGGCCACGCGGTCGCTGACCTCCAGCACCTCGTGGAGCTTATGGGTGATGATGATGATGGATTTGCCATCCTCCCGCATGCGGCGCAGCACGCTGAACAGCCTGTCTATTTCCTGGGGCGTCAGCACGGCTGTGGGCTCGTCCAGGATCAGGATATCGGCTCCGCGGTAAAGGACTTTGATGATCTCCACCGTCTGCTTTTCGGAAACCGACATATCGTATACTTTTTTGCGGGGATCGATATGGAAACCGTACTGACCTGCGATATCGGTGACCCGCTGGTTGACATCCTTCAGGTTGTATCGGCCGTTCTCTTCGGTGCCCAGCACGATGTTTTCGGCGGCGGTGAACAGGTCCACCAGCTTGAAATGCTGATGGATCATGCCGATTTTGTGATCGAAGGCGTCCTTGGGGGAGCGGATCACCACCTCGCGGCCATCCACAAAGATATGTCCCTCGTCGGGGAAATAGATGCCCGCGATCATGTTCATCAGGGTGGTCTTGCCACAGCCGTTCTCGCCGAGAATGGCCAGGATCTCGCCCCGGTACACGTCCAGATCCACGTGGTTGTTGGCAACCACGCTGCCGAAGCGCTTGGTGATTCCGCGCATTTGTAGAGCAAGCTGTTTTTCCACAGGAGCCTCCGTCATTGGATCAATTCATATAAATAGGATACGGACTGCCGCCCCGAGGAGCGGCAGTCCGGTGTTTGTCCGGCTGTCCCGGGCAAATGTTACGCGCGAAGGCGTATTTTCATCAGAACTTTTCGTTCAGCAGCTCAATGCCGTCGATGCGAAGATCGAAGTAGGGAGCGCTGCGGAATTCGGACTCATGGAAGTAGCCGTCGTAGACGATCTTGTCGGTTTCGGCGTTGTAGCCGTCATCGGCGGGAGCGTAATCGGCGGAAACGGCTTCGCCGTTCACGGTGATGAAGCCCTCGGTGGCGGTGTCAAACACATGCAGGGTGCCTTCGATCAGAGCGGCATAGGCGGCGTCGATGGCTTCCTGAGTGCCGGCAGCGGCAACAGCTTCGTTTAGATCGGTCACGATGACGGAATTGCCGGCCAGGGTGCCCACCCAGTCCACGTCGATCTGCTCTCCGGCGATGGTCTGGTTGATCATGTACTCAAAGTAGGGCTCCCAGTTGATGCGGGAGAACACCAGATAGGTGTTGGGGCAGCTGGCCACGGTGGAGATGTTGTAGCACACGTTGGGGATACCGGCGTTCTCGCAGGCAGTGGGAGCGCCCATGGAGTCGGCGTGCTGGCTGATCAGGTCGGCGCCGGCGGCGATCAGGGCCTCAGCGGCAGCCTTCTCTTCCTTCTCATCGTACCAGGAACCGGTGAACTGCACCTTCATCTGCACGTCGGGGCAAACGCTCTTGGCGCCCAGATAGAAGCTGGTGTAACCGGAAACCACTTCGGCGTAGGTGTAAGCGCCAACATAACCGATCATGGGCACTTCGCCCTTCAGGTTGCCGGCTTCCTTGATCTCGTTCAGCTTCATACCGGCAGCGATACCGGCCAGATAACGGCCTTCATAGATATCGGCGAAGGCGTTGTACAGGTTATTGAAATCCTTCAGATGGGCCAGGTCGCCGGTGGCGTGGATGAAGCGCACGCTGGGATTCTCGGCAACCACCTCGTCGGTGTAGAACTGATGGCCGTAGCTGTCAAAGAAGATGATGTTGCAGCCTTCGTCGATGGCGTCCAGGGCGGCTTCGGCGCACTCGTTGGACTCGGGACGGTTGCGGTAGAAGACCACCTGATCGTCGTTGAGGCCCAGGGCTTCCTTGGCTTCGTTGGCGGCGTTCATGAAGTTCAGGTCATAGGTGGAGTTTTCATCGTGCAGCAGGATGACGCCCACCTTGATGTCTTCCTTGGCGATGGGGGCAAAGTCCTCAGCCAGGGCAGCGGCGCAGCCCAGGCACAGGGCCAGAGTCAGCAGCAGAGCTACGAGCTTTTTCATGTTTCCTTCTCCTCCGTTTAAAACAATAAAGAAATCAGCATGTCATATCCGGTAAAACACGAACGTTTACAACGGATGACAGGAATATTATACGGGAAAACACGAACAAAAGCAACCCCTTTCCGCCAAATATTTATGAAATTATTGTTTTTTACCAAAAAATCTGTACAAAAAAAGCCCATCCATCACAAATGGACGGATGGACGGGCAGAAAACTGCGGATGGATTTACTTTTCCAGCGCCCGATACACGCAGGCGGCCAGGGCGGAGCCGATGAAGGGGCCAGCGATGAACACCCAAAGCGCGCGCAGGGGCTCGCTGTTGCCGCCGATGGCGGCCACCAGGGCGGGGCCGAAGGAGCGGGCGGGATTGACCGAAGTGCCGGTCAGGCCGATGCCCAGGATGTGCACCACCACCAGCGTCAGGCCGATCACCAGCCCTGCGAAGGAGCCATGCTTTTGCTTGCTGCTGGTCACGCCCAGGATGGCGGTGACAAAGATGAAGGTGAGCACGATTTCCACCAGCAGGCCGGCGATGCCGCTGCCGTTCACGCCCGCCAGGCCGTTGGCGCCAAAGCCGCCGGTCATATCGGCCACGCCGCCCAACTGAAAGATCAGGGCCAGCAGCGCCGCGCCAATCAGCGCGCCAGCGCACTGGGCGATCACATAGCCGATAAAGTCCTTTACGCTCAGGTCGCCGCGGATCAGCATGGCCAGCGATACGGCGGGGTTGATATGGCAGCCCGAAATGTTGCCGATGGAATAGGCCATGGCCACGATGGTCAGACCGAAGGCGAACGCCGTCAGGATATATCCGCCGCCCGCGGCGGCGTTGCAGCCCACCAGCATGGCGGTGCCGCAGCCCAGCACCACCAGCGTCATGGTGCCGATGCATTCAGCCAGATACTTTTTCATGGAAAAAGCCTCCTTTATTATTGATGCTCGATCATTATAGTACATTGCGGTCAAAAACACAAGCCGCGCGGCAGAACAATACAAATGGGCATCTTTCAGGCTGTATCCTGGAAGTGTTATTTGACAGTGGATGATTCGAGCGATATAATTTAGTAAAAGAAAAGGCTGTTTCAGAGGAGGAACCAGTATGGAAACAGACTATATTCCAGAATTCATTGCCTTGGCGGAATATGGAAGCTCATATCTTGCAGCTGAAAAGCTGTTTGTTTCTCCATCTTCCCTGCTCCGGCATGTGCAGACCATAGAAGATGAGTTTGGCGTGCCGCTTTTTGACCGGACGCGAAAAGGATTTATTCTCAACAAGAATGGACAGATTTTCTTGCCATATGCCAAGCAAATATCAAGCTTAAAAAGCCATTGTCACAGAGCTCTCCACCAGGAAATGGAAAACAAGCAGACAGTTCGCCTATGCGCGGAGGGAAAAATTATTGAGTTGATGATCGATTTTCGTAAGGTACATCCAGACGTTTGTATCGAGTATTACAAGACGGCTAACCCGGAGGAAGCGCTGTTTGACGGCCAGATCGATGTGGCGTTTCTGACCAACCTAACGCCGCGACGGGCCGATCTTTATCAAACAATTCCATATTCGTCGGAAGAAGCGTTAGTATTGGTGTATGAAGGTCATCCACTCGCAGAGATGGAAAAGGTGACGCTGGAACGATTGAAAGAAGAAGATTTTATTACTTTATCCGATGATTTTACCATCGATGATTTGTTTTATTCCCGCATTGACAACGGAGCCGGCCCAAATATCGTTGCTTCTGTCCCCATTGGCAATGATCTGATCCGAATGGTGCGCGAGAAGCTGGGTATCACCCTCATTCATGGTCAGCGGGGCATGGTGCCTCTGGCGGAAGGGTTGAAGGTGCTGGAGGTGGATCCGCCCATACGGTATGAAATGAGCATCTGCTTCCGAAAAGACCCGCCGCTGAGTCCAGCGGCAGAGCAGTTTGTCCGCTTTGCTCGGAGGTGGACGGAGACGCATCCGGACGTGAACCGCAGTCTAATTGAAGAGTAACTTCATGTTTATAGAAAGTACAAAGGCACATTTTATGGCAGAGAACGAAATGTGCCTTTTTTGTTTTTTTGGGAATGATGCAATGCAAAAAGTGGGACACAGGATGCAAATTGCGAAGCAACAGATACATTCATTTTATGGTATCTTTTTTATGCAAGCAATACATGATAGGGCACAAATGAACCTGTTATTTGAGGAGAATGCCACATGCAGTCATTAAAAGGCAGAACTTGTATTTTTGCTGGAGGGTGCGGCGGAGACGGAGTGGACGCAGTCAAATCGCTATGCCAGGGTGGCATGAACGTGGCCATCATGACCCATCAGCCGATTCGAGCCCGTCGTTTGCAGGAGGAAATCTCCAAGTGCAATTATCCAGGAGAATGCATTGTGGTGCAAGATGGCAATACGCAGCTTCCGCCCATTTCGGATGAAGAAGTGTTTCGTCAGGTGGCGGAGCGGTTCGGCGGCATTGATGTGGTGGTGTGCAACACCGGTGATAACGGTGGGGAAGACAGCATTGACACTGTGGACATCAGTCAGCTGATGGCCGAAATTGAACATCTGATGGGCGGCAATTACCATATGCTCAAGTGTGCCTTGCCTTATTTGAGGAGAAGCGCCGCGCCCCGGGTCATCCTGATGACGTCAGTAGAAGGTGCGCGGGGCGGCAACAGGGGAAGCTTTGTCAACGCAGTGGCCAGGGGCGCGGTGCTAGCTTTAGCCAAAAACTGCGCTGCCCGGCTGGCAACTGAGAACATCAATGTCAACTGCATCCAGAAGGGCTTGATTCAGCGTTTGGAAACGCCCTTGGACTCAGAATCACGGGAGAGAATGAGTTCCGCCAAAGGTTGCATTCCCCGGGGGCGGATAGGAACGCCCCAGGATCTGGCTGGGGCGGTGTGCTTCCTGGCCAGCGAGGAGGCGGCCTATCTCACAGGCGCTGTGCTGGATCTCAGCGGTGGCATGAGCCTAATCTGAAAGCAGAGGAGGCATGATAAAAAGAAATAGCGGGTGATGCGGAGCGCTCCTTGCTGCTGTAGAATAGAGACAGCAGCAAGTCAGGATAGTTACTAATTCGGCATGTTTGAAGGTCAGAAAGACCGCAGAGGAGAATGGACGAGTTAGCATCGAATCATGCAGAGGTCGGCGGGGAACGTCAGGCCGAATAGGAGA
>JAFUDW010000164.1 GCA_017464225.1 Clostridia bacterium | reverse complement strand
CCAACGACAACCCGTTCACGGGTAGCAAGTAACAGTTTACGCAGGAGGCAGACCGTATTAGCGCCTGCGAGGGCGCTGCTAGTATTCTAGGGCTTTGCCCGCATATGAAAAACCACCGGCTTGGCCGGTGGATGATTATTTATTGCGGTCAATCCAGTATCTTGAAGGGCTTCCAGCGCAGATAATCGCCCGATACCAGGCTGTAGCGAACGCCGTTCATATCGCCCATGAGGCTGTCATGGAAGCGGCTTTCGCCATGGCAATGGGCGTAGATCACCTGCTCCGCGCCGTATTCCTCGGCCATATCGGTGAATCCGCTGCCTGCCTCCAGGATATTGGTGGGCGGATAATGCAGGAACATGATATATTTCCGATAGCCTGCCGCGCGGGCGTTTTCAAAGGAGGCCCGCAAGCGGACAAGCTCGCGCTCTATGATTTTCCGGGCGTGGTCTTCGGCGTCGGTATCCCAGCCCACCACGCGCCTGTGCGCGTCCAGGTAAAAGGGCCCCTCAAAGGTGAAGCCCTTTGTGCCCACCAGGGCGTAATCCCCGTATGTGTAATGATTGCCCTGCAAAAACAGCAGTTTTCCTGCGAAGCGCGCGTTCAGCGCTTGGGTCTTTTTGGCGTCCCAGAACATATCATGGTTGCCCCGCAGCAGGATCTTGCGGCCGGGCAGCGCCATGATATACTCAAAATCGGCTTCGCATTCGGTCAGGTTCTTTCCCCAGCTGTGATCGCCCGCCAGCAGCAGCGTATCCTCCGGGCCGATCATGCGCAGGCAGTTTGCGCGGAGCTTTGCCTCGTGATCCTTCCACAGCCTGTCATGCAGCTGGGCCTGGGCTTTGAGCTCGGACTGAAAATGCAGGTGCAGATCGCCGATGGCGTATAGGCTCATGTGTTTTTCCTCCTTATGCGCTGCATTTATTATAGCCGTGGAGGCGCCGGAAGGCAACCTGATTCCGTAAGGGTTCTGAAATATTTTTGTTGATTATGATACAAATTTGTCATATAATAGAAGCAGATCATCAACCTGCTGCATTCAGTGATGCGAGGGAGGACGAGTTGCCATGAGAAAAAATTGGATCCTGGTCGCTTCTCTGGCGTTGTGCCTGCTTTTGTTGCAGCCGGCGCTGCTGCCCGCCGCGATGGCTGCCGGTACGGCAGCCGTTACACGCGTGGATATTTCCGAGGAACAGCTTACCCTGAAGCCCGGTGAGATCTGGCTGCTTTTTGCCAGTGTGGAGCCTGAAAACGCCGCGAACAGAAGCCTGCTCTGGGAGTCGTCCCAGCCCGCTGTGGCGCGGGTGGACGACGGCGGCCGCGTGGTGGCCGTCAGCCCGGGCGACGCCGTGATCACCGCCAGCGCCCGGGACGGCAGCGGCAAAAAGGCCGTTTGCCGCGTCAGCGTGCGTCTGCCCGAAACGCCCACGCCGCAGCCCACCGCCACGCCCGTGCCTGCGGAGAATAAAGCGGCGACGCCCACCCCTGCCGCCACGGCAAAGACGGTCAAGGGCGCCGCGGCCCTGGTCAATACCGCCAAGGGCGGGCTGAACATGCGCTCGGGACCCAGCAAGACCAGCCGCCTGATCTGCGTGATCCCCCGGGACGCCGTGTTTACGGTGATCACCTACGGCGAGCAATGGAGCTACGCCCGCTATGATAACAAGAGCGGTTACGTGATGACCAGCCTGTTCCGGTTTGCCGATGCCGCTGGAGCCGTCAAGACCACCGCAACGCCCAAGGCTGCCGAAACGGTCAAGGCCACCGTGACGCCCAAACCCACCGCTACGCCGAAACCGACGGCTACGCTCAAGCCGCCCGCGGGCAGCAACGCGCGGGTCACCACTGTGAGCGGAGGGCTGAACATGCGCTCCCAGCCCTATTCCCATGCCGGCGTCGTGCGCCGCATCCCCCAGGATGCCGAAATAGAGATCCTGCGCTATGAGGGAGAATGGTGCTACGCGCGGTATAAAAACAGCACGGGCTACGTGATGACCAAGTATCTGACGCTGGGCAGCGGCGTGAAAAAGACATCCGTCACCGCGACGCCCAAGGCTGATGCCAAAGCGACGGCCACGCCGAACGCGAAAAAGAAAACCGGTAAAACGGCGGTGGTTTCCACCCAGAAGGGCGGGCTGAACCTGCGGGAGGCGGCCAGCAGCCGCGCCAGGCGGATCTTGATCATTCCCCAGAACGCTACCGTGACCGTGGTCTCGGCCGGCAATCGCTGGACGCAGGTGAGCTATAACGGCCAGACGGGCTACGTGATGACGCAGTATTTGAAATTTGAATAAAACATGATCAACACGCCCGGGAGGATCGCGCGTTGCCGCGTCCGTCCCGGGCGTGTTATGATGCGGGGAGGGGGAACGTTCGAGGCCTCCGCGGCCTCGAGCTCTGCGGCAGGGGATTTGTCCCCTGCACCCATCCCGGCGAACAAGGTTAACGACACTATCAAGCAATTTCCGCCAGTTTAGCTTTTGGGTTGGCATAAAGAGGCCGTCTGAGGCCAAAGAAAAAGCAAGCTGCCGTCTGATATGAGCAAGCTCAATCAGCCGTCATCCTGCTTTTTCGGGATTGCTGCGCAATCCTTGGCCCGCTTCGCGTGCCTACCTCAGACTGGGGCATAATGTTGAAATTCCAACCACGCTAACCGCACCGGAAATGACGGCGGCTTGCCGACGTCAATGACGCGTCAGCGTCATAGCGATCATACAAAAATG
>JAFUDW010000163.1 GCA_017464225.1 Clostridia bacterium | reverse complement strand
TTTCTTTTGTTGTATAATTCATTCGCTGTGTTTGTTTCATGGCAGTTACATTATACAGCAAAAAACGGAGTTGTTCTCACGAACTTCTCCGTTTTTTTTCTGAGGTTTAGTGCAACAGCCCCCGGCCTTCGGCTTTTCTACTGCCTGGAAGCTCTCTTTGCTACATTCAAGTTGCAAGCGCACATTGTCTGTTTTTTATTTCAAGCCGGTTCGCCCGGTGCTTCTTTGCAGCTTTCTTCTCAGAAGAAAGCGCGGATTCCTCCCCAACAAATCCCTGTTTTCAGATATAAACCTTTCATCAAGGTTCAATATCATATGCGGATACATCCCTCGGCTTTTATTTAGCGGATGCTGTATCAGCGCAAAGATTTGAATTTTCCATTCATCTGTATTATAGTATAGTTGGGAATTAACAGGAGGCTGCGGCGCAATGAAAAAGAGATTCAAAATGAAAACGCCGGATACCGAGGTGCGCAGCGATAATCTGCAGCTGTATTTCATCATCAGCATTTTCATTATCCTGAGCGTATCCATCGGCGCGGCGGCGCTGCTGACCATGCTGATCGAATGGCTGACCAAAACGCGGGTCATCGTGCCCACCATCGTATGGATGATCCTGCTATCCATCGCCATGGGCATGGTGCTGAGCCTGATTTTCAGCCGCATGTTCATCAGCCCCATTACCCGCCTCAGCCGCGCCATGCAGCAGGTGGCCCAAGGCGATTTCAGCGTGCGGCTGGATCATCCCGGGCACTTTGGCGAAATGCGCCAGAGCTATGATCATTTTAACACCATGGCCAAAGCGCTTGGCACCATTGAAACGCTGCAGAGCGATTTTGTATCCAACGTATCCCATGAGTTCAAAACGCCCATCAACGCCATTGAGGGTTACGCCATGCTCCTGCAGGATGCCGACGATCCGGCCCGGCAGAAGGAATATGTGGACAAGATCCTGGTGAGCACCCATCGGCTGGGCGATCTGGTAAACAATATCCTTTTGCTCTCCAAGGTGGACAACCAGTCCATCCCTGCCGAGCGCGTGGCTTACCGGCTGGATGAGCAGCTGCGCCAGGCGCTGCTTTTGCACGAGCGCAAATGGTCTGAAAAAGGGCTGGAGCTGGATGTCGATCTGGCGCCCATGACGTATACCGGGCCCCAAAGCCTGATGCTGCATGTATGGAGCAACCTGATTGACAACGCCGTCAAATTTGATCCTCCCGGCGGGCTGCTGCGCCTCAGGCTTCAAGCGCTGGACGACGCCGTTACCGTGGAGGTCAGCGACAGCGGCGAGGGCATGACGGAGGAGCAACTGACCCATATTTTTGATCGCTTTTACCAGGCCGACGGCTCCCATCAGCGGGAGGGCAACGGGCTGGGCCTGGCGCTGGTAAAGCGCATTTTGGAGGCGACGGGCGGAGAGATCCGGGCCGAAAGCACGCCCGGCAAAGGAAGCCGGTTTACGGTGACGCTTAAATAATTGTTGAAAAAATTCCCGTCGGCGCACCCAGCGCGACGATCGTCGCAATATTTTGCACGCTCCGTTAATATTTTAAAACCGCGGTTGACATTTTGCCATTCCGCGGTTATAATATGCTCATAAACGCGAACATTTGTTCGCATACAATGGGAGGGATGTACAATGCGTACAGATTCTATCGTTTATCGCAAGGTGGTGGCGCGTATTGCGCTGCTGGGCCTCACCCGCCGCGAGGTGGCCGACCGTCTGGGCGTCAGCTATGGCACGCTGCACAATAAGTTGTGCGCAATTACGCCTTTTACCCTGAATGAGGCCGTCCAGATCAAGCAGCTCCTGGCCATGCCCGGCCCTTTGGAGGATGCCTTTGAACGGTATGACGAAAAAAAGCCCAGCTGATGGCGTTTCTGTTATTCGATCAGCACGCTTTACGTTTGGATAATGATCCTTGTTTTGAAGTTGATTGGCAGGGGAGAAAAGGATCGATAAGGGCCTACGCGGCCGGGGCCTACCGGCCCGCTCTACGCTGAAAGGCTGCCACCGGCAGCCTTTCCGTGCGCTTCGAGCCCCTTATAATCCTGCGCCAAAGGCCCGCTTGGGCCTCTGGACTCCATTCCGGCGAACAAGCTTGATGACACTATCAAGCAGTTTCCGCCAGTTAAGCTTTTGGGTTGGCATAAAGAGGCCGTCTGAGGCCAATGAAAAAGGCGAGAGCCGTCAGATTGGAGCAAGCTCCATCTGCCGTCCCTTGCCTTTTTCGGGATTGCTGCGCAATCCTCGGCCCGCTTCGCGTGCCAACCTCAGACTGGGGTTTTCTATCGAATTTTAAATACGTTACCCGCACCGGAAATGACGGCGGCTTGCCGACGTCAATGACGCGTCAGCGTCATAGCCGCATAAGCAAAACGGCTGGATCGAGCTTGCTCGTTTCCAGTCGTTTTTGTTTTGCGGCGTATTTCCGATGCGCTCTTTGCGACAACCCGTATTCAATCAACTGCGGGAAATTGCTGGAAAGAGCATGCGATCAGCTTCCGCAACCGGCGGGTCCAGGGAGGCCTCCCTCCCTGGCGGGGTTTTTAAGGGGCAGCGCCCCTTAACGTTCCCCCTCCCCGTCAAATTCCCATGATCGCCGTTCCCTGTTACTTTTCGCTCACCTTGGCGGCGATCCTGTAACTGTTGGCAATGAAGCGGCTCAGCTCCTCCTTTTCCAGGGGACGGCTGCTCATGCGGGCGATATCGAAGTACTGCCGGGCCAACAGCTGCTGCAGCTCCTTGTCTTCCAGAGCGGCCAGATCGCGAACGGCGGCGCAGGCGGAGTTGAGCACCACCTCGGGCTTTTCGGGCAGGGTAAAGCCCTGGCCGTAGATCTGCGCCATCTCGCGGTAGCGGCGCATCTGCTCATCCTCCAGCAGCATCAGCGGCAGATCGTGATCCTTGAGCGCCTGGGTTTTCACCGTCAGGTTTTCATCGCCCACGGCGTCGCGGAACAGCTGCTGCAGCTCCTCTTGGGGCAGATCGGCAGCCTCGGCGTCGGCATCGGTAAGGCCGTCGGTATCGGCGTCCACCCGGGCGAAGGTGACGGCTTTGTCCTCCTCGCCCATGTTCTCCAGATGCTGCATGAAGCTGATATCGATCACCGAATCCATGATCACCACGTCGATGCCCCGGTCGGTGTAGAGCTTGACAGAAGCTGCCTGGCGGGCGGCGTCGGAGGTATAATACACCTTCTTTTCGGTCTTGCCCTCGTTGCGGGATCTGTATTCGTCCAGCGTCAGATATTCGCCCGCCGTGGTTTTCATCAGCAGGCTGCCCTTGACGGACTCATAGAACTTTTCATCCCGCAGGCAGCCATACTTGACAAAGGGATGGATATCGTCCCAATAGGTCTGGTAGGTTTCGCGCTCGGTGTTCATCAGCGCGTTCAGCTTATCGGCCACCTTCTTGGTGATGTGCGCGCTGAGCTTTTTCACATAGCCGTCGTTCTGCAGGAAGCTGCGGCTCACGTTCAGCGGCAGATCGGGGCAGTCCAGCACGCCGCGGAGCAGCAGCAGGAACTCGGGAATGATCTCCTTGATGTTGTCGGCCACAAACACCTGACGGTTGAACAGCTTGATTTCGCCCTCCTGGCCGCCAAAGTCCTTGCGGATGCGCGGGAAGTACAGGATGCCTTTGAGATTGAAGGGGTAATCCACGTTCAGATGGATCCAGAACAGCGGCTCCTCAAAGGTGTTGAACAGCTTGTGATAGCAGTCCTTATACTCCTGCTCAGTGCAGTCCTTGGGGGCCTTGAGCCATAGCGGATGGGTGTCGTTGATGGGCGTGGGCGCCTTCGATTCCTCGCCCTCCTTGGGCGGCTCGGGCTTGTCTGCGGTATCCTCCAGATAGATGGGCACGGCCATATAACCGCAGTAGCGGTTGAGCACCTGTCGCACCCGGTAGGTATCCAGAAATTCCTTTTCCTCCTCGCTGATGTGCAGCGTGATGGTGGTGCCGCGCTCGGCCCGGTCGCTTTCGCTCATCGCGTAGGCCATGCCGTCCTCGCTTTCCCAGCGCACGGCCTTTTCGCCCTCCACATAGCTCAGGGTGTCGATGGTCACCTTGTCGGCGGGCATGAAGGCGCTGTAAAAGCCCAGGCCAAAGTGACCGATGATGCCGCCCTCGGCGTCGCCCTGGTACTTTTTGAGGAATTCCTCGGCGCTGGAGAAGGCCACCTGGTTGATGTATTTGTCCAGCTCCTCGGCGGTCATGCCGATGCCGTTATCGGTAAAGCGCAGCTCGCTTTTTTCCTTGTCCACGGTCACGGTGACCTTGAGGCCCTCCTCACCCGCGCCCGTGGCCATGCGGTATTTGGTGATGGCGTCGCAGCCGTTGGCCACCAGCTCGCGGATGAAAATATCCTTATCGGAATACAGCCAGCGCTTGATCACCGGCATGATATTTTGCGCGTGAATGGAAATATTTCCCTTTTTGATTTCTGACATATGGATTGCCTCCTTGCGGCGCGTTTTATTCTTGCTCTGTTAGCACTCGTTAAAGATGAGTGCTAACAACGTATACAGCATAGCACCCCCGGCAGTTTTTGTCAATAGCGGATTTGATGTTTTGCGGCGTATACGCGTTAAAATCAGCCCCGCGCGGAGGCGGCCCATTGCAGCAGCGCCGGGCGGTTGGTGGGCGTGATCTCGCTGGGCAGCGCGTCGGGATAAAACCAGCGCAGCTCCCGCACCTCATCCTCCTGCCTGCGCATTTCGCCGGAATAGCTTTGGCACAGGAACACGCAATCGGTCACCGATACCCTGTCGCCGTTGGGGTAGGTATAATCCATCTCCGGGCCGGAAAAAACGCCCAGCAGCGTCATGGGCCCGGCGGTCAGCCCGGTCTCCTCCAGCAGCTCCCGCCGGGCGGCGTCCTCCACCCGCTCAAACAGCTCCGCGCAGCCGCCGTGGTAGCCCCACAGGCCGTTATCGGCCCGGCGCTGCAGGAGCACCTGACCCTTTTCGTTGATCAGGATCACGCTGGCGCCCACGATCACCAGCGGATCGTGGCCGATCTTTTTGCGGATGTTTGCAATATAACCCATCTTTAAATCCTTCCCGCGACGGCGCGGCTCAGGCCGTTCAGATCGCTGTAAGTCTGTATATCCCGATAATCCGCGGCCATCAGCCCGGTGACCGCCGCCGCCTGATCGCTGCCGATCTCCAGCAGCAGCCAGCCGTCCGGCGCAAGGTGCGCGGGCGCTTCTCTTATGATGCGCCTGTAAAAGCGCAGGCCGTCTTCGCCCCCATCCAGCGCCAGGGCGGGCTCCCGCAGTACTTCGCCCTGCAGCCCCGGCAGGGCGCTTGAGGGAATATAGGGCGGGTTGCTGACGATGATATCAAAGCGTATCCCCGCAAAGGGCGCAAACAGATCGCCCTGGCGCAGCTCCACCGCCGCGCCGCAGCGCGCCGCGTTTTCCCGGGCCAGGGCGATGGCCGCGGGGCTGATATCCCCGGCGCACACCCGGCTTTGGGGAAACTGATGGGCAATGGCCACCGCCAGCGCGCCGCTGCCGGTGCACAGATCCAGCACCCGCTCGCCGCCCTGCATGCGCTCCAGCGCCGCCTGGCACAGCGTTTCGGTATCAAACCGGGGGATCAGCACCCCCGGCGACGTTTGAAGGCGCAGGCCCATGAACCAGGCTTCGCCCGTAATGTACTGCAGCGGCTCGCGCTCCGCCCGGCGGCGGATCAGCGCGTCATATTCCCCGCAGACCGACGGGGGCAGCGCCCGCTCCGGATCAGCCCGCAGGTTCAATGGATGCTCGCCCGTTACATACGCCAGCAGCAGCGCCGCGTCGGTTGGGGCGTCGGGCACGCCCGCAGCGGTCAGCCGGTCCGCCGCCGCCCGGAGCGTTTCTCGAATGGTGGGCATGAAATTCTCCTTTTCTGAAGCAAGAAAAAGCGCAAAGGGAATATGCGCTCCGCCGACCCCGAATACAGGTTTGAACAAAACGCTTGTTTCCGCGCCGCCGGTGCAGAAAAATCCGGCAGCAAGTGCCGGATTTATTCTTTGGGGAAAATGGAAGACGAGACGAAAGCTTACTCCTCAGCCTTCTTGACCGCGCGCTTGCGGGGCGCGGCGGGCTTTTTCTCCTTGGGCGCTTCGGCCGCCTTTTCAGCCGCAGGCTGTTTGGCGGTCGCCTTCTTGGCGGCGGGCTTCTTTTCAGCGGGTTCTTTCTTGGCCGCGGGCTTCTTGGCGGGCTTTTTAGCCGGTTTTTCCGCCGGCGCCGCTTCCGCGGGAGCAGCCGCCGCTTCGGCGGGCGCAGCTTTCAGCATGCTCTCGTACAGGGCCACGTAGGTGTCCGCCGAAATATCCCAACTGTAATCGCCGCGCATGCCGCGCTGCTGCAGCTGCCACCAGATGTCCTTGTGCTCCCAGTAATAGCGCAGCGCGCGGCGGATCACAAAGAGCATATCATGGGCGTTGTAATTGAAGAAGGTGAAGCCGTTGCCGGCGTTGTTGTAATGATTATAGCTCAGCACGGTATCGCGCAGGCCGCCGGTTTCGCGCACGATGGGCACGCAGCCGTAGCGCAGGGCGATCATCTGGCTCAGTCCGCAGGGCTCAAACTGGCTGGGCATCAGGAACATATCGGCGCCGGCGTAGATCTTGTGCGCCAGGCCCTCGTCCATCTGGAAGCGGGCGGCCACGCGGCCGGGATACTGCTGCTCGGCCCAGCTGAACAGGTTCACATAGCGGCTTTCGCCCATGCCCAATACCACCAGCTGCACGTGCTCGTCCATGATCTGGCCGATCACGTGATCCACCAGATCCAGGCCCTTCTGGCTGCTCAGGCGGCCCACCATGCCGATGATGGCGGCGTCGGGATCCTCATCCAGGCCCAGAGAACGCTGCAGGTCGCGCTTGCAGACCGCGCGCCCGCTCATATCGTCGGCGGTATAGTTCTGCGCCAGGGCGGGATCGGTGACCGGGTTCCAGTAATTGATGTCGATGCCGTTCAGCACGCCGGACAGGTGATTGCGCTTGGCGCGGAGCAGGCCATCCAGCCGCTCGCCGTAGTAGGCCGTGGTGATTTCCTCGGCATAACTGGGGCTTACGGTGGTGATCTCGTCGGCGTATACCAGGCCGGCCTTCATGAAGTTGGCGCAGCCATAGCATTCCAGTTTATCGTCGGTAAAGTACTCGGGATCCAGGTTCAGCACGTCCTTAACATCCTCCACGCCGAACACGCCCTGGTACTGCAGGTTATGGATGGTATATACCGTGCGCACCGACTGATAGAACTGGTCCCAGTCGTACTGGATGCGCATCAGCGCGGGGATCATGCCGCTCTGCCAATCGTGGGTGTGCAATACGTCCGGATGGAAGCCGATGCGGGGCAGCGCTTCCAGCACCGCGCGGCAGAAGAAGCCGAAGCGCTCGTATTCGTCGCCGCCCATGCCGTAAATATAATTGCGGTAGAAGTAATATTCGTTATCCACAAAATAGAAGATCACGCCGTCCTGGCGCAGCTCCTCAATGCCGCAGTACTGGCTGCGCCAGCCCATCTGCACATAGAAATCGCACACATGGGTCAGGTGATCGCGGTATTTTTCGGGGATCATGGCATACTTGGGCAGGATCACGCGCACGTCATGGCCCTTTTTAGCCAATACGGGGGCCAGCGCGCCCACCACGTCGGCCAGGCCGCCTGTCTTGATGAAGGGAACGCACTCGCTGGCAGCAAACAATATGTTCATGGCAATTCTCCTTGTCGTATGTATTTGGCTTCGGTCAGATTGATTGTACCATAAAAACGGACGCCGCGCAACAGCCTGTACAAAAACAATGCAGTACGCGCCACATCCGCCATCCGAGGGCTACGGCAGCAGCGTATAAGTCAGCATTTGATACAGGAGGCGCGAGCCCTCGTCGGTTTCCTCGGGCAGCAGCGCCCGGGCGACGGGCACCGGCTCCTCCTCCGGCGCGCCAACGCGCCGGAGCCAGGCGTAATCCCCGTCGATCTTTTCCACAATATATTCTTTGGGCTCCAGAAAGCTCACGCGATCTTCCCTCCTTTTCTTTACACCCGCAGCGCTCTGCCGGTGGTTTTGAGCGTCTGCGCGTCCAGCGCGCCGTCCTGCAGCACGGGAACGCCATTGATGTAAACGGCCTTGATGCCAAAGGACTTTTTCTGATCGGGCTGAGCGGCCCTGAGCGCTTCCTCGTCAAACACCGTCAGATCGGCGTAGTATCCCGCTTTCAGATAGCCGCGATCCCGCAGCATGAAGCGGTCGGCGGTGGCTCCGGTCATGCGGCGGATGGTGGCGGGCATGGTATCGCCCGTGCCCAGCAGCGAATCCCGCAGGAACTTGGGAAAGCAATCGTAGATCGCCGGGTTCTGCACGCCGTGCTCCTCCACCCAGGCGTCGGTCATGTACAGGCAATAGGGATCGCGCTCAAACTCCGATATGACCTGAGGCGTGGAGTACGGCCCCATATTGACGCGGCCCTTGAAATGGCTGAGCTCGCAGAGCATGGAGTAGGCGTTCAGATCGCTGATCCCCTCCTCCTGGGCGATCTGATGCACCGATTTGCCCTCGTATTTCTCGTATCCCGGCCCGATGTAGGCCACCTGGATATCCGAAAAGCCAAAGCCCAGCAGCAGGCTGGACGCTTTGACCAGCGCCGCCAGCTTCACGCGCGTGATGGGATTTTTCTTTTGCTCCGGCGTCATGGCCTGGTACCAGGCGGGCAGGATCACGGTGATCACCGATACGCCCAGGCATTCGTTATAGATATCAAACATAACGTCCACGCCCTCGGCCCGGAGCTGATCCATCATGCGCAGCAGCTCAGCCTTGGCGCCAAAGGAATTGCGGCCCACAAAAATGGCGTGGGAGTACTGCAATTTCAGGTTGGTGCCGCGGGAAATCTCCACCAGCTCGTCAAAGGCCCGCAGCAGATGGGAGCGGCCCAGCAGCTGGGGATAAGCCATGGAAACCTTTGACTCGGCCCGGGGATGAACGGTCAGCGGCTTGTTATATTTAACGCAGAGCGCCGCCACCTTTTTAAGCTCCTCCACGTCGGCGTACAGGCCGGGCTCGTACATGAGCCCCAGGGAAAGCCCCGCCGCTCCCTGCTGCAGCGCCTTTTCCAGGATCCTTAGCATGCCCTTTTCCTCCTCGGGCGTCAGGCGGCGGTTCTCGTTGCCGCCCACAGCCGCCCGGGCGGTGCAGTGCCCGGCCAGAAGCGCCATATTGCAGGGCATATGCCGATCCATGGCGGCAAAGTATTCCTCCATGCTGCCGTACTGCCCGGTGGTGCCGCTGAAATTGAACAGCCCGCCGCCCAGCTTGTCCAGGTAGGCGCAGCCCGGCTCAAACCCCACGGCGGATATGCCGCAGTTGCCTGTCACAAAGGTGGTGATGCCCTGCAGCAGGAAGGGCTTAAAATAGGGCAGCTATCGGCCTTGAGGGCGAACCAATCGTTATGGGAATGCGCGTCAATGAAGCCCGGCGCCACCGACGCGCCGCCCAGATCGACCGTCCGATCGGCGGCCTCCTCAATGCCCGGCGCTGCGCGGAGGATCCTGTCGTCCTGCAGCAGGATATCGCCCGTAAAGGGGTCGTTTCCCGCGCCGTCATAGATTTTTCCGTTTTTCAACAGCTGCTTCATGGGTATCCATCCTTTCCTCGCGTTCCCGATTGAAACCGTCAAAATATGCTTTCGCTCATGCTGTATCCAAGCGGATCGGGGCAAACATCCGTTTGAAAATGCGATGCCGAAAACAAAACCACATGTGCGCGGCATATTGATTATACCATGAATCGGTGCGCAGATAAAGATTTCTCATGATGATCGTTTTTGCGATGGGCTTTATACTTTTTCTTTTCCCTTGTAAGTCGCCCAGATATTCGGGCGGCTTTTTTCGTCCCTTTAGAAGCCAATATTGTCTTCCCTGCTTCCCGCCCGCTTCGCCACCCCTCACATATTGATATGCCTCCCGCGATATGGTAAAATGAGCGCGATATAAAGCGTTCGCCGGGGGATTTATATGAAAAAACTTCTATTGATCACAGGAGACTTGGCCGCCGGAAAATCCACTTTTGCCGAAATTTTAAACAAAAGATACGATACGAATCTCTTTTTTAAAGATTCGATCAAGGAGGTCTTGGGGGATGCGATCGGATTTTCAAGCAGGGAAGAAAACCTGCGCTTATCCCGCGCGTCCATGGACCTCATGCTTTTTATTTTTTCGGAATTTGCGAAACTGAATAAAGATCTCATCCTTGAATCCAATTTCCATACCGCAGAGCTGGAACGGCTCCATCAAACGGCGGACGAGAACGGCTATGACGCGCTTACCGTTGTGATCCGCGGGGATGCCGAAATACTGCATCAGCGTTTTATGAACCGGATCCAAAACAAAAAAAGGCATCCGGCGCATTTAAGCGTGGCCCTGGACGACCCGGACGCTTTCAAACGCGCTTTGGAGCGATCCCGGGAAGAACGCGTTCCCGGCAACGTTATCCGTCTGAATGCGGACGATTTTTCCTATCAGACAGATGCGGCGGTATTGGCCCAAATAGACGCGTTTATGCTCGGCTGACAGCTATCAGCCTGTTAAATCATCATGCGCGCTTATCCATCCTCCGGCGCGGGCGCGGAGGACGCCCGGATCACCAGTCCGCCGGAAACGCGGACCACGGTATTGCCGGAGCTGGTTCTCTCCCGGATATTCTCCAGCAGGATGTTCAGCGCCATCTTATTGATTTCCTTAAAAGGGATACTATATGAGGAGAGCTTGGGGATCATGTATTGGGAAAAGGGCAGATCGTCATAGCCCACCACCGCCAGGTCCTCGGGTATGCGCAGGCCCAGCGTATGCGCAGCCTGATACGCGCCGTAGGCCAGGGTATCGTCAAAGCCAAACACCGCCGTCGGCCGGTTTTCCCTTTTCAGCAGGGCCAGCAGCTTCTCCGGCACTTCCTCGGGCGACCGCACGCCCCGGACGATATAATCCTCATAATCGGCAATGCCGTTTTCCCGCATTGCCCGGCAAAACCCTTCGTACCGCTCAATATTATAATTGCGCTTGCGGTTGTCGATCACGCAGGCGATCCGCCTGTGGCCCGATTCGCACAGATGTTTTCCGATTTGATATCCTCCCTCGTAATCATTCTGCAAAACGCAGGGCAAGCCGATATCAAACTTGCGGTTGATCACAACGATGGGCAGCTTGCCCACAAAAGGGACGATATGTTTTGTCTCCTCCGTTGAAGGCAAAAAAACGATGCCGTCAACGCGCAGACTGATCAGAGACTGCAAAAATTCGCTCTCTTTTTCAGTGCTCTCGGAAGCGTCGCAGAGGATGATATTATAGCCGCTCTGGTAAGCCAGATCCTCCAGGTGCTTCATGACCTGGGGATAAAAGGGGCGCACGATATTGGGGATGATGAAGCCAAGCAGGCGGCTTTCCCCGCTTCGCAGGCTTTTCGCCATCAGACTGGGCTTGTAATCCAGCTCCTCCACCGCCCGCATGATCCGTGCCCGCGTTTCGCTTTTTACGGACAGCTTGCCGGAAAGAAGTCTTGATACGGTGCTGGATGAAACGCCCGCTCTTTCGGCAACCTCTTTGATACTGACCATCTTGGCTCCTTCGCTTTCAATCGTTTGCTGCATCTATTTTATGGGAAAGCAAACCTCCTGTCAAGGATATTTGGGCTTTTGCGTCCGCGTCATGACATCAAAGCCAGACTATGCACAATGACGGCGCGATACTGCGTCCGTATTGCATAAAAGCGGCAAAACCCCTGCTTAGATGGGATTTTGCCGCCTTATTGTATTTTGTTACTTTCCGAAAATCAGGTTGGGGATGAACGTGATGAGCTGCGGGAAGATGATAAGCAGCGCAAATACGACGCCCACGGCAAGCAGGTATGGCAGCGATTGCTTTACATAATCCTCCACCGTACACTTCATCATGGAGCAGCAGGTGTACATGGTAACGCCCACAGGCGGCGTCATTCCGCCCATACAGACCAGCGTCGCCTGGATCACGCCGTACCAGACGGGGTCGAATCCCAGGGATTTGACAATGGGCAAAAAGATGGGCGTCAGCAGCAGCTGGTTGACCGTCGCTTCCATGAACATGCCCGCTACGATGAGGAAGGCGAAGATGATCAGCAAGCTGATGATCGGAGAAGCGCTGATGCCCGCGATCCATTCCGCCGCGTGGACGGGCAGGCCGTCGTAAACCATGGCGTACCCGAAGGGGCCGGAGAGCATGACGATCAGCATGACCACGCCGTTATCCAGGGCGGTGTTTTTCAGCACGCGCTTGAGACCCTCAAAGGTCAGCTCCTTGTAAACGAACTTGCCGATGATAAAGGCGTATACCACGGCGAAGGCGCCGGCTTCGGTGGGGGTGAACAGGCCAAAGCGGATGCCCACGATCAGGATGACCGGGAAGAGCAGGGCCCAGATGGAACCTTTAAAAGCCTTCCAAATATCCTCTTTCGGCGCGCGCTTCTCATAGACAGGCTCATAGCCCAGCTTCTTGGCGCGCAGCGTGCTGGTGACCATCATGGCGACAGTCAGCAGGATGCCGGGAACGATGCCGCCCGCGAACAAGCGGCCGATGCTGACCTCGCCCACCGTACCGAATTGGATCATGCCCAGGGACGGGGGGATGGTGGGCGTGATCAGGCTGGTCATGCCGATCACAGCGGCGGTGAAGGCGGGGGCATACCCGCGGCGCACCATGGAGGGGCCCAGCATGCGGCATTCCATGGCCGCGTCCGCGTTATTGGAGCCGGAAATGCCGCCCATCAAGGCGGAGAGCAGGCAGCTCACATGGGCCAGGCCGCCGCGGAAATGACCGGTCAGCACCAGCGCGAACCGAATGAGGCGTTTGGTGATGCCGGATTCGTTCATCATGTTACCGGCCAGAATGAAGAAGGGCATGGCCAGCAGCGAGAAGGTTTGGGACATGCTGACGATCTTATTGATGGCCACCATGCTGGTCAGCCCGTCCTGGAAGAAGAAGACCAGGCCGCCGATTCCGACCGCGAAGGCCAGAGGAACGTTCATCAGCAGCAGTACGAAGAATACCACAAAAACCAACAGCATTTTATAGCTCCTCCTCCTCTTGGATTTCCGGGTCTTCCAGCTCATCCTTGTAGGGATCGGGCGTTTTGCCGATCAGCTGCATGAGCTTGCGGACGCAGGTATAGCCCATGAGCAGGCAGCCGACGGGCACCGAAAACGTCACGCTGGAATAGGAAATCGGCATGGAATGGAATTTGCGGTTGATATTCTTGATGGCAAGCCCGGCGCCGGCGCGGCCGATGATCACCAGGAAGACGATGATGGCAATATAGGTGACGATGCTTAAAATACGCGTTACTTTGGGAGAAAGACGGCTTGTAATGATATCCACGCCCGCGTGCTTGTCCTTTTTGAGCGCCATATCCGCGCCAACGAAGCTGATCCAGGCGAATATGAGCTGGGCGACATCCGTGCTCCAGCTGATGGGATTTTTGAAGAGCCGCAGTACGGCGTTCATAAATACCACGAGCACAAGGACGACGATCAGGACTTCGCAGAAAACCAGCTCCAGCTTCAGCAGGGTTTTATCAAACTTCTTTAGCACAATGGCCTCCTGTTCTGCCTTGGATGAAAAGCAGCTGCCGCGGCTTTCGTCTGCAGCAGCTGCTTTTTCAAATCAATCCGGACTTGTTCTGTGATCAGTCGGCTGCCAGGATCTCGTCAATCTGGTTCTTCAGATCGCGCAGGCCCAGATCGTCATAGATCGAATCCATGCAGGCTTCCCATTCGCTGCGGTCCACTTCGGTAAAGATCGCGCCGCGGGCCTTTTCCTTTTCGATGTAAGCGGCTTCATCCTCATACACCTTGTTGGAAGCGTACACGCCGCCGTTATAAGCCGCGGTGTCCAGGATCTCTTTCAGGTCGTCGGGAAGAGAATCATACCAATCGGCGCCCACAACCAGGCCGGAGAGCATCTGGAAATGGCCGGTCAGCGCAACGTAAGGCGCGACTTCCACGATGGAGGAACCGGAATAAGAGGAAATCTGCACTTCGCATCCATCGATGACCTTCTGGAAAATGCCGGTGTAAACCTCGCCCCAGGTCAGCGTGCTGCCCACGGCGCCGGTCTTTTCAATGCCCTTGAGGGGCAGATCGGAGGAGAAGGTGCGGATGAGCAGGCCCTTCATATCGGCGGGATGCTCAACGGGCTTATTGGTGCACATGTAGCGCTCGCCCTGCTGATAGTTGAAGCAAAGCACGCGCAGACCGTTCTGCTCGATCTCATCCACCCAGCCCTTGTACAGATCGGAGCCGATCAGCTTCAGGCAGTCTTCATAGGATTTCATGACATAGGGGGCCCATCAGCATGCCGAAATCCTTGCAGTAGCCCTCCAGGAAGGGAGCGCCGGCAATGGTGCCCACGTTGGCGCCGGCAACGGCCTGTTCCACGACCTCGCCGGTATCGCCCAGCTGGGAGCTGTGATACAGGTCGATCTTCAGACGGCCGCCGGATTTTTCCTCGGCTTCCTTCTTCATTTCCTGCAAGCCGGCGAACAGCGGGTCGTCGGCGGTGATCACGACGCCGATCTTCAGGGTATAGGTCTTTTCGGCGGCGAAGGCGGTGGCTGCAAGGGACAGCAGCATGATGACGCTCAGGGCCAGGGCAACGATCTTCTTCATGGTATCCTCCTTTTTCATGGTCGTGTAATGGGAAACAGGCTTCAACGGTCCCGTGCGCATCCTTGGCATCGGATTACGCAATCGTTTGTCTTTAGTATACAGACATAGAAGCGAGTTGTCAACAGCTTTTTTAAATTTTTTTCATTTAATTTCCCACTATTTGTCGTATAAGTCCAAATTTTAATTTATTTACACTGATTTATGCAAACAAAATGCAAATTTGCTCTTGATTATTATACGCAATCGTTTTATAATGGAATGGGATAATCAAGTGATCGTTGACGCCGTTCACAGGTTCCTTACCTTTTCAGCGGAGGAGAACAAATGCGAATCATCACAAATGAAACAAAGGATTTCCGCCTGCTGCCGGACAGCATGAAAACATTGCCTGCCGCGGATGCAGTAACAATATGGTATATCGGCCAAATGGGGCTTGTGATCCGTCACGGCGCGCTTGCCATCGTTATCGATCCTGTGCTGAACGATTTAACGGATGCGCAAGGGCATACCCGGCGGCTGTATCCCCCCCTGTTTGCTCCGGAAACGGCGGACTTTGCCGATTATGTTTTTTGCTCGCACAATCACGCCGATCATTTGAACATGAAAACGCTGCTGCCCATCAGCAAAGCCAGCGATAAAACCCGCTTTGTCGTCCCTGCGCCGGTAGCTAACGTGCTGATCGACGGCGGCATTGCCCCGTCGCGGATCATCGCCGCCGAGGCCGGGCGCCCCATTCCCCTCTCTCCATCCGATACGGCGCTGCCCATCGCCGCGGCGCACGAAGAATATTGCACGGACGAGGCCGGACGCCATTATTTCCTGGGCTATCATTTTACGCTGGGCAATCTGCGGATCTTCCATGCGGGAGATACGCTGGCAACAGATCGCCTGCTTTCCGATCTACGCGATGCCGGTTCGGCCGATATCGCCTTCATGCCAATCAATGGAAGAGATGCGGAACGGCACGCCCGGGGGATCGTGGGCAATATGAATGCCGAGGAGGCAGCCGGCCTGGCCGCTTCCCTGAAATTTGGGCTTTCCATCCCCATGCATTACGATATGGTCCGTGGAAACACGGCTGAACCCGAGGATTTTGTTCAAGCCTGCGCCGCGCTTCCCCAGCAGCCCGCAAACAAAGTCCTCCGTTTGGGCGAACGCATGGAGGTCTCGCTCATCTGACAGGCTCGCTTCCGCAGCGAAAAGCCGCTTTGTCCCTGCCGCTCTGCGTGGACTGGATGGCAGACGCGCAGCGATCCGGCGCCCACCCTTGCCATTTTCGGGATTGCTGGGCAATCCTCGGCCCGCTGCGCGTGCCTACCTCAGACTGAGGTTTGATATTGAAAGTTTCAACGTATCATCCGCGCCGGAAATGACGGCGGCTTGCCGACGTCAATGACGCGTCAGCGTCATAGCCGCATATGCAAAACGGCTGGATCGAGCTTGCTCGTTTCCAGTCGTTTTTGCGTTGCGGCGTATTTCCGATGCGCTCTTTGCGTCCACCCAATTTCAATCAACTGCGGGAAGTTGCCCGTTTACGACGCCAAGTAACATCCGCCGCAGCCTGGCAGGGGTCTTAAGGGGCGGCGCCACTTAACGTCCTTCCTCCCACCAAATTCCTGTTTTCAGGTGTCCGCCTTTATGCAGCGTTCAGCATCAGTATCCAAATACTTCTTTGGCTTGCTTCATGTTTTCCCGGATCTGCACGCCGAAGGGGCAGCGGCTTTCGCAAGCGCCGCACTGGATGCAGTCACCGGCGTGATGGGCAAGCGCCTTGTAATGTTCCCGGACGGTTTCCGGGATACCGCCCTGGGCCTGCGCCAGATGCAGGAATTTGGTGACAGAGGCGATATCGATGAATTTGGGGCAGGGCTCGCAGTGGCTGCAATACATGCACTTGCCCACCCAGCTGACCCGGGGGAAAGAAGCCAAGGCGGCGGCGTAATCCCTTTCTTCCGGGCCGGCCTCGCAATAGGCGGCGCTGCGCCTTAGCTGCTCCACGCTGTGAGCCCCCGCCAGCACCACCGATACCGCCGGGCGGGACAGGGCATAGGCGATGCACTGGTTCACCGTCAGCTTGACGCCGGCGATCTGGTTGCTGCCCAGCAGATCGCCGCCGCCAAAGGCTTTCATCACCGTGACGCCCACGTCTTTCCGGTGGCAGACCTCGTACAGCCGCTGCCGGTCCGGGTCCATATTGGTCAGCTGCTTTTCATAATTGCTGTCGTTCCAAAGCTCCTCCACATCCTCATTGGCAGGCTGGAGATCATAGCAGGGGTTCACGGAGAACATCAGCACCTCGATGCCGCCCTCATGGATCGCCCGCTCCGCCACCAGCGGATTGTGGCTGGACAGGCCAACGTGCTTGATCCTGCCCTGCCGCTTGAGCTCTCTCGCGTAATCCAGGATACCGTTGTTTACGATGGTTTCCCAGTCGGCCATGGCGTCGCAGTAATGGATCATGCCCACGTCGATGAAATCGACGTCCAGAAGGGCCATCATTTCCTCAAACCCGGCCTTCACCTCATCCAAATTCCGGGTGCGCAGGTATTGGCCGTTTTTCCATACGGAACAGATGTGGGACTGGATGATAAACTTTTCCCGCCGTCCCTTCAAAGCCTGCCCCACAGCTTTTCGCAGCTGAGGATCGGAGGCGTACAGATCAAAATAGTTCACGCCCAATTCTTCCGCGGCATCGAACATTTTGCCGCACATGCGGTAATTTTCCTCGCTCATGCCCTCGCAGCCCATGCCGATCACGCTGGCCCGAAGTCCGGTGTTTCCCAAAAGCCTGTATTCCATATCAATTTCCCTCCTGTGTTCTATTCGCCCCGCGTCTTCTTTGCTTCTTCCCCACTGCGTAATTCTTTCGCCATGCAGTATTTCCCGTATTGATTTTCCACCGCGTAGATGGCGCAATTGCCGATGTACTTTCCCCAGAAGGCCCCCTGGGCGTCAGGCGTCAGATATTCCAATAAGCCCTTCATGGCAATGGCGTGGGTAGAAATCAGGATATCGCCGGGCAAAAAGCGGATCTCTTCCAGGAATGCCCCCGCCCGTTTTACCACGTCGGCAAGGGGTTCCATGCCCTGGGGCGCAGGATTGCGGATAAAGTCGCTGAAAAAAGTGAGGATCTCCGGCGGCATATGATCCAGGCTGACGCCTTCGTAAGGGCCGTAATCCATCTCGATCAGCCGATCGTCAAGCTTCGGGGAAACGCAGGGCGCAACGATCCGGGCCGTCTGAACGGCGCGGATCAGCGGGCTGCTGAATACATAAGAAAACCGGATGCCCCGCAGCCGCTTTGCGGCCTCCTCCGCCTGACGGACGCCCTCCTCGCTCAGGGGGCAGTCGCTGCGCCCCTGGAGGACGTTTGCCTGGTTCATAGCGGTTTTTCCGTGTCGGATGATATAAATCATAAGCTGTTCATCTCTTGCATCATGCCGGGCATACTTCCTTCCGTGGGATCATGGTATAAAGTCCACGATCATCCCCGTGCCCCATGCAAAAAACATGGAGAACAAGAGATACAGGATGAACCGTTTCCAGCCCAGCACGATCTTCATGGCGCCCAGGTTGGTGATTTTCGTGGCTGGGCCGGTGATCATGAAGGCCGCCGCGCTGCCCATGCTCATGCCGTCCGCCAGCTATTGCTGGAGCAGCGGAATGGTGCCGCCTCCGCACATATAGACGGGCACCCCGATGGTCGCGGCCAGCAGCATATTGGGGTCGGTATCCCGGCTTTTCCCTTCCCGAAAGCCGGTGAAATCGAAGAAGGATTTGCCCTTTCCGCTGTAAAGCAGGCGGATCAGCTACCCGGCGACGCATCCGCACAGAAAGCAGCTGACAAAGCGAATAACGACCGCTGTTTGTCCCAACGCAGCCGAATAGAATAATAGCTGCGGGTTCAGCAGGATGCTGCTCATCATAAGGCACAGGAACAAATCAAAGAAAGCAGGAGCGTCAGGCAAAAAAACCGTATCATCTTTTTCATTGTATTTCAACTCCTTATTTCCTGAGACCCTCTCAGACGGTTCATCCGGAATATAAGCTTTGCTCCGAAATCTTCCCGCAAGTATGCCGGGGCGTTCCTTTCTTTGAACCGCTGCAGGATCAATGATCGAAATGAGCGGAAACATCCCGCAGTTTTTCGATGATGGGCAGATGCTGAGGACAGACGCTTTCGCACTGACCGCAGCCGATGCAGTCGCCCGCTTTCCCGAATTTTTCCGTCAGCTTATCATAGTTGGTAAAGTTCACCGTCCAGCCTTTTTCCGCCAGATTTTCACGCATATCCTCATTGTACAGGCTGAAATATTTGGGGATGGCGATTTGCATGGGACAGCCGCCTGTGCAGTAGGAACAGCCCGTGCAGGGAACGGCGATCTGAGCGTTGATGATGGCGGCAACTTTCTCTGTCAGCGCCACATCCTCTTCTGTAAGCGGCTGAAAATCCTTCATATAGCTCAGGTTATCCTCCATTTGGGCAATACTGCTCATACCGGAGAGGACCGCCATCACGCCGGGCAGGCTGGCGGCAAAGCGAATGGCCCAGGAAGGAACGGACAAGTCAGGCGCAGCCGATTTCAGTAAATTTTCCGCTTCCGGCGGCACCTTTGCCAGCGTGCCGCCCTTTACCGGCTCCATGACGATCACGGGCTTCCCGTGCTTGACCGCCACCTCGTACACTTTGCGGGACTGAATCCATGGACTTTCCCAATCCAGGTAGTTGATCTGCAATTGCACAAACTCCATTTCAGGATGCTTTGTCAGGATTTCATCCAGCAATTCCGGTGAATCGTGGAAGGAAAAGCCTGCATGCTTCACCAGCCCCTGGGCCTTCTTGTCCAGCAGCCAGTTGAAGCAATCGAATTTTTCAAAGTGCGGATAGCTGCCGGCCTCGATCCCGTGAAGCAGGTAGTAATCAAAATAGCCGGCGCCCGTCTTGCGCAGCTGCTCGTTGAAAACTTTGTCCCGATCCTCAAGGCTGTTGAAGAAGGCGCTGTGCAGCTTGGTCGCCAAGGTAAAGCTATCCCGCGGGTAACGATCCACCAAAGCGGCCTTCGCCACGCTTTCGCTGGCAAAATTGTTATACATCCAAGCGGTATCAAAATAGGTAAAGCCGTTTTCGATGAACAGATCCACCATTTTTTTGACCTGCTCCACGTCAACATCCGCCTGGTTCATGGGATCGTTCACCGGCAGCCGCATGAGGCCAAATCCAAGTTTTTTCATATCCATTCTCCTCTCGTTTTATGGGTTCACGGACAGCACGGCCGTTACGTCTCCGCTGCCCAGAATACTCTTTAGTTCCGCCTGGCTGATCCCGTCAATGTGTCCCAGCTTCGTAAAATCCCAGCGGTTCACATCATAATAAATGGTGATCTGATTGCCCTGATAGAGGATCACATCCCCCGGCGTTGTGGTGATGTCTTCATCATTTCTTGGCAGGTTCGTTCCCAACGGCCCCACCTTCTCAAAATTCCCATAGTCGCGCATGGAAACGGAGATGTCCCCTTGGCGAAGCAGCTCCAACAAAGCTTCAGCAGATGAATTGTCGGAGGAGGTCACCGGCAGCACCGCGTCGTTCACATGAAGATAAAACACATTTGCTTCCTCCTTGAAAATCCCCAACGATGACGCCCAGGCCCGGATATTCTCCTCGGTATTGCCATTGTCGATCCTTACCGCTCGCCGCCACACGGCGCTGGAATCTGTCAGCGCATACAGGTTCGTGTCGCTGGCGCCAACGCCCGACGAGCCGGAGGTACAGAATGGAATGATCGTCAGGTTGGTGGTATCTATACTTTCCAGGAATGTATAAATGATTTTAGGCGCTTGCCCCCACCAGATGGGATAGCCCAGGATCAGCGTATCATATTGGCTGATGTTATCGGGAAGCGTGGACAGCGCAGGGCGGGCCATGCTGTCTCGCTGTTCAACCGTCGCCCTGGACCCGCTGTCGCGGTAATTCAAGTCCTCATCCGTATAGGGTTCCGCCGGCTGGATTTCAAACAGATCGGCTGAGAGCGTGTCAGCAACGATATATGCAGCGGCGCGGATCGTATCATCCGTTGAAAAGTACGCGACCAGGACGGGGCTTTCCGCCGCCTTGAGCTCGGGCAGGGCAGTGACTGACAATGTGGCGGAGGACACCGCGTCCTCAGCCAAGGCTGCGCTGCCAAAGAGAGCCAGGCATAGAAAGAGAATGAATAGTCGTTTCACGATTGTTCCTCCTTTCGGCGCAAGCCTTTTTCACAAGCCAGCAATCGTTCCTCATATCCTTCCAGTTTCCAATCCAAGCGGGAAAGCACATCGTTTAATTCTTTGATCCGCATCACGATCTTTCCCCGTTCATCCATCAGTAGCTGCTTTCGCTGAGTTATCGTGCTGTCACCTTCATGGAATAGACGTACATATTCAACCAGCGTTTCTACACTCACACCAGCTGAGCGCATACATTTTATGAAGGAAATCCATCCGCAATCATCATCCGTATAATTGCGAATACCACCTGCGCTTCGCTGAATGGGCGGAATCAAGCCAATCTTTTCATAATACCGAAGCGTATCCGGCGTCAAATCAAACTTCTCTGCTGCCTGAGCAATCGTCATCCCCGCACCCCTTCCCTCTCTTTTGATCCATGATCCTTGATCATTATATACTCTGGAGTTAACTCCAGGTCAATAGCTTATTTCAAAATACCTGATAGAATCAACAAAAATGAAGGCCCAAATAGAATGGCTTTTTTGAGGGAATGACTGAATATCCTAATAAAGCCGCGGACGGTATGATCGCGAATGCCGCCAGAAAAGGAAATAATCATCCACCGGCCAAGCCGGTGGTTTTTCATATGCGGGCAAAGCCCTAGAATACTAGCAGCGCCCTCGCAGGCGCTAATACGGTCTGCCTCCTGCGTAAACTGTTACTTGCTACCCGTGAACGGGTTGTCGTTGG
>JAFUDW010000162.1 GCA_017464225.1 Clostridia bacterium | reverse complement strand
TCCGAAGAAAATGAAACTTCATTTTCTTCGGGAGCATCGACTTTGTCGATGCTCAGAGGGGCCTGCTCAGCAGGCCCCTGCCCTTATGGATTGATTATTCCCCTTTGATCTGGGTAAAGCCCACGGCGGCAAAGATTTCGCCGGCTTCCTCGCCCGTCAGGTAATCCAGGAAAGCCTGGGCCGCTTCGGGATTGGCGGACACATTCAGCACGGCGGCGGGATAAATCACCTGGCCGCACATTTCGGGGGTGGCTTCATCCACCACGGTCAGGCCGGCGGAAAATGCGTCGGTGGCGTAGATCACGCCGCAGTCCACGCTGGCTTCCTTCACCTGGGTGGTCACTTCCTTCACGTTGGTGCCGTAGGTGATCTTGCCGGCATTGGCCAGCTCTTCTTCATTCAGCTCATAATAGGCCAGGATTTTCTGGGTGTACTGGCCCACGGGCACATCGCTGTTGCCCATGCACAGCAGCACGCCGCCGTCCCGAAGCAGCTGGGCCAGCGTATCAAAGGAATCCACTTCCTTGCCCTCTGCGGCCACCAGCGTCACCTTGTTTTCCAGCAGGTTGATGCGGCTGCCCTGGAGCACAAAGTCCAGGCCCTCGGTATTCACGGCGGCATCGGCGGTGATATCCAGCTGGTTCATCTGCTTCTGCCCGGCGGAAATGAACACGTCGCAGTCAGCGCCTTCCTGGATCTGGGTTTTGAGGGTGCCCGAGGAATCAAAGTTGTACACCAGCGTCACGCCGGGGTTCTGGGCTTCGTACAGTTCCTTGATGGCGTTCAGAGTCTCGGTCATGGACGCGGCGGCAAATACCACCAGCTCTGTGTCGGCCAGCGCGGAAGCGCAGGTCAGCATCATCATTGCCGCGATGACCAGGGAAACGAGTTTCTTCATGGGTACGCTCCTTCTGCAGTTTTTACTGCAATGTATTTATTGAAAAGGCACTCCTTGCCGGGTTTACGGCAAATCCGCGCCTTCACAATCCCATGCCTCTATCATACCGCATCCCGTCCATAAATGCCAGTTCATTTTTTTCATGGGAATTCGGCATTTGACAGCGGCGCGCATGTTCCATAAAATAAAAACAATAAAGGAGGAATGGCTCCATGACGCTGAAAGCCCTGCCCCACGCCCTCTCTGTATGCCGGCTCAGCCGCGAAAGCGATATGGATTTGACCCGGGATTTTTACTTTATCGCCAAAACCGACGAGGAGCTTTCCCTGGTATGCAAAACGGCCGACGCGCCCGCCCAGGCAGCGGCCCGGGAGGATGGCTGGCGCTGTTTCCGTATCCAGGGCGTACTGGATTTTTCGCTGATCGGCATCCTGGCCCGCCTCTCCACGCTGCTGGCGCAAAACGGCATTGGCCTGTTTGCGGTTTCCACCTATAATACCGATTATATCCTGGTGAAGGAAGAAAGCTTTGACCGCGCGCTGGATATCCTGGAAGAAAACGGGTACACGGTGGCGCGCTGACACCGCGCGGCCGTCCGAATTGTAACAAAAGTCCATACCCTGTTGACATCGCGCAGTAGACAGTTGTATACTCTTTACGTAGACAATTGTCCACTCTTTACAGGAGGTACATCTGATATGCCCATACAATGCACCGACGCCGAATGGAAGATCCTGGAAGTGCTCTGGGACCGCGCCCCCCGCACCATGGCCGAAATCACCAAGACGCTGGAGCCCAGCACCGGCTGGACGCGGCATACCGTGATCACGCTGCTCAAGCGCATGGAAGAAAAGGGCACCGTGCGGGTGGATGAATCCGGCCCGGCCAAAACCTACACCCCGGCGGTAACAAAGGATGAGGCTTCCGCCGACCAAACCCGCAAATTCCTGCGCCATGTATTCAAAGGCGATGCCTCGCTGCTGATCAACCATCTGGTATCCAGCGGCGATCTGACGGTGGAGGACATGCAGGAGATCATTGACACCATGAAAAAATCCGCCCGCAAGTGATACAAACCGCCCGTTTCCGTCGTCTGTATATATGAAAGAAGATACAAAAGAAAAGACAAAGGAGAGACGCCCATGCGTACCGCGCTGATATACAACTTCCTGATCGAAGCCAATATCATGGCCAGCATCGCCATTGCGCTGATGATGATGCTGCGAAAATTCCTGCGCAGGCAGATCGGCAATACCGCCCTGTGCTTCGGCTGGCTGCTGGTGGCCGCCAGGCTCCTGCTGCCCCTGTCGCTGCCCAATCCGCTGATCAACGCCATCCGCTCGCCCTTCGCCCTGGACCAGGCCATCCGCCCCATCGCGGGCCAGGTGAAAGTGCGGCTCACCGACGCCATTTCCGACGTGGGATACCAGCTGTGGAACAGCAGCCATATCGCCGCGGGCAACCGGGCCATCCGCCTGGCCTGGGATATGGAAAGCGCCCGGCTGCCCATCACCCTGGCCAAGATCTATGCCCTGGGCGTCATTGCGGTACTTGCCTGGAGCGCGCTTTGCAACATACGGTTCCGGCTGAAACTGCGGACCGGGCGCATTGAGCCCATCACCGGCAAGCTGCTGGAGCAGTATAACGATTTATGCGCCAAGCGCGGCGTCAAGCCCGTGCCGGTGTACTTCACCGATCCCTTGCCCAGCGCCTGCCTGGTGGGCGTGATAAAGCCCTGCATTGCCCTGCCGCTGACAGCCGCCCCCCAGGACGTGATCCATGTGCTCACCCATGAGGTTTGCCACATGAAAAACGGCGACCATCTATGGGGCGTGCTGCGGCTTGCCTGCTGCGCGCTGCACTGGTTCAATCCCCTGGTGTGGATAGCCGCAGCCATGAGCCGCACCGACGGCGAGCTGCGCTGCGACGACCGGGTGACCGGCCCCATGGACAGCGCGGGGCGCAAGGC
>JAFUDW010000161.1 GCA_017464225.1 Clostridia bacterium | reverse complement strand
TCACATAAATATTATCATTGACGGTCGGTTTTCCTTCAACGTCAAACCAGCTTTCGCGAGTGACCTTTTTGTTTTCATTGTAGACCCGGCGAACCTCCGCATAGCCGGCCTTATTGGCGATGGGCTGATCGTTTTCATCCAAGTATTGCTCCCGGATGACATTCCCCGCTTCGTCATAATCGCGCAGAATCGTTACATAGGTATTGCCAATCTGCGTGGGATTGCCCTCAGCATCAAAATAGCTGATGCGGATCGCCTTGTTTTTTTCGTTATATACGCGACGGGTCTCCGCATAACCGCTGCTGTTTGCAATGGGCTGATCTTTGGCATCCAGGTACAGCTCATGAACCGTATTGCCCCTGTCGTCATATTCTTTGAGAACGGTGGAATATGTATTGCCATTTATGGTCGGCCGCCTGTTGACATCAAACCAGCTTTCACGGGTCACCTTTTTATTCACGTTATATACGCGCTGCAAAGCAGCATACCCATTATTGTTGGCAATTGTCCGTCCATCCTCATCCAGATACTGCTCCCAAATAACGTTTCCAGCCGCGTCGTAGCTGCGCTTAACCGATACATAAGTATTGCCGTTGGTAGCAGGCTGATCCGAAGTATCATACCAGCTTTCCTGGATGGCATGCTTGTTTTCATCATAGATCTTTCGCACCTGCGCATAACCGCGGCTGTTGAGGATCATATTTCCGGAGGCATCCAAATACCATTCATGGATCAGATTGCCGCTGGCGTCATACTCCCTTCGCAGGGCATAATATGTATCTCCGTTGGTTGCGGGCTGTTCCTCAGCATCCAGCCAACTTTCCTGAATGATCCGCTTGTTATTATCATACTCTCTTTGCAGAACGGCATACCCGGCGGCGTTATTGACAAGTTGGCCTTCAGCATTCAGATATTCTTCCCGAACCATATTTCCGGCTTTGTCATAATCCCGCGCAATGGCAAAATATGTATTTCCGTTTGTCGTCGGCTGTCCTTCGGCATCCAGCCAGCTTTCGCGGATGGCTTTTTTACTCTCGTTATACTCTTTTAATACAGAAGCGTATCCCTTGCTGTTATTGATGAGCTTGCCGTCAGCATCCAGGCAGGATTCAACGATGATGTTGCCAGCAGCGTCATATTCCCGCGCGATCGCCACATAGGTATTGCCCTTTGTTGCCGGATTCCCATCAGCGTCAAACCAGGATTCACGGATCACCCGGCCCTCGCTGTTTTTCTCCTGCACGGTCACGGCGCAGCCGTTGGTATCGTTCACGGGCTCATTGTTGACGTCATAGGTGGTCGTAGTGATCTGCATCCCGTCAGCGCTGGTCACCTTGCGGCTGTATGCGAAGGCTTTTCCATTGGGAACCACCAAATTTCCAGACAGATCATAATACCGAACGGCAATTACCGTTCCCTCGGCGTCATATTCATTGACATAGGATGCATACCCGTCGGTAATCATCACCGGGTCGTCGTTTGTATCAAAGTATTCTTTGATCAGCGCTTTGCCATTGGCGTTATATGTGGTTTTTACCGTATTGTATCCCTTAACGCCGTTCACAGGTTCGCCCTTCAGATAATACGAAGCGGCAATCTCACGTCCATCGTCATCCCACTCCTGGTGAAGTTCATCTGCGCCGTTAGCATCCACATAAGGATTCCCGTCCACATCAAAATAGCGGGATACGATATGTTTTCCATTGGCATCGTTTTCATAGGTGATTTCAGCGTATCCGGCTTTTCCGGCGGTTTTTTTACCGCTGGCATCCCGGAAAACCTGCCCAAGCACTTGCCCCTTCGTGCCAAGGGTATACTGAATCTGCTGATATCCATCCACGCTGTTGATGGGTTTTTCATTTTCATCAAAAAACTCTTTGAGCGTCACATATCTTGCGTCTTTATACGTGTTTTTTACCTGGGCATAGCCCAGCTTTTCCACGATCATTTTCTGATCGTATTCGTCATAATAAATCGTATCGACCAGGTTTTTCCGGCTGTTGTAGCTGTATTTCACCTTTGACCAGCCGTCTGTGGACAGAACGCGCTCCCCGTTTGTACCCAGATAGCTCTCGGTAGAGATCCAGTCCATGGAACCGTATGTGCGCTGAATGGCGGCATATCCTTTGCTGACCAGATAGGGCGTATCATCCGCGCTGAAGTATTCGATCAGAATGGGATTTGCCTGACCGGATTCATAGGAATATCGAACATACGCGTAGCCCTCAGGGCCCGGCGCCAGCTCTCCCCTATTATTATAATAGCTGATCAGACGGCATCTGCCGTTGTTGTATTCCTGCTGCATGCTGGCATAGCCGTCTTTTTCGCTGTAATATAACGCGCCGGTTTTATCGTAGAAGGATTTGGAAAGCATGTAGTGATTATCCTGATAGGTATACAGGATAAAAGCATATCCCTCCGGACCTGTGGTGGCATATCCGTCAGCATCCATCCAAACCTGCTCGATAGGACGGCGGATCGCTTCATCCATCACATAATTGATCACCATTCGGGAAAACAGAGTATCCGAACGGAGCGGTTGATTGTCCGCACCGTAGTTCACCGTTTCGAGCAGGCTTTTCGCTTCGTATTCATTGGTCTGACGCGCATACCCCTCGGGCCCGATGACAAGGCTTCCCTGAGCGTCATAATACGCGCGCTCGATCACGCTGCCCCGGCTGTTATATTCCACGGCGCATTCCGCCCAACCCGCGGCAGAATTGACCAGGTTGCCCGCCAGATCATAAAAGGAGGTGCGCACAAGACGATTGCTTTTGTAAGTATACTGGACAGTGGCATATCCCAGGTCGTCCGCCATCTGCGGCACGCCGGCGCCGTCCACATACGTGAGCCGCGTCACCTTTTTATTCTCATTATAGGTTTTCTGTCCAAAAAGATTTGTGGAGACCTCGCCAAAGCCCACGGCGGCGAAAAGCGTCAGCGCCAGGCAAAGCGCCAATCCGGTCAGAATTCTCTTCATTGTTTTTCTCCCTTCGGCGTAATCTTTCGGTACATGCAATACGATTGCCGTTCTTTCGTTTTTTAGGACGCGTTTTCACATGGAATAATAAAACCATTATCATATCAGATTATACTATAAAACAGCTTTTTATTGCAACCTTTCGCCGCAGCTTTTACCTTTTTATCAGAAAATTAAAAGAATGACAAACGTTTTATTTTGTAGTATACTGAATATGTATTTCATACATCAGGAGGTAATCTTCCATGAAAACGACGCTGGTCATCATGGCAGCCGGGCTGGGCAGCCGCTACGGCGGCAATAAGCAGACCGAAGGAATTGGCCCGAATCATGAAATGCTGATGGAATATTCCATTTATGACGCCGTTCGCGCCGGTTTTTCCAAATTTGTTTTTGTCATCAAACCAGACATGCAGCCTTTGATCGAAGCGCTGTGCGGCGGTCTGGTGGCTTCCTGTAAGGATCGGGATGGAAATCCTGTGGAAATCCATTATGCCATCCAGGATTTCAGCAGCGTTCCTTCCTTCTATCAGATCCCTGAAGGACGCACCAAGCCCTTTGGCACGGTGCACGCCGTGCTCTGCGCTGAAAAATACGTCAAGGAACCATTCGCCGTGGTCAATGCCGATGATTACTATGGCGTGGACGGCTTTGCCTCCATGTATGCCTGCCTGCACGATCTGAAAGCGGGAGAGGCTTGCATGGTGGGCTATTATCTGCGCAATACCGTCAGCGAAAACGGCACCGTTACCCGCGGCGTATGCTCCCAGGAAAATGGCAAGCTGCTCAAGGTGACCGAAACCTTCAAGATCCAGCCCTTCGCCGATGGCACCATCCGGGATACTGCTTCCAGCGCGGAAGGCGTGATCCTCGATCCCGACGCGCTGGTATCCATGAATTTCTGGGGATTCAGGCCTGATATCTTCGACGTAATGAACGACTACTTCTCCGCTTTCCTGCGCAAGGTATCCCCCGAAGATATCAAAGCCGAATGCCTTCTGCCCATCATGGTGGACGAGCTCATGGGCAAGGGCGTGCTTTCCGTCCGCGTTCTGTCCACCGGCGCAACCTGGTTTGGAATCACCTACCCGCAAGATAAACCCTATGTGCGCGACGAGCTCAAGAAGCTGCATGATCAGGGCGTTTATCCCGCTTCCCTGCATTAATATGACATGAAAATCTGCGGTATCATTGCTGAATACGATCCCTTTCACAACGGGCATGCCTGGCAGTTGTCGCAAGCGCGCCGCATTTCCCGCGCGGATATTATCGTCTGCGTGATCAGCGGCCGCTTTACACAGCGAGGCATGCCCGCGCTGTTTTCTCCGCATCTTCGGGCAAGGGCAGCGCTGCTGGCCAGTGCTGACCTGGTGCTGCAAATGCCTTTTTCTTTTTCGGTGAGCAACGCGGAGCGGTTTTCTCAAGGCGGCGTATCGATATTGAAGCAGTTGGGCGTACAGGCGTTAAGCTTTGGCGTGGAAGCTGAAAGCATTCCGTGGATCGACGCCGCGGCAATGCTGCTGGAAAATCCCACGGAGGAATATCGGACCTGCCTGCGTCAAGCGTTGGATGATGGCGTCAGTTTCCCAAAAGCCCAAGGAATTGCACTGGCAAAGGCCCTGAACGTATCGCCGGATGTATTCTCGATGCCGAACGCATCTTTGGCGATCTGCTACGCGCGGGCAAACCTGAAATTGCACGCCAATATGGCGCTTTATCCCGTTCCGCGTTCCGGTCGGTATCATGACGCGCAGCTCCATGACGACGGTCCGCTGCCGTCCGCCACCGCAGTGCGCGGCGCGATCGCCGCAGGAGATTGGCCGCTGGTCAAAAGCGCAGTACCGCCCTTTTCCGCAGCGCTGTTGGAACACGCTGTCAGCGAAGGTGACGTTCATCCGCCGCATGCGCTTGATCCTCTGCTGCGCTGGCGGCTTCGTTCGGAACGGGATTTTTCTCAGCTGCCCGACTTATCCGAAGGTATTGAAAACAAACTGTCTTCCGCAGCCAATTGTCTGGACAGAAACGCAATGATCCTGTCCGTCAAAAGCAAACGCTATTCCTATGCGCGAATCAGCAGACTTCTGACCCACGCTTTGCTGGGCACGCGGAGCGATCTGCTGTCCCCAACGCCGGAATACGCCTATGTTCTCGGTTTTCGTCAGGAAGCTTCCCCGCTGCTGCGCGCCGCCCATGATAACGGATTTCCAATTTTTGCAAACGCCCAAAACAACTTCTCCTATGATATGGATCTTGATATTCAAGCGGATGACCTCTGGAATCTTGGCGCCGGAAAGCCCTTTGGCGCCATATTCCGTGAAAAGCCGGTGATCCTGTAACTACAGCCGATCGTTGTTTCAAACCCTCAGCCCCTGCATGGGGGCTGTACTTTTATCCCGCTTTATGATAAAATAGCAGGGTATTTTCCGAGGGAGGATCTGTTCGTATGCGCAAACGCTTTGCATGCCTGGTCCTGGCAGTCCTGCTGCTGCCAGCGCTCTTTGGCGTGCCTGCGCTGGCGACGGGAAACGATTACGATCCGGATCATCCGGAAAACCTGAGCGATATGGATATAGACGCCCTCGCCGCCATTCTGATCGAAGCTGATACCGGCATGGTGGTCTACGAAAAGAACGCCGACGCCCGCCTGTACCCAGCCTCCACCACCAAAATCCTGACCACGTATCTTGGTCTCCTGCTGGGCGATATGGAAGAAACAGTCACCACCACCGAAACGGCCCTGCAAGTGGAAGAGGGATCCTCCAAAATACCGCTGTCCCTGGGAGAAGAAATCGTTTTTCGCGACCTTCTATACGCTACCATGGTGCGTTCAGGCAATGAGGGCGCAAACCTGATTGCCGAAACCATCGGCGGCAGCATAGAAGGCTTCGTGACGCTGATGAATTCCTATGTGGATTCATTGGGCCTTGTCAATACGCATTTTGCCAACCCAAACGGCCTGCATGACGGCAATCACTACACTTCCGCCCGGGATCTGGCCATCATCATCCGGGAAGCCATGCAGGATGAGACCTTCCGGGATATCGCCCGCACCACTTCCTATGACCTACCTCAAACAAATATCAACCGTTCCCGCAATTTATCTTCTCGCATGGCGGAATTCTTTGGCAATCCCGAAAGTAGCACCTATTACCCCTACGCCATCGGCATCAAAACCGGTTACACTTCGGCCGCCGGCCATTGCTATGTGGCCGCCGCCGAAAAGGATGGCATCACCTTCATTTCCGTGGTACTGCACTGCAGCGGGGATGCGTCCAATTACCGATACTGCTGGCGCGATACCCGCAGGCTGATGGAATATGGCTTTTCCCAGTATGTCAACGTATCGGTTTCCGAGCTCTACGCCATGCAGCCCAAAGTGCTTGAGGTTTCCAAATACGCTCTGGACGATCCGCTGCTGGGACAGTTGGAACTCTCGCTCAATAAGCTGGACAGCGGCAGCAACGATTCCATCATCACCCTCAGAAGCCGTCTGGATTATTTAGTGGCCAATTTTAACGATCTGGTCAATATAGAGTATGTGCATGAACCGGTGGCGCCCATCAGCGCAGGCGACGTGATCGCCACGCTGACCTATTATCCAGAAACCGGCGAGCCCATCGAATACGAGCTGCTTGCCTCCCGGAGCATCGCCAAGCGCATGCTGGATGTACCTGATTTAGATGATATCATCCGAGATACCGAAAACGACCCCAATCCGCTTCCGCGGCTGTCAGTGGAAATCATCGCGTTTTTTGCCGCCATGATCGCTCTTATTTGGATGAGCGTCAAGGGTTTCAAACGGCTGCTGGGTTTCCGCAGCAAAAAAACGCGGCATAAGCCCATCAAGCCCATGTCGCGTTATTACCGATAATCCATTGCAGTCCTTCGGGGCCGCATTCTTTATGCTCCTTCCGTGTTCCTTTCGTAAATCAGCCGAAGCCCCTTCAGCGTGAGCTGTCCATCGATATAATCAATGGCTTTGGTCTGCTCGGCGATCATCCTTGCCATGCCACCGGTGGCGACCACCACGGTATCATCGCGGCCAAGCTCCTGCTTCATACGCTTAATCAGGTATTCCACCTGCCCAACGAAGCCGTACAGCATGCCCGACTGCAGGTTGGTAATGGTGTTGCGGCCTATCACGGTTTCAGGCCATATCAATTCAAAATTGGGCAGCTTCGATGTACCATGCACCAGCGCTTCGCTGGCGATCTTGATGCCGGGGCAGATGCATCCGCCTACGAAATTGCCCTTCTCATTGACCACGCCAAAGGTCGTGGCCGTGCCAAAATCGATATAAATACAGGGCGCACCGTAATATGTATGCGCGGCAACGGCGTTGCAGATGCGGTCGCTGCCCAATGCCTGGGGATTATCATATTGAATGTTCAGCCCTGTCTTCACGCCGGGCATCACAAACAACGGCGTAATGCCAAAATAATCGTTGCACATGTGCTCAATGGTAAAATTCACCGTGGGCACAACGCTGGAAATCATGATGCCGTTTACCTGATTGCGGCTCAATCCATCGGTATGGAACAGGCTGGTCACCAGTATCCCATACTCGTCGCTGGTATTGGTGCGGCTGGTGGACAAACGCCAGTATTTGATCAGCTCTTTTCCGTTAAAAAGCCCCATTTTAATATTGGTGTTGCCCACATCCATGGTAAATATCACGGTCAGTCTCCCCTTTAGATCACATGGGATTTTTTCAGCGCCGTACCAACGGCGCCGGTCACAACAGCGGCTACGATCATCTCCACCACGGCGTTGATACCCACCGAGGCGATAATAAAAGCAAGCACGCTGCGGCCCGCCATCATCGTTTGCATATACTCGGTACGTCCAAAGAGCAATACCAGCAGAGACATAAAGAACAGCGTATTGAAAAACGCGGCCGCAAAACCGGTAACGGTACAGCTCACCTGGGTTTTAACGCCCCGCTTATCCAACGCGCGGAAAATCAGCGCTGAAATCACGCCCACCAGTACCCGGGAACAGAAACGCTGGATGAACATCATCACAGGGCTTACGCCAACCAGCGCGGCGCCCATTGCGCTGAATCCCAGGATGCCAAAGCACTGCAGAAAGCTGATCAATCCGAACGCGCCGCCGATCGCAGCGCCTCCCGGCAGACCCAAAGCGATGGCCGCGATGGCGACCGGGATCATGTTAAAGGTTATGGAGAGTCCGGCCGGCTGCGGAATATTGACCAGCGCAAGCACCACAAGGATGGCTGTCAGCATGGCAAGAAGGGTCAGCTTGAATACATTTCCGCGACGATTTGCAGTTTTCATTTTTCTCCTCCGTTCAGGCTCCTGACGGATGCCCGACTTTCCTTGAAATGGTTTCATTGTTCGATCCGTTTCCGGTATCGACAGGGGCATTATAGCATCCTTCCACATAAATGTCAAAATATATGGCATAAGATGCTGCTTTCGGGATTTGCAGAGACTCCTTTCATTCAAAATGGGATGGCAAGCGAGGATCAGTCATCTTCATCCGCCTGGAACAGTTTCTTGAGCCGCAGCGAAGCGGCGTATACAGCGTTTTTCTTTTCTCCCTGGTCAACGAGCAGCTTTCCCGCTTCCCGTATGGAAACATTCTCCCGCAGCATGGTTTCCACCAACTGCGCCTCAAGTCCCACAGGCGCTGCATGCTCCTCCTGTTTCTTCGGCACCTTTCTAAAATCCAAAACAATGCAATATTCGCCTTTTTCCGTCTTTTCGTTCCGGCGCATCTGTTCCAGCACCTCAGCCGCGGTACCGCGCAGCGTCAATTCATGCAGCTTAGTCAGATCGCAGCTGACGCTTACGCAGGTTTCAGGCAGCGTTTCAGCCACCGTTTCCATCAGATCGAGCACACGGAATGGAGACTCATGCACTACGGCGGCCTGCGTGCGCGCCGCAGCGTCGCAAAGTGCTTCCCGCAGGGCCTTCTTCTCCCGCGGCAGGAATCCCATGAAGGTGAATTCCGTCACATCCATCCCAGAGACCGAAACGGCAGAAGCCATGGCCGTGGGGCCAGGAACGGCAACCACTTCAATTCCGGCTTCGGCCGCCAGATGAACCAAATGCGTGCCGGGATCGGAAATGGCGGGCGTACCGGCATCGGTCACAAGCGCTGCGTCGATCCCCTCCTCCAGCAAACGGTGAACGATCTGCTCCGCCTTTCCAAATTCATTATGCCGATGGCAGCTGGTCAGCGGCGTGCTGATATGAAAGTGCTGTGTCAGCTTCATGGTCACGCGGGTATCCTCGGCGACGATCAGCTGTACCTTTTCCAGTGTTTCAACAGCCCGCGGGCTCATATCCCCCAAATTGCCGATGGGCGTGGCGACAACATACAGCATGGCGCAGTCTCCTTATAGCTTTTGCGCCACGCGCAAGGTGGCGCTGTGGGCGCGGGGATTAAAGGTCAGCTCATTCGCGGTGGGACGAATGGCGCCGCCGCCCATCACGCGGGCAACGGGCTTTGCACCGCAGGTGCAGACGGGCGCCTTGGGCGGACAGGTGCAGGGATTCTGCATCCTGCGGAAGGCATGCTTCACAATGCGGTCTTCGATGGAATGGAAGGTGATCACGCAGAGGCGTCCGCCCGGCGCAATACAGTCCATCCAATCCTTTAGCGCATTTTCCAGCGGCGCGATCTCATCGTTGACGGCGATACGCACCGCCTGGAAAGTTCTGCGCGCCGGATGACCGTCATCCTTCCGGCGTACCGCTTTGGGGATCGCTGCATCCACGCAGGCAACCAGATCAAAGGTCGTGGCAAGCGGCTGTTTCTCCCTGCGCTCCACGATCATTTTGGCGATCCTGGCCGACCATTTTTCATCACCGTAATCGTAGAGTGCCTGCGTGATTTCCCGTTCAGCTGAGTTATTCAGCCAATCAGCCGCCGTCATGCCGGCGGAACGATCCATACGCATATCCAACGGCGCGTCTTCATGGTATGAAAATCCTCGCTCGGGCGTGTCCAGCTGATAGGAAGAAACGCCAAGATCAAGCAGCCCGCCGTTCAGCTTTACCCCTTCCGGCAGCAGCGATTTGATATCGTGAAAATTACCATGAATGGCATGAAAGGCAGGAAAGCCCTGCAGGCGGCTTGTCGCCGCCCGCAAGGCATCCTCATCACGGTCAATGCCATACAGCGTTCCGGTATCGCCTATTTTTTGCAGTATCTTTTCGCTGTGACCGCCACCCCCCAGCGTTCCATCGGCAAATATGCCGCCGGGCGCGGGACTCAGCCATTCCAGCACTTCCTTCAAAAGTACAGGCTCATGCTTGAATTCCATTATTTTTTCAGATCCTCAATGCGCGTTTCAAGCGCTGACAGCATCTTGCGGTTGGCTTCCAGCTTCTCGCGCTCCTGATTTACCAGCGTTTCAGGCGCTTTGCTCACAAAGCCGGGATTGCTCAATTTTCCTTCGGCCCTGGCTATCTCCTTATTCAGGCTGTCCCGTTCCTTATTCAGTCGGGCGATTTCCTTTTCGATATCCACCAGGTCGCCCAAGGGTATCAGGATCTCGCCGGCGTTGGTCACCGCGCCTACAGTCTTTTCTTCAATGATCCGATCCGGATCCAGCAGATCCAGTTCTGAAGCGCTTGCCATGCGCTTGAAGAACACCTCCGCGCCCTGGATCGCTTCACGCCAGCCCTCGGAGGGACGGATCATCAGCCGCGCCTTATGGCCTGCCTGCACATTCATTTCAGCGCGCAGGTTGCGCACGGCGCGTATGATTTCCATAATGCCTTCCATACGGGCTTCTTCCGCGGAGAAGGAAGGAATTTCATCGGCTGCCGGCCACGCGGAAAGCATGCAGCTGGCTTCTTCACAGCCGGGCAGGAATTTGTACACAGTTTCAGTCAGGAAAGGCATGAAGGGATGCAGCAGCCGCAGTAAACCGCTGAGCACCTCAGTGAGCACGGCGCGCACGGCGGCCTTGCGGGAGGCGTCCTCACCCAGCAGTCCGCCCTTGGCCAGTTCGATATACCAGTCGCAGAACTCGCTCCAGGCAAAATCATAGATCTTTTGGGCCGCCATGCCAAATTCGCAATCCTCAAAATGGCGGGTCACATCGGCGGCGCATTCATGATACCGGGTCAGGATCCACTGGTCGGCCAACTCCAGCTGTTTGCCCTCCAGCGTTTCCCTGCCTTCCAGATTCATCAGCACGAATCGGCTGGCGTTCCAAACTTTATTTGCAAAGTTGCGGGCCGACTCCAGCTTGCCGGTGGAGTAGCGGGTATCATTGCCCGGGCTGATGCCCATGCACAGCGAGAAGCGCAGGGCATCTGCGCCATACTGATCGATGACTTCCAGCGGGTCGATGCCGTTGCCAAGAGATTTGCTCATCTTTCTGCCCAGCTCGTCACGCACCAGACCATGGATCAGCACGGTATCAAAGGGTGCTTTTCCCATATTCTCGATGCCGCTGAAAATCATGCGGGCCACCCAGAAAAAGATGATATCATAGCCCGTTACCAGCGTGCTGGTGGGATAGAAGTATTTCAGGTCCTCAGTCTGTTCAGGCCAACCCAACGTGGAGAAAGGCCACAGCGCGGAAGAGAACCAGGTATCCAGCACATCCTCGTCCTGGGTCAGATGCTTTCCGCCGCACTTGGGACATACCGTGGGATCCTCCCGAGAAACGATGGTTTCACCGCAGTCTTCGCAGTACCAGGCCGGGATGCGATGGCCCCACCACAGATGGCGGCTGATGCACCAATCGCGGATGTTTTCCATCCAGTTGTAATAAATCTTGCTGAATCGATCGGGCACAAATTTGGTTTCTCCATTGCGCACGGCTTCGATAGCGGGCTTGGCCAGGGGCTCCATTTTCACAAACCACTGTTTGCTCAGCATGGGTTCCACTACGGTATGGCAGCGATAACAGGTACCCACCTCGTGCTTGAGGGGCTCAATGGATTTGAGCAACCCCAGAGCGGTCAGATCCTCCACGATGGCCTTGCGCGCCTCCAGCGTGGTCATGCCGGCGTATTTGCCGCAGTCGAGCACGTTTTCTTCGTTCTCAGCTTCGGCCTTTCCGGTCATATGACCGTCAAATGTGAACACGCGCACCTGAGGCAACTGATGGCGCTGACCCACTTCAAAGTCATTGGGATCGTGGGCCGGGGTGATCTTTACCACGCCGGTCCCCTTTTCCATATCGGCGTGATCGTCACAGACAATGGGGATTTCCTTGTTGATCAGGGGCAATATCACATGGCAGCCATGCAGATGGGCATAACGCGGATCGGCGGCGTTGATGGCCACGGCGGTATCGCCCAGCATGGTTTCAGGACGCGTGGTGGCAAGCTCCAGCATTTCCCCCGTCTCCTTCACGGGATAGAGCAGATGCCAGAAATTGCCTTCTTTTTCCTCGTACTCCACCTCCGCGTCGGAAAGCGACGTATTGCAGCAGGGACACCAGTTTACCAGACGGTTTCCGCGATAGATGATCCCTTTTTCATATAAACGCACAAACACTTCACGCACGGCCTTGGAGCAGCCCTCATCCATGGTAAAGCGTTCGCGGCTCCAATCGCAGCTGGAGCCCATACGGCGCAGCTGACGGCTGATGCGTCCGCCATACTCCGCCTTCCACGCCCAGGCATGCTTCAAAAACTCTTCGCGGCCGATATCGGTTTTTTTGATCCCTTCCTTGGCAAGCTTCTCCACAACCTTGACCTCGGTGGCGATGGAAGCGTGGTCGGTGCCGGGAAGCCACAGGGTTGGATCGCCCTTCATGCGATGATAGCGGGTCAGCGCGTCCTGCAGCGTGCAGTCCATAGCATGCCCCATATGCAGTTGCCCGGTGATATTGGGCGGCGGCATCACGATGGTGAAAGGCTTTTTGCCTTCCACACGATGGGCTTTAAACGCGCCGCTCTCCTCCCATTTTCGATAGGTATCGGCTTCGATAGCCTGGGGATTGTATTGTTTTTCCATATTGAATTCACTCATGTTGCGCTTCACCCTCCTTTTGATCCTGATAGAAAAAGCCGCCCTGTCCATTGCATGGACGGAGCGACCCGTTGTACCACCTTGCTTCGCGACAAAATGCTTTGCCGCCTCTTGAGCGCTGTAACGTTCGCCAAACGGACGGACTACTGTTTTTCATCCGTCTCCCTCCAAAGCGACCTTCAGACGTTTAACCAAGGCGGCATTCCAGCCAAAGCGCCGCCCTCTCTGATGGTATATGCGCCCTACTCCTCTTTTTCACAGGGAAAGCCGATATTCAGCTTACTTTTCCTCGTCCTTTACGATGACCTGAACGCCATTGTAATAGCCGCAGTTCTTGCAGACGCGATGGGCCAGCATCTTCTGATGGCACTGGGGGCAAGTGACGATGGCGGGCAGAGACAGCTTCCAGTTGGCGCGACGGCTGCGTTTACGAGCTTTGGAAATTTTTCCTTTGGGCAGAGCCATAATTATACCTCCTGATCATTCTGATCGTTTTTTAGCAGATTCTCAAGTACAGAAAAGGGATTGCTTTTCTGCGGAACGGTGTACTGGGGCGCCATCTGTTTATATCCTTCGCAATCGGGCCTGCAAAGGATCCGGATGGGCAATTCCAGCAGCGCCAGGGTGAGCGCCAGGTGAGATAGCTCGGCCTTTGAGCCGGAAAACACCCAGCGGTCGGGATCGTCCTCCTTTTCCTCCTGGAAACGATCCAGCCTGGTAAAAATCTCCCGGAAGGGCACCGACAGGCTGACCTGCGCCGGAGACAGGCAGTTGCAGCAGCGGGAGTGGGCCGTGGCTGTCAGTACGCCCTCCAGCGTAAGATCGCTGCCGGACATGGTATATGTACCCTCCAGCTCAACAGGATCATCAAACGTCACCGTTTCACCGTTGATATCCTGCGGCGCGATCTGCTCATGATGCGTAAAGGGGATCGCCTCTCCGGGGTTGCGCAGCGCGCGAGACACATCCAGCAGCAAGCTCATCCCTCCTATCACGAACAGGCAATATTATACGGCCCTCCCGGCTGTTTGTCAACACCATTTTCACATAAAACCTGCAATTTTTAAAAATTCTTTTTTGAAAATCCGGCTATTCCATTGACTTTTTCGGTGTATTAGTGTATTACATTAATAGTACACGTCCACACGGAGGAACAGCCATGCGCTTTAAAGCAGATATCCCGATCTGGATGCAGCTCATGAACGCCCTGGAAACCGAGATCGCCACCGGACAGCGAAAGCCGGGTGAAAAGCTGCCGGGCAGCCGGGAGCTTGCAAAACAGTTTGACGTAAACCCAAACACCGCGGCGCGGGTCTACCAGGAGCTTGAAAAAAAGGGCCTGTGCCAGACGCGCCGCGGCACAGGGACCTTTATCACAGAGGACGAGCAGATGATTTTCTCCCTTCGTGAGGAGATCGCAGGCGAAGCCGTATGCCAATTTTTGGACGTGATGGAAACGCTGGGCATTTCCCGGCGCGAGGCCGCCCGTTGGATCCTGAAGGAAGACGATCAGGAAGTCTGATCAAACGCTCAGCACGCCCGCCTTTTGCAGCCAATACTTGACCCAGGCCAGCGCTTCCCTGAAATGGTTCTTGGGCCAGTATATCAGCTTGATGGGGCTTCCCACGCCACAGGCTTCAAGCCCCAGATCCTTCGCCAGCGCCAGCGCGCGGGGAAGATGATAATCACTGGTAACGATCAATACCCGCCTTTTCTCATCCCCAAGCAGCTTTTTTGCGTTGTTCAGGTTTTGACGGGTATTAAAGGAAGCGTCTTCCATAATGATATCGCTTTGGGGCACTCCCCGGGCGATCAGGTAATCGCGCATGGCGGCTGCTTCGGTCACAGGCTCGTTAGTTCCCTGCGCTCCGCAGACAACGATGGGCTGAGGCGCCTCCGCATAAAGCGCAAGCGCCTTATCCAGCCGCCATTGCAGCTGAACGGACAGCGAACCGTCCTGCCGGACCTGCGCTCCCAATACGACAATCGCTTGAGTAGCGGAAGGATCGGCTTCGGGAACTGTTTTTTCCTTGATCGTCACGAAAATCACAAGACCGATCCAAATAAAAAGGCAAACGGCAGCAGCGGCCAAAATCAACCGCAGCATCAGAAAAATTTTCCTTCTTCGATCGATCCGCATTGCCTGCATTCTCCCTTTTCCATTCTGCCCGAAGCGTAGATTTCATCGCGCACGGCAGGAAGCACTTTTTCAAACTGCTGCGCCGCCTGGGTGACCCTGCCGTCGTCCGCGCCGATCAGGCCTCCGCGGTGGAAGCTGAAGCTCTCCTCAGGCGATACGATAATATGATCATAGAGCCTGATCCCCAACCCATCCAGCAATTGGGCGATGGCGTTGGTCATCATGATATCCTCCGCGGAGGGCATGGCGGTGCCGCCGGGATGGTTATGGGTGATCACTGCGCCCATGGCGCTGCACTGGGTCAGCGCGCTGACGATATGCCGGGCATACACGCGCACCTCGGTCACATCTCCCGTTGAAATGAGAATGGTATTGATCCTGCGCATGCGCGCGTCCAGAGCGATCACATAAAACTTTTCATAACGCTCACCGTCAAACAGCGATTCGCAATAGCTGACCGCCTGATATCCGTTTTTGATTTCAGGCACGTCCTGCACGATGCTTTTTCGATACGCTCGGAAAAGCGGCGACATCATGGCGATCAGCACAGCCGCCGACTCCCCAATGCCATTAATCTGCATCAGTTCCTCCACCGACGCCTGCAGCACGGCGTGCAATGAACCGAAACGGTCCATCAGCGCGTAAGCGATCGGCTTGACATCGCGACGGGGAATGGCGTAGGTAAGCAGCAGCTCCAGCATTTCATGCTGGGCAAAAGCCTCCATTCCCGCCCGCCGAAAACGCTGCCGCAGTCTTTCCCTATGTCCTTCGTGATCCATTCACCGCACCCCTTTCCGAATCATTATAGCACAGCGCCATATGCAAAGCTACAATATTTTACACAGATATTTTTCAAAACCGCCGTCTGGGCCTCTTAACAAAACTGCGATAATTTGATATAATCGTTATAAGCCATGGAAAGCGAAGGTGAACGGGCCTTGACCAACTTTCTGAACCAGCTGCGCATGTTCTTCTGGAACATTTTCAACAGGCCGCAGCTGAACGATATTCTGGACATTCTGATCGTCGCCGTGCTGATCTATCAGCTGATCATGCTAACGCGTGAAACGCGGGCCAGCGACGTGATGAAGGGTTTTGTCATGCTGATCGTTGCCTGCCTGCTTTCCGGACTGCTGGGTCTCACCGCGTTGACATGGGTATTGAACCTAATCCTGAATAACGGCGTGATCGTGCTGGTGATCCTGTTTCAGCCGGAGCTCAGGCATATCCTGGAGCAGCTGGGCCGCGGCGCTACGCTGGACCGCAGCTCTTTGAGCAACAATGAAGAGAATACACGCATTGTCAATGAGATCACCCAGTGCCTGCTGAACCTTTCCCGCAGGCGTGTTGGCGCGCTTGTGGTATTTGAGCAGCGTACGGGCCTGAAGGATGTCATCGAAACCGGTACCCAACTGGACAGCGATATTTCCGCTCCCCTGCTTGAAAACATTTTTGAGCCCAACACGCCGCTGCATGACGGCGCTGTGATCATTCGCGGCAGCCGCATCATGTCGGCCTCCTGCATGCTGACTACGCTCAGCGATTCCAGTTCCATATCCCGCGATCTTGGCACGCGCCACCGCGCGGCCATCGGCATATCCGAAACCACAGACGCCATCGTGCTGATCGTAAGCGAGGAAACGGGCGTGATCAGCATGGCCCGGGATGGAAAGCTGGTCAGGCACCTGGACGCCGCCGCCATCACCGATATCCTGTCCACCATGTATCATCAGCCGCAGGCCTCGCTGTTTGATCGCCTGCGCGGCTGGCTGAAGGGGGTGCTGCGCCTTGAAGAAAAAGCCTGATCTGAAAAAGATCCTAAAAAAAACCGCAGCCTTTCTGACGCATAACTGGCAGTGGAAGCTGCTTTCTCTGGTGGATGCCGTATGCCTGTGGAGAGGGATGATCACTCAGGATGACACGCTGACCTGAGAACAGATGTTC
>JAFUDW010000160.1 GCA_017464225.1 Clostridia bacterium | reverse complement strand
GTCGTTCGTGAGGCGGCGGAAGCGGCGGGGATACGCCGGGGAGCGCTCCATTTGATCGATAAGCCGTTTGCCGCCGCTCTTGGAACAGGCTTGCCGGTATTTGAGCCCAAGGGAAGCATGGTGGTGGATATTGGCGGCGGCACAACGGAAGCAGCCGTCATTTCCCTGGGCGGAATCGTGATATCAAAATCGATCCGCACCGGCGGAATCAAAATGGATGAGGCGATCATTGAGTATATCAAGCGCGAGTTCAATATGCTGATCGGCGATCGCACGGCGGAAGATGTGAAGTTCGACCTGGGTGCAGCGTTGCAGATGAACGACACGCGCAGGGCTTTTGTGCGGGGACGCGATCTGGTGACCAACTTGCCTCAAACTGTTGAAATCAACTCCAATATGGTTTATGAAGCCTTAAAGGAACCCTGCCAGGAAATCCTGGCGGCCATCCAGTTCGTTCTGGAGCGCACGCCACCCGAATTGGCAGGCGACGTAATGCGGGGAGGCATTCACTTGACGGGCGGCGGTTCGCTGCTGTGCGGGATGGATCGCTTTATCGCAACCGAGCTGGATATGCCGGTGCTTTTGGCAAAAGAACCCATGGAATGCGCCGTAACAGGGATTGGGCATCTGTCCGAAAACATCGACTGGCTGCAGCGGATGACAAGCGGGCTTGTTCAGCGGGAAAACGAGAATTGATTTTGTAAAAGCCTTCGGAGGAGAAGCATGCCGCGCAAGGGGAAAGACGACGCCCAGGAACGGGAGACAATTGAAAATAAATCCCCGCAAAGTAAGCGCCGTGAAAAGAAAAAAAGAAAGAGCAACCCGGAAGCGCATCACCGGCTTCGCAATGCGGTGTTTGCGTTGATTGTCGTACTTCTTCTTACAGTGATGGGATTTATGATCGCATCCCGGCTCCTGCCAGAATACGGTTTTTTGAACATTCCAAGGAAAGCCATCGCTTGGGTAATGCAGCCGATCCAATCCTATTTTTCCTCTGGCACCGGATGGTTTGTCAATTATATCCAACGGCTCAAACTTAGAAACAATATTGAGTATGAATACGAGCAGCTCTATGAAAAATATGACGCGCTGCTCAGCCAGAATATGATGGTCAACGAGCTCCAAACTCAGCTCAATGAGTACAGCGAGCTTATGTACGAAATGCAGACGCATTCTCAATTTGACGGCGTGCCCGCCAAGGTGATTTCTACAGACTCCACAAACTATTTTTCCACCTTGCAGATCAATATCGGCTCTGATCAGGGAATCCAGGATTACATGGCTGTGGTGAAAGCCGGCGGACTTGTGGGATATACGTACGACGTAACGGCGACCACCGCAAAGGTGCAGACCATCATCAACAGTGATACGAGCATCCCCGCGCTGATCGAATCCACCCGATACCAGGGGACGGTAAAGGGCACCATGGGGATCAACGGCGAGCCAACTTGCCGGATGTATTATCTGAGCGACAACCACCTTCCCCGTCAGGGTGATACCGTGGTGACTTCCGGTGTGGGCGTGGAGTTCCCCAAGGGCATTCCCATCGGCGTTGTTCGGGAAAGCACCCGCGGTATGGAAGAAGGCAAATCCTACGTGGTTATTGAACCCATCGTAGATTTTGAACGTGTGGAGTATGTAATCGTCTATCGGTATGTGCCTCCATATACTGAGCAAGCCGAGCAGCGCGATGAAACCGACCTTACCTATACCGGTCTGCCCACGGCGCGTCCCGTTCCCACCTTTGCCGTGTCCGGTGAAAATGTCTTTAATCCTGATGCTGAACCCACGCCAACGTCCGCGCCTGATATGACAATAGAGCCCGGTGCTACGCCTGCTCCTGATACCGCGCGCGCTGAGATCGTCATCGTTGCCACCGGAACGCCCGAGGTCCAGAATCTGTCCTACGATGATATTCCGGGGACGCCTACGCCGGAGCCCTCACCCACGCCGGAGCCCTCGCCTACGCCTGTGCCTACCTTCTCGCTGAATAATCTGACCCAGGATGGGGAGGATGAATGATCCATGCGAAAGGTGATAAAAGCGTTTTTTCTGACCATTCTCTGTTATCTGCTGCAGGTGTGCGTGATGCAGCACCTGAAAATCTATGGTGTGGTGGGAAACCTGTTGGCAGTGAATGTCGCCGTTGCAACGGTATCGCTCGGGAAAAAGTACGCATTTGGCACTTCCTGTCTGTCCGGGATTTTGCTTGAGACAATGACGTCCTCTGTGGGCGGTCTGTATGTGGTGCTTTACCCGGTGTTTAGCATGCTGTTTGCTCAGATTTTTGCGGATATGAGCGATGAAAAGCGTGAGAAGCTATTGCTCCGGCAAAGCGACAGCGCAAAAAAGATCCGCGGGGACTTGAACCCCCATATTCGCATCCCGCTGGACGCCATGTGCGTTGCCGCCGGTATTGAAGCCGTTTGTCTGATTTATGTTACACTGTCAGGAACAGAGGTATCGCCTATCTTATTCCTTCGGGCGTTTGTTTCGGTTTTATATACCGGCCTGCTGGCAATTGTGATGATGTTTCCGGCCCGGGCATTCCTGCATATGTATGGAGGCCGTATCCGCAGGGCTACAGTGGAAGAAAAGCAAGAGGAGCGAGAATGAAAAAAACAAGCCTTTTCCGAAATGTGATAGCCTTGACCGTTATGGTGGGCTTGTTTGCCTACCTGATTTACGGTCTGGCCAATCTGCAGTTGGTAAAGGGAGAGGAATACTCTGATCAGGCGGGCGCTACAAGCTTGAAAACCATACGCACCACGGGCAAGCGCGGCATGATCACCGATGCTGATTCGGTGATCCTCGCCATGACGGAGGATGTATATAACGTTACGTTTTACCGCAGTTCGGCCCAGGGCGGAAAAGCAAATTATCAAAAGTTTACCAAATCGATCCTGAGCGCCATCGATATCATTGAAAAATACGGTGGTGAAATCTGCGTCGATTTCGTCATCGGACGAGATGATGACGGCGCATGGCAATACCAGTTTGGCGAAGGTATTTCTCAGGCAAGCTGGAACATTCGCAGCAGCCAGTGGCGCAGCAATCATTATCTGACATCCGCCAAATATGACGACGCTGCCGCGGCATATGATGAACTGTATGATCGTTATCAGTTTGACGCCGTGGCCCGCGCGGAAGACATTCATCTGACAGAGGAAATGATCCTCAAGGTCATGGCCATCTACAATGAAATGCAGATGAACCTGTTCAACTCGGTGCCGGTGGTCATTGCAAAGGACGTATCGTATTCCACCGTATCGGAGATCGAGGGCCGCAGCATGATGCTGGATGGCTTTGATATTGAAGTAGGTTCTCAGCGCGTTTATCCCCGCGGCACGCTGGCATCCCATATCATCGGCTACGTCGGCCCTATTTCTTCCTACGATACCTATGAAAACGAACTAAAGCCCCAGGGGTACCAGCTGTCCGATACCATCGGTTTGGACGGCATGGAATATTCCATGGAGCGGGAGCTGACGGAAAATATTTCATTGCGCTCCGGCAGCAGGCTTATGGAAAAGGATAACAACGGCAAGCTGACCCGTGAGCTCAGCAGCACTGAACCTCAGGATGGTAATAATGTTAAACTGACCATCATTGCCAGTTATCAGCAGGCCGCCGAGCGCGCCATTGAGGACAATGTGCGCAGCACCAGGAATCAGCAGGAAAGCCAGATGGCCAAATCCACCTGGCTTGAAACAAACCGCGCCAAGCTGACGGACGGCAGCCGCGACTGGGATAAATATCCGTTGCTTCTGGCCGAAACAGGCGTGCTGATGGTTACGGACGTCAGCAATGGAAATGTGCTTGCTATGGCACAGTATCCGACCTATGATTTGAACGCGCTGATCGCAGGGGGAGAGGCTGCCGCTGAAATCCTGACCGACGAGCGCAACGTAATGATGAATTACGCCATTCAGCAGCGCGCAGAGCCTGGTTCCACTTATAAGATGGTCACTGCGCTCGCCGCTCTTGTCAACGGTGCGATCACGCCTGTGGACACCATCAGCGATGGCGGGCCATTTATGCGGTATACCAACAATGAAAATGAAGCTCCTACATGCTGGATTGCCAAAAATCTGCGCTGGCAGCACAGCGATCAAACGGTTATTCAGGGCTTGTCCCACTCCTGCAATTACTTTTTCTATGAGCTTGCCGCGCGTCTGTATGGCGATACCGGCAGCAATCTGCTTTATCAGTACGCCGTCAATATGGGGCTGACCAGCAAAACCGGTATAGAGCTCAAGGGCGAAGCTCGCAGCCTGGTTGGCAATCAGGCCAATCTGTACGATCCATCGGTTTCGCTGACTGAACAGCGTACCTGGACGCCCACGCTGGTATCGGCAAAGATCAAGCAGCATTTGCAGAATATTGGCGCCAGCAATGGCATTTCTTACAATGAAGAGCGCCTGGATAAGTGCGTTAAGCGCATGATGGATATGGCTGTCAGCACCGATCAGAGCCACTGGGTCACCCAGCTGCAGATTATCCTGATGGATGAACTGAATATGCCCCGTGAGCAGGCCATGCGCGCCGCTGTTGTCAGCGATATTTATATCTATTTGAACGATATTAAATGGGGTGGCAGCTTGGAGGTGCAGACCGCTATCGGCCAGGGCATTACCATGGTGACGCCTGCCGCCATGTCCCGCTATATCGCCGCGCTGGGCAACGGAGGCAAGGTATGGAACCTGCATATCATCGATTCTGTGGTATCTCCTGAGGGCGAAGTGATATCAAAGACCGCGCCGAGCCTGTTCAACCAATTGGAAGGCGTGGAAGGCTATCTTCCTTACATCCGGGAAGGAATGAAGGGCGTGGTGGACGATTCCGGTACCGCGCAGAAGCATTTTAAAGGTTGGGCATACAACGATGAAATCTGGGCTAAAACCGGAACGTCACAGATCACCCGCGGAAATATCAAACTGGATTTGGAAAACAATTCCTGGTTCTGCGCCTTGACGCCGTTCTCTACCGATGCCGAGATCGCTGTAATTGCTTTTATCCCTAACGGTTACTCCGGCGGAGAAAGCTCTGTCGCCGTCAAGGAGTTCATCAGCTGGTGGATGAATGAAAAAGAAAAAAATACCGGCGATGTGACCGTGGTGGGCGGCAATGAGCTGATGCCCTGACGAGGTGAAATATGGGAAAGATCATTTCGCTGACAGGATGTAAAGGCGGGTGCGGAACGACCACGCTGACTGCGGCGCTTGGATTTGAGCTGGCAGCCATGGAAAAAAAGGTCTGCCTGCTCGACGGGCATGCGGGGATGCGCGCCCTGGATATCATGCTTCGGGCGCAGGATAAAGCCGTTTTTGATTTTTTCGATCTTTGCAAGGATATCTGCTCTGCAGAGCAGGCGTTAATTCAAATTGCGCCGTCTCTTTCCATGATTGCCGCTCCTCAGCTTGATATTGAAGATGAAATGAATCTGGATGATATGCGGCATCTTTTTCAGCGTCTTGCAAAGCGATTTGATTATACGCTTATCGATATGCCGGATCCTTGCTTGCAGATATGCAAAGCTATGCGCGCTATTGCAGATGAAAATATTTTGATTGCAACGCCGGGTGATATTTCTCTTCGGAATATGGAACGTCTTTGCGCTTTGATCAGGGAAAATGAATCTTCTCCGATCAGCTGCATTATCAATTGTAAGGATATGAACGCCAAACTAAACGAACGGCTGCAGGCTCAAATTGATTATTTGGATATCCGGCTGATCGGCGCTATACCGTTTTATGAGGCAGTTTTTATGGAGACGCTGGACAGACGAGAATACAACGCATATCCCGGAAAGATCAAAGCTGCCGTACGGGATACCGCCAAACGTCTGGACAGTGGGGAGGGAGCCTTGAATCTGCATCGCTCCAGGAGGTTGCCGTGGCATTCCTGAAAAGAAAAATAGGCCGTCCAATGGCTGGCGTCATGTCCACGGAGGACAGGCGGACAAGAGCGCATCTGGATATCCCGCTGCTGCTCATTACTTACACGCTGGCGCTGTTTGGCGTGTACAGCATCGCCATCGCTACTTTTAACCCGGACAAAGGCACCGAGCTTTCGGTATTGAATTATATACTGAACTCAAACAGCGCTTCCTGGCAGGCGGTGTTTTGCTTGGTTTCGCCTTTGATCCTTGGCTTTTTGGTTGCGGTTCCTTATGAGCTTTTGCGTGTGCAGGGCCGTCTGGTGTACTACGCCATCATCGGCTTATTGGTGTTGGCGTTGGCATCGGAAGCCATTTCGGGCGTATCTGCCTGGATCCCCATCGGACGCGGGCGTACCATTCAGCCTGCTGAGTTTATCAAGATCGGCATCATCCTCATGCTTGCACGAAGCCTTTCCAGCACCGAAAAACCCTTTAATACGTTCAGTAACGCCATGCATAACCTGATCATTTTCGGCGCGCCTGTGCTGATCACCCTGGCGCAGGGAGAAGTGGGTTCCGTACTGGTCATGTGCGTGATCTTCTATGTGATGCTGTATTTTGCCGACGCGGAGCCCTGGCTGCTGCTGACCATCATGATCCTGGCGATTCTGGCTGTTTTCGGCTTGTTTGGCTATATGATGGTGAGCGGATCGCAAAGCTTTCGTCTGCAGCGTATCCTTTCTTTCCTGAATCCTGAGGAATACAAAAACAGCGGAGGATATCAGATCCTCAATTCACAGCTTGCCATTGGTTCCGGAGGAAGAACCGGGATCGGCACGTTTGTTACAGGCTCTTTGAGCCAGCTTAATTATGTGCCTGAGGATTGGACGGATTTCATCTTTTCAGCCATTGGCGAGGCTTTTGGCTTTGTTGGCTGCGTTGGCGTGATTTTCGCTTATTTTCTGCTGCTGCTTCGTATGTTTTATCTGGCGCATTATACCGCAGATAAGTACGGACGGCTGATCATATACGGCGTTATGGCCATGTTTTTTGCTCATATCGTGGAAAACATCGGCATGACGGTGGGGTTATTGCCGATTACGGGCATTCCTCTGCCGCTGATCAGCTATGGCGGATCGAACTTTGTCACGAATATGGCCGGAATCGGACTGATATTGAACGTTGTCAAGAATCGTTCAAGCGCGACAGCCATCAATATACCCGTGCGGCTGTCCGCTTCCGGAAGAAAGCGCAGGCGCGGCAAAAAGAAAACCCCTGCCATTCAATAAACCCATTAACGCCGGACAAAAATATCCGGCGTATTTTTGTGCGACAAAGCAGGTTTTTATCTTTTTGCAGCGTATATAAGCATATGTTCACGATGGGAAAAGAATACGCTGGTTTCCATGAATTATCTTGTCAGGATTGCAGGAAAATTGAGAGAAATGGCGAATTTGTTTTACGAACCGGAAAGGGGGAAGGAGGAAAAGAAATGGCGGGAAGATTTCCTGCGGCGTGGCTGGATGAGCTCTATGAGCGCGCAGATATCGTGCAGGTTGTTTCCGCATATGTTCCCCTGAAAAAAAACGGTTCCCGGTATTGGGGCCTTTGTCCATTTCATCACGAGAAAACGCCATCCTTTTCAGTTAACGCTGAGCAAAATCTGTATTACTGCTTCGGCTGCAAAGCTGGGGGAAATGTGGTGCAGTTCGTTCAGGAGATGGAGCGTCTTTCCTTTCGTGAAGCGGTGGAGCATCTGGCAAGACAATTGCACATGGAAATTCCGGAAACGCAGGAAGATCCAGATTATGCTCGCAGAAGAAGCCAGCGTGAAAGGCTGCTGTCCGCCAACCGAGAGGCGGCGAAATGGTATCACGCGCAATTGTGGCTTCCCGAAAACAAACGGTTGCTTGATTATCTGCACGGTCGTGGTGTGGATGATGGAACGATCCGAAAGTTTGGTCTCGGCGCCGCGCCGGAGCAATGGAGCGCGCTGACGGAGCATCTGGAACAGCAGGGATATACGCAGGATGAGCTTCAATTGGCGGGGCTGACTGTCGTCAAGGAAAAATCCAGATTTGATATGTTCCGGAACCGGGCTATTTTTCCTATTATTGACGCACAGGGGGAAGTGCTTGGCTTCGGCGGACGCGCCATGGGAGATATCCAGCCCAAATATCTGAATACTTCCGATACGCCTGTTTTTAACAAAAGAAAAGGCGTTTATGCCGCTAATTTGTTGAAAAAACAGCGCAATCTGAAACGGATCATTCTGGTGGAAGGCTATATGGACGTGGTGGCGCTGATACAGCACGGCGTAAGCGGCGTGGTGGCCACCCTTGGTACCGCCCTGACCAATGAGCAAGCAAGGCTTCTGAAACGCTATTGTCCTGAAATCTGGGTATCCTATGACGGCGATAGCGCAGGGCAGCATGCCATCGTGCGCGCGCTTGACATCTTTGAACAGGAAGGGATCGCAGCACGCGTGCTGTTTTTTCCTGACAATCTGGATCCCGATGAGTTTATCAGGCAGCGCGGACTGGATGCTTTCCAGCAGCTGAAACCGCTTCGTTCCGCGGAATACCTGCTGCAGCGAGCAAAAGAGGAGCTTGATCTCAGCGATGATGATGGCCGTATGGAGTATGCCAGGCGCAGCGCTAAAATACTCCAGAAGGTGCGTGAGCCCATTGAATTGGATCATTATCTGCAGATGCTGACCGTTCAAACTGGGTTTTCCCGGGAGGTTCTGCAAATGCAGATGGGCATAAAGCCTCTTGCTTCGGAAACGCGGCAAGCTGCGGGCGTTGTTGCTCCGCACGCTAAATCCGCTTACCGAAGAAAAGATGATTATTCTGAAGCCGAAAAAGAACTGATAGCGTTGTTGATCAGCGGTTTCGCTCCGGAAAACGCCATTCAAGCGAGCGATTTTGACACGCCCTTTGTTCGGAAAGCAGTTGAAAAGCTGCTTGCAGGCAGCACGCCTGCAAGCTTGCTTGGACAATGCGAAACCGATGAGGAGCGCAGCGCGCTCAGCAAGCTGTTGGTTGCCAATACAGAAATCAACGACGAAAACGCTGATCAGATGGTGAGCGACTGCTTAAACAGAATCCGGTTGGACCGAGTGGAAAAACAAATATCCGCGCTTCAAAGCACGCTCAATGATATTTCGGATACTGAAAAGAAAAAAGAAGCTTTAAAAGAACTGATGTCCCTGACAACCGAAAGGAAGCGCATCAAAGATGCGATGCAATGAAAGGAGCGTAGGCATTGAGCAATCAGCCTGATAAAAAACAGAATAAGCTCAATGAAATCTATGAGCTGGGCAAATCAAAGGGCGTAATGACCTATGACGAAATCATTACCAAGCTTTCCACCATCGATATCGATCCCGATCAGTTTGATATGGTGCTTGATACGCTTGAGGGAATGGGCGTTGAGGTCATCCGCGATATCAATTCCGCACCGGATAATTCGAGCGCTGCAGAACCTGCCATTGATGAAGAACTGGATCTCAGCATGCCTGAAGGCATCAGCATTGACGATCCTGTTCGGATGTACCTGAAAGAGATCTGAAAGGTGCAGCTCCTCAGCGCAGATGAGGAAATTGACATCGCTATGCGCATGGAACGCGGAGACGACGCCGCAGCAATCCTTGAAAAAGGTGAAAAGGAAGCGGGCGTTCCTCTGACAGAAGATGAAATAAAGGAATATCAGTCCTATGTGGAGGATGGAAACGCCGCAAAACGTTCCCTGGCGGAGGCTAATCTGCGTTTGGTCGTTTCCATTGCCAAACGGTATGTTGGCCGCGGCATGCTTTTCCTTGATCTGATTCAGGAAGGGAATCTTGGTCTGATCAAGGCTGTGGAGAAATTTGATTATCGCAAAGGTTACAAGTTTTCCACTTATGCCACCTGGTGGATTCGCCAGGCCATAACCCGCGCTATTGCGGATCAGGCCCGCACCATTCGTATTCCCGTCCATATGGTGGAAACCATCAATAAGCTGATCCGCGTTTCCCGTCAGCTCTTGCAGGAATATGGCCGCGAACCTACGCCTGAGGAAATCGCGAAGGCTATGGGCATCAGCGAAGCCAAAGTCCGCGAGATCATCAAAATTGCCCAGGAGCCTGTTTCGCTGGAAACGCCCATTGGCGAAGAAGAGGACAGCCATCTGGGGGACTTTATCGCGGACGACGATACGCCGGCTCCTGCCGAAATGGCTTCCCATGCTTTGATGCGCGAGCAGCTTTGGGAGGTTTTGAACACACTGACACCCCGTGAAGAAAAGGTGCTTCGCCTTCGTTTCGGCCTGGATGACGGCAACCAGCGTACGCTGGAAGAGGTGGGCCGAGAATTCAAAGTGACCCGTGAACGCATCCGCCAAATTGAAGCGAAAGCCCTTCGCAAGTTGCGCCATCCCAGCAGAAGCAAAAAACTAAAGGATTATTTGGAATAAAATGCGGCTCCCTTCCTTGGACGAACGGCTGCACGCAGCGGCCGAGCTTTTCACCGCCTGTGACGTTGGCGCCGATATTGGCGCCGATCATGGGCGGTTATCCTGTTATTTGCTCCATCAGAGGATTTGCCGCAATATGATCGTCAGCGATATCAGCGCGGAATCCCTTTCAAAAGCGCAAAGGCTCCTTTCGCTGCATGGGCTGTCTGGCCAGGCGCATTTCCGTGTGGCTGACGGACTTGATGCCTTGAAAGACACGCCTGTGCAATGTATTGCGATCTGCGGCATGGGCGGACGGCTGATGTCAGATATCCTGATAAAAGGCAGGCAAATGCTCTGCGGCGCTGATCTGGTTCTATCCTGCCATACCGAGATTCCGCTCATTCGTGAATCAATTTGCGCCATCGGCTACCATTTGATCCATGAAAAGCTTGTGCGCGCAAAAGGCCGTTATTATGTGATTATGAAGGCAACGGAGGGGAAAGGTCAGTACGAAGATAAGGAGCTGTACCTGGGCCCCATACTGATGCAGGAAAGGCCCCCTCTTTGGAAACCCTTTCTGCAATGGCGGGATGGCGTAGTATCTTGTGAAAAGAATCATAAAACACAATTGCAATGGATCAGGGAGGAGCTTGAAAAATGCAGCAGCTGACTGTAAAAACAGTATTGGATTGGCTGAATGAGATTGCGCCCTTTGAAACAGCGGAAAGCTATGATAACGTTGGCCTGTTGGTGGGCAGTCTCAATGCGCCGGTTGAACGGATCCTTGTGGCGCTCGACGTTACGCCAGGTGTGCTTGATGAAGCAAAAACGCTGAACGTGCAGCTGATCGTAACCCATCATCCGCTGATGTTCCGCGGCACGAAACGGATCTTGGAGGACGATTATGAAGGTGGATTGATTTGCAGAATGGTCCGCGAAAATATAAGCATGATCGCCGCCCATACCAACCTGGATCAATCGCCGCTTTACAGCGGCAGCGCAGCGCTCGTTCAAGCGCTGAACCTGCAGAACGTTCGTCAGGAAGGATTCATGTTTGTGGGCGATCTTCCGGACGCGCCGGTCGCCGCGGACGTATTACGGTCTCGGATTGCTGCCTGTGAAAATGATCAGGTATATCAATATGGCAAGAATGACGCGCTGATCTCCACGCTTGGGATCAGCGGCGGCGCATATGATGAGGGATTCGAGCTAGCCCGCAGCATGGGTGCGCAAGCCTATCTGACCGGCGAGGTACGCCATCATAATGCGCTGGCGGCCGCGGGAACAGGGTTTGTATTATATCAGGGCGGACATTTTGGAACTGAGGGGCCTCTCGTTCCGCTGCTTTCTGAGGCTTTACAAAAAGCCATGAATGCGTTAGAATATGATGTTGATGTTTATCCATCCAAATGCCGGCCTTACGGCGGGCAAATGGCTTTTAAGGAGGAAACCCCATGAATCAGCTGGAGTTGCTTTGGAATTATCAGCAGGCAGATATGGAGGCTGAACGTTATGAAAACACTATGAAGCGTTCGCCTACCCGTCAGCGTTTGCTCAAATATCAGGATTATTTGCGAGAACAGAAGGCCGCAAGCGTGCATCTCGAAGAAGAAGTGCATGCCATGAGCGATCGTATTGACGCGCTGAAAGACGCGATCGAGCGCGCGGAATCGCAGTTGAAAGCATTGCATGCTCGCTTTGAATCGTCTCGGCCCACCAACAGCGATGAGCTTCAGAGCTTTATCCAGGAAACTCAGCGTTTGATCCAGAATATCAGCGGATATGAACAGGAATTGCGTCGGATCCGCAAGGATGCAGCTGATCGGGATAATCAGCAGCGCGATATTATGCAGCGGGCAATGAAAGTCCGTTCTGATTATGATAAACTGAAAACTGAGTACGACGTGGAATACGCTGAAAATAAAAAAAAGCTGGAAGAGCTTCGCGCCGCGGCAGCTGAAAAAGGAAAAGATGTGGAGCCAGCATATATGGATAAATACAAATCCATCAAGCAGCACATCATGCCGCCGCTTTCCAAGCTGAACGGAGATCAATGCAGCGGCTGCAGAATGTCGCTCCCTTCAGCGGTATTGCGCAGCGTGCGCGGTGGTACGCCTGTGGAATGTGAAAGCTGCGGCAGAATGATCATTCAATAAAAGCGCGTATTTGAGGCAGATGAATAGCCGCGTGCCGTAAGGCATGAGGAAAGTCCGAGCACCGCAGAGCAGGATGCCAGTTAACGGCTGGTGGAGGCGACTCCAAGGCAAGTGCAACAGAGATATACCGCCGGCATATGCCGGTAAGGGTGGAAAGGTGCGGTAAGAGCGCACCGGCGGCCTGGCAACTCGTCCGTCATGTAAACCCCATCCGGTGCAAGATTGAAGAAGACTATGGGTTGCTCGCCCGTCTTCGTTATCGCTTGAACGGCCTGGCGACAGGTCGTGTAGATAGATGGCTATTCACGACAGAACTCGGCTTATAGTCTGCACTCATTTACATAGACCGTGCATTTGCGCGGTCTTTTCTCATTTCGGTGGATAACTTGTTTAAAACCCAATATAATATACCATATTCTATCAAAACGGATTAACAGTGTATTAATTATATAGTGTAATACAAATTAGAACATTCTGCTATATATTTAAGATTTTGTAATGTCTGTTGGAAATTGGAATATCCCGAAAAAAGATATCCACCAACAATAACTCCGGAAAAAAAGAAAGGGGAGAAAATTCCCCTTGAAAAATCAATACTTCCTGTATACCGTAACCACTTTGCCCGCAATATCCACCGATCTGGTAATGATGGGAAGCATACTGTTGTTCTCTGGCTGCAATCGAATATGTCCATTTTCTCGATAAAAACGCTTTACTGTGGCGCTTCCTTCGATCAGCGCGACAACAATTTCGCCGTTATTGGCCGTATTCTGCTGACGAACCACCACATAGTCGCCATCCATGATGCCGGCATTAATCATGCTGTCGCCATGCACCTTTAAAATGAAATGCTTTCCTTCGCCCAACAGCGCTTCCGGCAAAGCAATGTTATCCTCTACATATTCCTCGGCAAGGATGGGCGAGCCTGCAGCCACATTACCCACCAAAGGCACCATTTGAATGCCATTCTGCCTGCTGAAAGCGCTTTCATTGGAGCGAACCTCCATAGCCCGCGGTTTCATGGCGTCGCGTCTGAGCAGGCCCCGAGCTTCCAAACGGCGTAAGTGACCGTGCACGGTGGATGTAGACTTTAAACCAACAGCATCGCCGATTTCACGGACAGAGGGGGGATACCCCTTCTGAGCGATCTCCTGCTCAATAAACGAAAGGATGCGTTGCTGCGTATCGCCCCGGGTTCGTTTGGATGACTGCATAATGGTAAGCTCCTATCATAAGCTGCATTTTTATTATAACATGCAAACATATGTTTGGCAAGCGAAAAAACAAACATTTGTTCTACACATCCTTGTTCTTTTGCTGATCATTTACAATGCGGTCGATATATACAGCGCGATACTCCGCGCTGCCATTGACACATTTCATACAATTATCGCAGCGTTTTTGCGGATCGAGCTCACACATATCGCATTCTCCGCAATCGATACAATCACGATCGTATAATACGCATTTTGTCTGTTTATTCATTGTTATTTTCCTCGTTTTGTTCAATGATACGGCTTTCCGGCAATACCACGCGTTTGGCGGCTTCCCGCTTTCTCTGATCACTCATGGCAGCGTAATGCTTCCGGGTGGTGTTCACGTCGGCATGGCCAAGCACATCGGCAACCAGATATATATCACCGGTTTCCTGATAGAGGCTCGTACCAAAGGTGCTCCGAAGCTTGTGCGGACTGATTTTTTTCTTTAGAGGCGCCGCGATCATGGCATATTTCTTCACCAGTTTTTCCACTGCGCGCTGAGTGATTCTACGCCGCTGAAGCGAAAGAAACAGCGCGTTTTCATCTCCGGGAAGCGCATCAATCTCACGTCGCTGACGCAGATAGCTTTGCAGGTTTTCGGCCACTGTTTCAGGAAAATAGAGAATCGTCTGATTGCCGCCCTTTCTTGTCACCACAAAACCATTGATGGAAAAATCCAAATCATCAATATCGATACCGACCAATTCGCTTACCCGGATCCCTGTGCCCAGAAAAAGTGTCAGAATAGCAACGTCACGTAACTTTGTAACCTGCTGATACTTCTTTTGCCGATCAGACAATCCTTCACCATTTTCCGCTACCTCCAACAGCTTTTCCACTTCATCTTTTTCAAGATAAAGGATGGGCTTTTCATGCAGCTTGGGAAGGGGGACAAGGGTAGCGATATTTGCAGGTATTTTTTCATTGCTGAAAAGGTATTCAAAGAAAGAACGAACAGCGCAGAGTTTGCGCATGATACCAAGCTCATGATTGTTGATGATCGTTTCTCCGCGCTGATCATCATTTTGCTTGATATACTGCGTCAGATAATCCTGAAAATCTCGAAGCTGACGCGCTGTGATCTGTCCAATCTGCTGCGTCGTGATCAGACGAGGATCAATACCGGCAAACGCAGCTTGCTCCAAGGTGAGATATTGAAAAAAAAGCCGTAAGTCATACGCATAGGCCAGCCTGGTCAAAGCGCTGGTGGTTTGTGAAATCGCAAAAAAGTAATCAGAACAGGCATCCGGAAGCTCCTTGCAGATTTCCCGGATACGCTGGGTACGCTGTATCTGTACTTGCTGATGATAATCTATGTTTTTTGCCATGATTTACCTCCAAACTATTCGCAAAAGTATTTTACATCATTTTTACATTGGCTGTCAATCATATTATTCATTCTAAGAGGGCATATAAAAAAACATCGGTGAAAAAAGAAGTACAGGTGATGATATTCTTAATACGCTGCGAAAGAATACCTATATATTATAGTGATTATGTCCTGTGTTTGCTGATGTGTAAAAAGAATGAAATCAGTCTTTGGGGAGATCGTTATAACATCTTCTATAATGAAGATGTATATTATCCTGCAAATCAAAGATGCTTTTTACGCTCCACATTTTTTCCTTCACACGATTGATCGTTTCGCACTCAAGATATTTTTTTACATAAGATTGTTCAATGAAGTGACAAAAGAAGAAATCATGGAGGAAATAAAAACACGCAGTCTTGCTCAAGCAAATCATGTTATAACAGCCAAAAATAAGCTAACTATTCGTAAAAGATGCCTTTTGCGAATAGTTATTACATAATGTAAACAGCGGCTTAAACCTTTCCCTCGTCTTTTTACTAACTTCCTAAAAAAGTCAAATATCGCTTTTCTCGCTGTTTTATAACGTCATCCTGCATTCTGTTGCACCATTCATCCCATTTTTCACGGCAGTCCTGTGCAGATATGATTCGGCTGATCAAATCCATTGGTGAAAAAACGTTTCTTTCCCTGCATACGGTTACGCATCGCCTATACATTTCCCAGTCAAGCGTTTCATCATCTTCTTCAACCAGCGGAACGCGCAGCAAACCGCGCCGAAGCGCAGCCACGGCTCTGGTATGGCCATCCGTCATTACTGGTTCACCGTCCAACAATTTTACTGGTATCGGTTGGAAGAAACGCAGATCCTGCTAATTGATCCACGTCTCTACCCCACGGAGCTTCTCTTCAGATAGAAAGAACTGAGAAGGCTGCAAATCCAAAAGCATAAGCGATTGAATGTTCATCGTTTAACTGTTTTTCTCCCTGATGACAATATATTTGCATATCATTCGTTTCTGCCCTTGATACCAACCCATGCCTTCAAATTCCATTATAAAACCGCAGCGTTCAAGCACATGCCTTGAGGCGATATTTTCGGAAACGCATATCCCCTGAACGCGGGATAAGGATAATTGATCCATGATAAAGGGCAGGAATGCCTTTACCGCTTCACTGGCATAGTGACACCCTGTATAGGGTTTTGCGATATGATAGCCGATTTCCCAGCCATCGGAAACAGAGCTTAACTGAACATAGCCGATATTCTGATCTGTTTTCCGAAGAAATACAGGATATACAAACGGTCCTTCGCTGCTATTATAGCGGCTGATCAAAAAATGAATGGTATCCAGCGCTTCTTCTTCCGTTTCAAACACTTCATCCGGAACAAAACGCCTGACGTCATCATCCAAAGAATTGATATGAACATCGTGGGCCATATCATTACTAAATGGCTTAATAATGAGGTTATCAGTAATGATCATATGCTTTGCTCCTTGAGCCATTCCATTTCGGCCTTTGAAATATCAGCGCTTTTCAGCAGATCCGGGCGCAGCCTGGCTGTTGCCAGCAATGCCTGTTCCCTCCGCCATTGATTGATCTTCTTGTGATCTCCGTTCAGCAGCACTTCCGGCACTTCCATCCCTTCAAATACTCTGGGGCGGGTATACTGCGGATATTCCAGCAAACCGGTCCCTGAAAAGCTCTCCTCGCCTGCGCTTTCATCGCTGCCAAGTACTCCGGGAACAAATCTGGATACACAGTCGATCAATACCATGGCCGCAGTTTCTCCGCCTGTCAGAATATAATCTCCAATTGAGATTTCCATATCGATATATCGATCGATCACGCGCTGATCCACGCCTTCATAATGGCCGCAAAGGATCACCAATTCAGATTCTTGGGCCAGCTCCTGAGCAAGCCCCTGATTCAGTGTCACGCCGCGAGGGCCCATAAAGATGCGTTTGCCATGAAAAGGCGGTGCGGCGACGGATTTTATCGCGTCGGCAACGGGCTGGGCCATCATCAACATCCCAGCGCCCCCGCCAAAGGGGTAATCATCGGTATTCTTGTGCTTACTTTGAGAAAAAGAGCGGATATCGGTGGCATGTACATTCAAAAGGCCATTATTTCTTGCGCGTCCAATGATACTGGTATTGAGAAAGGAATCAAACATCTCCGGGAAGATGGTCAACAGCTCAATCTTCAATGACCGCCACCTCCGGCAAACGACTTTCGTCTACAGTAACGATACCCTGTTTTACCTGTACATCCAAGATCACAAACGGGAGCACCGGCAGATACATCATGCGTCCGTCGGTTCGTTTGATTTGATATACATCGTTTGCGCCGGGCTGCAAAACATCCTTCAGCTGTCCAATCAAATTACCCTGCCGATCCAAAACCTTACAGTCTATCAGATCGCTGATGAAGTATTGCCCATCCTCAAGCTCCACCGCATGCGCGCGATCCACGTACAGCATCCATCCACGCTGTTTTTCTGCTTCTTCTCGACTGGATGCGCCGTTAAGCACGCAATAAACAAATCCATCCGCTCGGGCTTCGGCGTTATTGATGGCGCAGGCCTTATACTGATCCCCATCCTTCAAAAAAACCTGATCAAGCGCAAGAAAACGGACGGGATCATCCGTATCGGGACGAACCTTGACCTGTCCATGGATGCCCTGAGGCTTTAATACTTCTCCGATCATAAGATATTCGCTGTACATTGTTTCTCCTATAAAAAAAGGCGCTTGAAGCGCGCCTTTGCATTATTGCTGTATTTCCAGGAAAACAGGCTTTCCGTCCTTGGGCGTGGCAGCCTTCAGGATAGAGCGGATAGCGCGGGCGATACGCCCCTGCTTGCCGATCACTTTGCCCATGTCCTCCGGTGCAACATTCAGCTCAATGATGATGGAATCAGGGCCTTCGGTTTCTGTTACCTGAACGGCATCCGGATTCTCCACCAACGATTTCGCCAGAAAGAGGATCAGATCTTTCATGGGGCCTTCCTTTCTGCTGAAGGTTATCAGCCCTCGATGGCTCCGCTCTTTTTCAGAAGGATACGCACGGTATCGGTAGGCTGAGCGCCTTTTTTCAGCCATTCAGCGGCTTTTTCATTATTCACTTTGATATCGGCGGGCTGTTTCATGGGATTGTAATAGCCAATTTCCTCGATGAAACGACCGTCGCGGGGAGAGCGCTCGTCAGCCACCACGATGCGGTAGAAAGGATGCTTCTTCATGCCCATTCTCTTGAGACGAATTTTAACCATTGTTTTTTCCTCCTAAATAATCTTTTCTTTATGGTAATCATAATGCTATGATGACCTGCTCAATTAACGGAACGGTGGTTTCATGCCGTTCATCTGCGCCGCCATTCGACGCATTGAACCTTTTCTGGCTCCTTTGCCCATCATCTGCCGCATCATCTGGCGCATTTGATCAAATTGACGCATCAGCGCGTTGACATCCTGCACCGTTACGCCTGCGCCGGCAGCGATGCGTTTGCGGCGGCTGGCATTCAATACATCGGGATGACGCCGCTCCTGAGGAGTCATGCTGCGGACGATGGCTTCGGGCTTTTTCAGGGCGTTTTCATCTATTTCAACGTCCTTGAGTTTGCTGCCGATACCGGGGATCATGCCCAATACGCTGGACAGCGGGCCCATCTTTTTCATCTGCTGCATTTGTTCCAGAAAGTCTTCCAGGTTGATATCTCCCGGATTTTTCTGCAGCTTCTTCCCCAGTTTTTCGCTGGCTTCCTGATCCATATTTTCGGTGGCTTTTTCGATGAGCGTCAGCACATCGCCCATGCCAAGGATACGGGATGCCATGCGTTCAGGGTGGAAAGGCTCTATATCCCCCAGCTTTTCACCGGTACCGGAAAACTTGATGGGCTTCCCTGTAACGGCACGGACAGACAGCGCTGCGCCGCCGCGGGTATCGTTATCCAGCTTTGTCATGATCACGCCGTCAATATTCAGCTGCTCATTGAAAGCTTTGGCAACGTTTACGGCATCCTGTCCCGTCATGGCATCCACCACCAGCAGGATCTCCTGGGGGTGTACGGCAGATTTGATTTCTGCAAGCTCGTTCATTAGCGCTTCATCCACGTGAAGGCGGCCCGCAGTATCGATGATCAGTACGTCGCGGCCATAATATCTGGCGTACTCCACAGCTTCGCGAACCGTTTTTACAGGGTTCTGTGTGCCCTTCTCAAAAACGGGCACATTTACCTGTTCGCCAACGACCTGCAGCTGTTTGATAGCAGCGGGGCGGTAAATATCGCACGCGGCCAGCAGCGGCTTTTTTCCTTCTTTGATCAGATAATTGGCCAGCTTTCCACACATGGTGGTTTTACCGGCGCCTTGCAGACCGCAAAGCATGTAAATAGTGGGAACGGAGGAAGACCAAGTCAGTTTGGCGTTTGAGCCGCCCATAAGAGCAGTCAATTCCTCATTGACGATCTTGATCACCTGCTGACCCGCGGTCAGAGAAGACAGGATCTCAGTACCGCCGCAGCGTTCGGTAACGCGTTTGATGAAATCCTTGACGACAACATAGTTGACGTCGGCTTCCAGCAGCGCCATACGCACCTCGCGCATGGCATCCTTGATGTTTTGCTCATTCAGCTTGCCCTTGCCGGTCAGCTTTTTAAACGCGGCTTGCAGCTTATCCGAAAGACCTTCAAAGGCCATTGGTTTCCTCCTCATCGTTCAAAAGGCGAAGCGCCTTTTCAAGATAGATCCTTGTTTTTTCGGTATTGGATGCCTTCGGCAAAAAGTCTTTTGCCTGCGTCAGCGCTTCCTCCACCCCGTTCAACCTGCGCCGCATGCCCAGTTTCTCTTCCAGCGTCCGCAGCTGCTTTTCCACTCGGTGCAGCGTATCGTGAACACTCTGTCTGCTCACATTTTCCTGCTGGGCAATTTCCGCCAGGGAATAATCCTCTTCATAATAAAGCTCGGCAACTTCGCGCTGCTTTTCAGTCAGCATGGCGCCATACAGGCACAGCAGCCAATCCACGTCAACCTTCCGCAGGATTTCCTCCGCCACAGCTTTCCTCCTGTCAAGCTTATCCCCTTGACACAAATATTATAGCTTATCTCTTTGAGGTTGTCAAGTGTTTTTACTTGACAGAATCTCATTTATATTGATTGCTTCTGTATCAGATAGCATTCCGGCGCGCCGGGACCGGCGTTGATGAAGCGATGATGCAGGACGTTATATTCCTGCGGGCGAAGTTTTTCCAATAATATTTTTAACTGCGCGCGCTCATTCTCGCCTTCGGTATGTCCGGGATATACGCAAATGGAGCATATCCCCTCCGGTTTTAACAGAATCAAAGCCTTTTCAACGGCCTCTTTCGTCGTTTCCCATTGGGTCGTAACGCTTTTATCGCCCCCCGGAAGCCAGCCTAAATTGAATACGACCGCGTCCACTGGTTCATCAACATATCTCTCTATATATTGGTGTCCGCAGCAAAACAGCCTTGCCCTGGATAAAAGACCGGCTTCCATCAGCTTTTGTTTCGTATGCAGAACAGCCTGTTCCTGAATATCAAAAGCAAAAACGATCCCGCTCTCCCCCACCAGCTCGCACAGCATTTTCGTATCATGACCGTTTCCCATGGTGGCGTCGATCACCCTGTCGCCAGGCAGCAAAAATCGCCGCAGACAATCTGCGGCAATAAATCGGGCGGATCTCAGCGTAAAATCGCGCATATCAAAGCTCCTTCAATGCCCGGATCTCTTCATCCGTAAGATCTCTCCAAGCGCCTTTCTCAAGACCTCGTAAATCGATCGGTCCAAACTTGACCCGCCTGAGCAAGAGCACTTTATGTCCAACCGCTTCCATCATGCGGCGCACCTGCCGGTTATGTCCCTCATGGATCGTTACAAGGACAGCGGAAGCAAACGTCTCTTCCCGGATAACGCGTACCTTTGCCGGAGAAGTGCGGAAGCCGTCATCCAGCGCTACACCGGCTCGGAGCGCATGCAATTCATCAAGCGTCAAATGAGTGGTGATCCTGGCAAGATAGGTTTTATCCACCTCATGGCTTGGATGCGTGAGCCTGGCTGCAAGTTCTCCGTCATTTGTAAGAAGCAATAACCCCTCGGAATCATAATCCAATCGTCCGATGGGATAAAGCCGCACGGGAAAATCCTTAAAGTGATCCATAACGGTCTCACGGCCGCGATCATCGCTGACTGTGGTGATTTCTCCCATTGGCTTGTAATAGAGGATATATCGCTTTTCGCTTTCCGGATGCACGCGTTCCCCGCGTACGCAAACAGTATCCGTCTCCTCCACCTGGATTCCCATTTCAGTGACCGTTTTTCCATTGACCTGCACCAGGCCGTTCGCGATCATCTGCTCGGCATGACGACGGCTGGCTACACCGCAAAGCGCAAGAAACTTCTGTAATCTCATTGTATGCTCCTACAGTTTTTTCAGAATATGTACATACAGGCAAAAAACGATGAAAAACCATGCGGCTAAAATGCCGGCTTGCAAATCATCAGTTGCCCAGGAAAAGCCAGTTTTTTGTTGATCTAACCACTCCGTATTGAAAGCTGCGCTCCGGCACGCCTTCCGCTGCGATCAAAGATACGGTATCCAAAGGCATTCCGTTTACCATCAAAGTTGCTGAACCGAGCACATCTCCCTTTTCAAATCCGGCAGGCTGCACCTGCGCCCAACGGAAACTGATCTCAGCTGTTTCATCATCTGAAAGCGGGGCTGAAAGAGCGTCGGCCGTGATCAGATCCACGCCGTCCCGTATCCCATTCCTGACAGGCAGCCGATAGACGATTTCGCCAGCGTTCAACGCCGTATACATGTGGTATTCTTCAAACGCCTGTTCCAGCAGCGTGGCGGAATGGTCAAACCAATCCGGGCTATTAAGCACCGCGCCGATCAGCGTCATTCCATTGCGCTCCGCGGCGAAAGCAAGACATCTGCCGGCTGCCTTTGTATATCCCGTCTTTATGCCAAGCGCCCCTGAAAAGGAAGAAAGCAGCTTGTTCTTATTGGTTAGTACGCGATCATATTCATGGTTTTGCCATGGGATTGTGGCACGCTGCGTGGAAACCAAATGGCGAAAAAAGGGATACTGCATCGCTTCCCGAGCGATCAGAGCAAGCTCAAGCGCCGTCGTATAGTGATCCTGTGCCGGAAGACCATGAGGCGTAACATAATGGGTGTGTATACAGCCGATCCGCGCGGCACGAGCGTTCATCATTTCGCAAAAGCTCGATACGCTGCCGCCCACATGCTCCGCAATGGCCACTGCCGCATCGTTGCCGCTGGCAAGCATTAATCCATACAGCATATCCCCCAGCGAAAGCTGCTCCCCTTTTTCCAGATAGATACTGGTACCGGGCACGCCAAATGCGTTTTCTCCGGCTGTAACGATCTCATTCAGGTTGCAATTCTCTATGGCAAGCATGGCTGTCATGATCTTTGTAGTGGAAGCCATGGGGAGCTCCTTCATCTCGTTGCTTGCGTAGAGGATGCGGCCTGTTTTTTCTTCGATCACAGCGGCAGCAGCGGCATCAGCCAATGCCGCACTGCTATTATACAGGAAAAAGCAGCAAAAGAAAAGAAATATAACCCATCTTTTCATGCTTTTTCCTCCTTGTCTTTTTCATTGTTATCTTTTGAGAATATCGCCTTTACGTCGCTGATGAGCCGCGGCAGCATGGCAATGGTATGCTCCCATGGAAGCATATTCTGCGCAGGAAGCATATGCACGCCATCCGGGCCAAGCACCAGAAACCCGACAGGCTGCAGTGAAACACCGGCGCCTGAACCGCCCGCAAAAGGATGCCTTTGATCATCTGGTTTTCCATATTCGCCGCCGCCTGCCACAAAACCAAAGCTGACCCGTGAAACCGGGATCACCGTATTTCCATTCCCCGCGATCACTGCCTCCCCCACAACGGTATTGACGTCGATCATATCCTTAATATTCTCAAGGGCTGTCTGCATGACCGAATTGATTTTTTGATCTTTGATGATTTCCACTGAACGTTCCTCCTGACAAGCTGCGCGCCGCGCAGGCGATTCCGACCCATAGAAAAGTCAAAAATAGGTTTCCCAGCCTGGTTTCCGCTATGCAGTGAAATTTCATCGAATACTCTTTTGCTTTATAATCGGGAAATACTGCTGCCTGTATGGATGGAATCAATCCCAACAGCGCCTTCAGTCCTCCGCATATGATGGCTGTCAGAGCGGCATCCTGCATGCCGATTGATGCGTAAAGCCTCATATTGAGCCGAAAAGACAATCTTTTCAGATACCTACGCAGCGGCGGAAATGCGGCTGTCAGTCTGTTCTGTTTTTTGAAACCGAGTTTTTTCAGCGGCAATCTTTTCTTTTTAAACCGCAGGATGAATTGTTGATCCTGTTTTTGAAGCCTAAACGAACGCGCAGTTTTAACGCCCCATATCATCACACGCAATATACCAGATGTTTCCGTGTTTTCTCTTGTATGAACGATCAGCTCCAGCCGAATAGGCGCAGTAAAAAGACAAAACAAAAAAACCGCCGCGATCCACATACACACCACCTCAACCCTTTCAGCATGACAAATCACGGCGGATTTATTCAGTTTTTATTCTTCAAAGGCTTGCAGAATCGATGCGGCGTTTTCCAGCATTCCGTTTTCATAGGCGTTCTGATCATAAGCTCCGCTGGCTAACGGATCAAGAGTATAGATTTTTGCTCCGGTCTCTGCGGCTACGGCAAAAGCAGCTGCCGCGCTGTATTGCGGTTCTGTAAAAAGCGGAGGAACACCCGCAGCCTTTACTGATTCGATCACCTCTGAAAGTTTTGCGGGAGAAAGCGTATTTTCATGTTCTTCACTGATTACCGCGGCAATTTCCAAGCCGTAGGCATTGGCAAAGTATGGAAACGCTTCATGAAATGTGACGATTTTTTCTCCTTGCACAGGTAAAAGCATTTGCCTAAGCTCCGCATCCAGCGCTTGCAAGCGCGCAATATAGGCTCTTGCGTTAGCGTTCAGGATATCGCTGTATTCAGGGAATAATTCGGATGAATCAGCAGCGATCGTGTGAACGATCTGTATGGCGTTCTGAACGTCCAGCCATGTGTGCGCATTGTATTCCGATTCTTCTTCGTCCACATCTTCATCATGATGCTCATTGGCAATCAGATCGATCCCAGTGGAACAATCGATGAGCGGAAGATCGGGAAACTGCTTTTCTATATCCGGCAGATACGCTTCCATTCCGGCTCCGCATACGATGAACGCATCCGCGTCGGAGAGCTTCATCATATCCTTTGTCAGCAGCTGGTAATCGTGCAAACAGCCTGTATCCGGCGCTGTCATACTGCTCAATATGATATCATCGATGCCTTCAAACACGTTCATCGACAGAATATATATCGGATAAAAAGAAACGATCACTTGAATCTGCTCTCCCATAGCGGAGCAGGCGCAGCTTCCCATGAGGATCGTCAGTATGATAAAAAAAGCCCCTAATTTTTTCATAAATCGTCTCCCGGATACTTAAACTCCTTGATTTGAGAAAGATTCTGGTTTATTTTGGAAAGGCACCGCAGCAGCGTTTCCATTTCCTCATCGTTCAAATCCTGCAGCATCTGCTGATTCAGACGTTCCATATCACGCATGCAGGATTGGATAGCGCTCTCCCCTCTTTCAGTGATATATACGCGATTGCATCGCAGGTCGGCGGTATCCGTGCGTCTGCGGATCAGTCCGGCGTTTTCCATGCGCTTGAAGGAGGCGGCGATGGACGCTGCGGATACACCCGCATCTTCGGCAATCTGCCGCTGCGAGCATCCAGGATGCATCTGCACATAGCACAGCATTTCCGGCTGACCGGGATGCAATCCATACTGCGTCAGCATATGATGCATGATTCCCCGGCGAAGCAGCAGCATCTTTTTATTGGCTTCCAGTATGTTCTCCATCATCAGCCGATCCCTCCATCCTTTGCATAAACGTTTATCTATTAAACGTTTAATATTATTATAACCGAGAAACGGATAGGTGTCAACCTTCCCTGATCGCCCTGTTGATGATGCCGCCGCCCAGGCAAACGTCGCCCTCATATATTACCAAGCTTTGACCGGGCGTTACAGCGCGCTGTTTTTCTTTAAAGGAAACGATAGCAGAATCGCCATATATTTCGATAATCTCCGCCTGCTGATCGGGCTGCCTGTAACGCGTTTTGACGCCATAGGTTTTCAATCGCTCCGGAGGAATGCCGTTTATCCAGGTCAGCTGCTCAATCACAGCACCTTTGGAATACAGCAGTGGATGATCCTCGCCCTGAACAACGATCAGCTTGTTATTCTCCAGATCCTTGTCCGCCACGAAATAGCTGCGGCCGTCTCCATGCCCGCCGATACCAAGACCTCTGCGCTGTCCAATGGTATAGAACATGAGCCCATCATGATGGCCGACGATCTCTCCCTCCGGCGTGACCATATCACCCGGCTGTGCGGGAAGAAACTGTTTCAGAAAGGGCTTGAAATGCCGTTCGCCAATAAAGCAGATGCCTGTTGAATCCTTCTTTTCCGCTACGGGCAGCCCTTCTCGGGCAGCGATTTGACGAACCTCTTCTTTTGTCATACCTCCCACGGGAAATATCGCCTTTTTTAATTGTTCCGCATGCAGCATATACAGGAAATAACTCTGCTCTTTTTTGGGATCGACGCCTTTCAGCAGTTCACCCGCTGCATTGCTGCGCACAAAATGACCAGTGGCGATCTTTTCAGCGCCAAGCTGCATGGCAAAATCAAGGAATGCCTTGAATTTTATTTCGCGGTTGCAGAGAACGTCGGGGTTTGGCGTTCTCCCTGCCTTATATTCGCTGAGGAAAAGCGAAAAAACACGATCCCAATACTCCTTGGCAAAATTTACGCTGTAATAAGGGATATCGATGCGCTCGCAGACCTGCTGTACATCCTTCCAATCGCTTTCAGAGGTGCAGACGCCTTCTTCGTCTTTTTCTTCCCAATTCTTCATAAAAACGCCAAGCACATCGTACCCGGCTCTTTTCAGCAGCAGAGCAGATACAGCTGAATCCACGCCGCCGGACATGCCAACCACGACTCTCATTACAGAACCTCCGCAGCATCCATGCGTTCAAACAGCGAATTCAGGACGCATTCGGTAATTTCTTCCGGCTTCCGCCGGGCATCCGCTACGATAAAGCGTTCCGGATCCTGCTGCAATAGCACGTTATACGCCTGTTCGACCCGCGCATGGAAGCTTGCCTTCTCGCTTTCTATGCGATCAAGCGCAGAGGCGTTTTCCCGCCTTTTTAAAGCGGTTTCATGATCCAGGCGCAGGAAAACCGTGGTATCGGGAAGACAACCATCCACAGCCGGCGCATTGATCTGCTGAATCAATGAAACGCCCAGCTGCCGCCCGCCGCCCTGAAACGCAACGCTTGAATCCACAAAACGGTCGCATAGCACCACTTCGCCGGCATTTATGGCAGGAATGATCACCTGGCGCACATGCTGCGCCCGGGAAGACGCGTATAAAAGCGCTTCTGTAATATCAGACATCCCAGTGTTTTCGACATCTAGCAGTAAATCCCTGATTTTTTCAGAGATCGGACAGCCGCCGGGTTCCCGCGTTCTGCGAACGATATAACCATAATCGGAGAGCGCCGCGGCAATGGCATTGGACTGCGTTGTTTTTCCGCAACCATCCAGCCCCTCAATAGAAATAAAATACCCTTTCTTTTCCAAAGGCATATCCATCAGCAGCACAGAAAGGTCTTCCACCGAAGCCGCTACAGGGCAGTGCAGCGCATCGAACTCATCTTTTTCTCCAAATCCGTATCCCGCACCAATCCCATCGATCCCAGCTTTTCTTGCGCCGATGATATCGGATGACCTGTCGCCGATCATGACCGCTTTTTCATAGTGTTTGCCATCCAGTACGCGGGCGATCAGGTTTTCCTTTCCACCATAGGGCGCATCTTCCAATGAGCCGGCCACGCCGTCAATATACTGCATGAGCCTGAAATGATTGAGGATGCGTTCGCTGGGATCCTGAGGTTTGCCTGTGGCAACGTAGATCCTTGCCCCTTCACGCTTCAGCATTTTCAGCAGCGCGCGAATTCCAGGATATACCTGGTTCTCACGCCATCCAATGGGCAAGTAACGCTCCCGATACAACTTGGTAGCCTGTGCCGCTTCCTGATCATCCATGCCGCAATAAGTAGAGAAGGATTCCGCAAGGGCAGGTCCGATAAACTTGCGCAGCACCTCATAGGATGGCACTTCCCTGCCCATTTTTTTCAGCGCATACGCGGCGCAGGCAGTGATCCCCTTTTCGGAGTTTGTCAGCGTGCCGTCCAAATCAAAAATGACTGTATCGTATCGAAGCATGTTGATCCTCCATTGCAAGCCATAAAATACCGCGTCCGCCTTTCGCGAACGCGGCAGATTTTCTTTCTTAAAGACTGGCCGTTCCAGTCCCTGCATCCTTAATTGTTTTCAGCAGTCCATTCAGGAAAGCGATCACGTTTTCCTCGTTCCCGTTAAAAACAGTCACGCCCGCTATCATATCCCGATTATCCAGGCCCATTTCGGCGGCAAATCCGTTCAGCGCGAACAGCGGAATACCAAACAGACGACGCTCCCCCTCGGGGATCCCTTCATCGTTTATCAATGCCACATAGCCGGCGGAAAGATCGATACCGGAAACATCCAGCACGCCTTCATCAATATAAGGCTGAAGCTCAGCAAAAACGCCCTGAGATGCGTAGCTCTTGAAGTCCGAGGAGTTCATCAGATATATATCACCCTCCTGGGACATGATATATACAGTGAGCTGCATGGTGCTGTAATAATCCTGAGCGCTGGAAGCAAGCAAAACGCTGTCTACCGTTTCAGTGTCAGGCACATAGGCGTCCCAAACCCGTTTCAGGAAAGCGTCGACCCGCTCCTGATTTGCGGTACTGCTTTGAATATACAGATCAATCCGCTTATCTTCGGGCGGACGGTATGCCGTCATTGTATACAGCAGGTTCCAGCCGAACGCGCATCCAACGATCACCAGAATATAGATCCAGAAATGATAGGTGAAATGCGTTTTCAGGCTTTTTCGGTCGATGGGCGTTTTGATTTTCATGATGCTGTCCCCTTTTTAATCCCTGGGCTTCATGGTGGGGAACAATAAAACGTCGCGTATGGATACGCTGTTGGTCAGCAGCATGACCAGGCGATCCACGCCCATGCCGAGGCCGCCTGTGGGCGGCATGCCGATCTCCAGGGCATTCAGGAAATCCTCGTCCACACCCTGGGCTTCTTCATCACCCTGGGCTTTGAGCGCGGCCTGGGCCTCGAAACGCGCGCGCTGATCGATGGGGTCGTTGAGCTCGCTGAAAGCGTTGGCAAGCTCCCGTCCAAGGATGAACAGCTCGAAGCGTTCGGTGTATCCGGGGTTCTGCGGCATGCGTTTTGCAAGCGGAGAGATTTCCACGGGATGACCTGTCAGGAAGGTTGGCTGCACCAGATGCTCTTCCACAAATTCGTCAAAGAACAGGTTCAGGATATCTCCCTTTTTATGCCGTTCCTCATATTTAATATGATGCTCCCTGGCAATGGCGCGGGCCTCTTCCAGGGTTTCGATCTTGTCAAAATCGACGCCGGCGTATTTTCTGACCGCTTCCACCATGGAAAGACGTTCAAAAGGCTTTTCAAGATCGATAGTCACATCGCCATACTGAACAACAGCGTTGCCGTTGACCTTTCTCGCCACAAAACGGATCATGTTTTCGATCAGATCCATCATGCCGTTGTAATCCGTATAGGCTTGGTAAAGCTCCAGCATGGTAAACTCAGGATTGTGCCTGGGATCCATACCTTCATTTCGGAAAACACGGCCGATTTCATATACTCTGAGGAATCCGCCCACAATCAAACGCTTCAGATGCAGCTCCAGCGCGATGCGTAGATACATATCAATATCCAGCGTGTTATGGTGCGTAATGAAGGGACGCGCCGTAGCGCCGCCCGCCTGAGTATGCAGCACTGGGGTTTCAACCTCAAGGAAATCCTGCGCGTCCATGAAGGAGCGGATAGCGCTGATGATCTGGCTGCGCTTAATAAAGGTATCCCGCACCTCGGGATTGACGATCATATCCAGGTAGCGCTGGCGATATCTCAAATCGGTATCGGTCAGCCCATGGAATTTTTCGGGCAAAGGCTTTAAGCATTTGGCCAGTAGCGTGATGCTTTCCACATGGATGGAAATCTCGCCCGTTTTGGTTTTGAACGGTTTTCCGCTGATACCGATCAGGTCGCCCAGATCAAGCTTTTTAAAAGCGGCGTAAGGTTCTTCGCCAAGATCATCGCGTTTAACGTATATCTGAATCTTTCCGGAGCCGTCCAGGATGCGGGCGAAGGACGCCTTTCCCATGATATGACGGCCGATCATACGGCCAGCCATGGAAACAGTTTGTCCTTCCAGCGCATCATAGCTGTCTATCACCTGGCGGCTTTCGTGGGATACTTCATATTTTGTGATCAGGTATGGATTTGCGCCGCTTTCAATTAAACCCTGGAGTTTTTCTCGGCGTATCTGTTCCTGTTCGCTGTAATCAACGGCATTCTGCTCAATCTGCTGATTTTCAGACATGCGGGTGGCTTCTCCTTTGTTGTGTTATTCCGCTCAGGAGCGGGAAATAGAAATGATCTTCATATGGATTTCACCATTGGGCGCAAATACGACAACGCTTTGTCCCTGCTTCTTTCCCATCAAAGCGGCGCCCACAGGGCTGTCGGAGGAGATGATGTTGTTCATCGGATCGGCTTCGCTGGGGCCGACGATCTTGTATTCATCCTCTTCCTGTTCGGATTCGTCATATACGACTACCGTTGTGCCAAGGTTCACTTTGTCGTTCGTGATCTCCTCGTCCGATACGACAACGGCGTTGCGCACGGTGGCTTCGAGCTCAAGGATCTCGCCTTCCAGCTTGGCCTGATCGTTGCGGGCGGCATCGTACTCGGCGTTTTCACTTAAATCGCCAAAGGAACGGGCTACGGCGATCTGTTCGGCAATTTGAGCGCGGCCTGTGGTTTTTAGGTATTCCAGGCGTTCCTGAATGGCTTTCAGGCCGTCCGCAGTAATATGGATGCGCTTTTCAACTTCACTCATTTTCTTTTCCTCCTTCATGCGCAGAGCTGTTTCATAACAGCTTTGGCGCGGGCTTGAAATTTTCAAAAATTTGAATATCGTATTCCTGCTTCAATTGCCGGTAGGTGTCTTCATCCCGCACTGTCCATGCGGCAAGCAAGGGACGAAACACGTCCACAATGAAGCGAAAGGATATATTCGCATCGGTTTCATAACCGTAAGCGATAAAATCGGGCCTGCCCAGAAAATTGATCAGCAGGAAACCGAGAAAAACGCGTTTTGCTTTTTCAATAAAGGGCTTTCCGTGAAGCGCATCCATGAAGGCAAGCTGTCCCCGGGTAACGCGGGGCGCATGCTTCTTATACCACCGAACGACCATGGGATCAAAGGATTCGATACAGTAGATGCCCGGATAAGACCGAAGAAGACCGTAGACCTGCTCCGCGAGCCCTTTGTTTGCGAAATCGGTTTTGATTTCTACGATCAGGGGAACCTTGCCGTCAACCAAATGAAGTACTTCAGAAAAAGTTGGGATATGCGCCTCTGTGCCAAGAAGCGGCAGCTGCTGCAATTCCTGGAGGGGAACGTCGCGCACGCGGCGGGGATCGCCGCAGGAGCGCTCCAGCGTTTCATCGTGATGCACAACAAGCTGGTGATCCCGCGTTTCCCGTACATCCAGTTCTATGCCATAGCCCGCCTTTATTGCTCCTTCAAAAGCCTGCAGGCTGTTTTCAGGAATTCCGTGCTTATTATCAAATAGACCCCGGTGCGCATAATCGCATTCTGTCAAATGCGTATGGGACAGCTTACGGTGAAAAAGATTGGGGGCAGCCAGGAAACAGTATACCGCGAAAACCGCAATACATATCCGCAGCAGCCAGAGCAGCCACCCCATTCCTTTTCCCCCCTCTTTCCGTCCCACAAAATATTGATAGAACGGCATATATTATACCCCTTTTCATAATGAATTGCAACTGTAATAAATTTTAACATGAAGGCGTTTTTCGCTGCCTTTCCCCTTGTATTCGCACTGAAAATTCGATATAATATGCTGGATCGCCAAACAAAGCGGTCTTCTATTGCTATATATACGGAGGGATCATTATGGACGAAACAACGCTCGAACGCACCAATTTTATCTGGGATGCCATTGACCAGGATCTGGAAAGCGAGCGCTGCCAGCAGATCCACACCCGGTTTCCGCCTGAACCCAACGGTTATCTGCATATCGGCCATTGCAAAGCGCTGATTACCGACTTTGGCACGGCAGAAAAATACAACGGCCTTTGCAATCTGCGCTTTGACGATACCAATCCCGCGAAAGAAGATACCGAGTATGTCAAAGGCATTGAGCGCGACATCGAATGGCTGGGCTTCCAGTGGAACGGCGGTCTGTTTTTCGCCAGCGATTATTATGATAAGCTCTATGAGATCGCTGAGGATTTTATTCTGCGCGGACTGGCCTATGTGGATGAACTGACTCCCGAGCAGATGACCGAATACCGCGGCACGCTGACTACGCCAGGTAAAAACTCGCCTTGGCGTGATCGTCCTGCCGAGGAAAGCCTGGATCTGTTCCGCCGTATGAAGGCGGGCGAGTTCCCTGAGGGCCGCTATATCCTGCGCGCAAAGATCGATATGGCTTCGCCCAACATGAACATGCGTGACCCCACCATGTACCGCATCCTGTATAAGGAACACTGGCGCACTGGCAGCAAATGGTGCATTTATCCCATGTACGATTTTGCCCATCCCATCAGCGACGCGCTGGAGGGTATCACCCATTCGTTGTGCTCGCTGGAATATGAAGATCACCGTCCGCTGTACAACTGGGTGGTGGAGAAAGCGGGCTTCCGCGAGGAAAGCGTCGTAAACGGCCTGAAATATCACGGTCCGCGGCAGATCGAATTTGCCCGGCTGAACATTACCCGCACTGTGATGAGCAAACGTCATCTGCGCCGCCTGGTGGAGGAGCAGCACGTGGCGGGTTGGGATGATCCCCGCATGCCCACGCTGTGCGCCATGCGCCGCCGCGGCTATCCCGGCTCGGCCATCCGCAGTTTTGTGGAGCAGATCGGCCTTTCCAAGGTGGATTCCACCGTGGACGTGGCCATGCTGGACGCTTGCGTCCGCGACGCATTGGGTGATACCTCTCCCCGCGTTATGGCTGTGCTGCATCCGCTCAAAGTGGTTTTGACCAATGTGCCGGCGGATTGGCAGGATACGCTGACCATGGAAAATCATCCCGATCATCCTGAAATGGGCGAGCGGCAGGTGACCATCAGCCCTGAAATCTGGATCGAACAGGAAGATTTCATGGAGGAACCGCCCAAGAAGTTCTTCCGTCTGAAGCCTGACGGAGAAGTTCGTTTGAAAGGCGCGTATATCATTAAGTGCGAAAATGTAGTGCATAACGCCGATGGTTCCATCAATCACGTAGAATGCTCTGTGGATCTCGATTCCCGCAGCGGCAGCGAAGGTGCCAACCGCAAGGTAAAGGGTACAATCCACTGGGTCAACGTACATGATTGCTCCGCTTTTGAAGCGCGGCTGTATGACCAGCTGATGACCGAAGAATGGGATACCGCTTCCCCCGAAGAAAAAAAGGACGTGACCAAATTCCTGTCTCCCGATTCCCTGCAGGTGGCAAACGGCTACTGCGAGCATGGGCTGATCGCCGCCAAGCCCGGCGATACCTTCCAGTTCCTACGAAGCGGTTATTTCTGTAAGGATGGCGACAGCACCGATTCTCATGCTGTATATAATCGCGTGGTCACGCTGAAAAGCAGCTTTACCGTCAAATAATGAGTCTGATACGAAAGGATTGTTTCTGTTATGGAGTTTCGCACCCGTTTTGCCCCTTCCCCCACGGGGTTTATGCATTTGGGCGGTCTTCGCACCGCGCTTTATGAATATCTGCTTGCCAGAAAAAACAATGGCAAGTTCATTCTGCGCATAGAAGATACCGACCAGGAGCGCTTTGTGGAAGGCGCAACCCAAGTGATTTACGACACGCTGCGCGACTGCGGCATCAACTGGGACGAAGGACCCGACGTCGGCGGCGATTACGGCCCCTATATTCAAAGCGAGCGCAAGGATCTATATCTGCCTTATGCAAAGCAGCTGGTAGAAAGTGGACATGCTTATTATTGCTTCTGCACCAAAGAGGAGCTGGACGATCGCCGCGCAGCCGCCGAGGCACGCGGGGAAACCTTTAAATATGATAAGCATTGTCTTCATCTGTCCAAGTCTGAAGTGCAGGCGAAACTGGACGCCGGCGTCCCCTATGTGATCCGCATGAACGCGCCTACCGAGGGTATCAGCAGTTACCATGATATGGTGTTTGGCGATATGACATTCCCCAACAGCGATACCATGGACGATATGGTGCTTATTAAGCAGGATGGCATGCCCACCTATAATTTTGCCAATGTGATCGACGATCATCTGATGCGCATATCTCATGTGATCCGCGGCATGGAATATCTGAGCTCCACACCCCGTTATAATTTCCTTTATAATGCCTTTGGCTGGGATATTCCCCAGTATATTCATCTGCCTACCGTGATGCGCGACGCAACCCATAAGCTTTCCAAGCGCGATGGAGACGCTTATTATTCTGACTTTATCGAAAAAGGGTATTTGAAGGAAGCGCTGATCAATTATCTTGCTTTGGTTGGTTGGAATCCCGGAGACGAAAGGGAATTCTTTACCCTGCAGGAGCTGGAAGAGGTATTCGACGTCAGCCGCCTCAATAAATCCCCAGGCATTTTTGATATCGATAAGCTGACTTGGTTCAATGCCGAGTATATCCGCAAACTGCCCTTTGACGAATATCTGAAGATGGTAACGCCGTGGTTTGATCAAGCGCTTTCCGGAAAAGGGATCGATTATCGCCGCCTGGCGGAGCTGATGCAGAGCAGAACGGAAGTATTCAACCGCGTTCCCGATATGGTCCGTTTCTTAGCGGAAATGCCGGAATATGATATTGATCTGTACAATAATAAAAAAATGAAAACGAATCCCGAGGTAGCCGCGGAATCGCTGAAAATGATCAAGCCTGTGCTGGAGGGCATTCAGGATTGGCGGGAGGATGTGATCCATGATACGGTGATGACCGCCATCGCCGAAAGCGGCAAAAAGAACGGCGCTGTGCTTTGGCCCCTGCGCATCGCCATCAGCGGGCTTGCCTCCACGCCGGGCGGCGCGTTTGAAATCGCTTATCTTCTTGGCAAAGATGAAACGCTTCGTCGCTTAAATTTTTCCTGCGCCAAGCTGAGCGATAACGCTTGATTTTCTTCCCCGATTCCTTTATAATAAAAACGAAAAATAATCACTCACAAAGGAGCGTAACGATAATGAAGTCGATCCCGATCAAGCTGAGCTTTGCCGAAGAAGTCAAGTCCTTTGTAAGCATTGTAAACCGCTATCCTTACGATATGGATCTTCGCGCCGGCCGTCATGTGGTGGACGCCAAGTCCATTCTTGGCATCTTTTCTCTGGATTTGGGCCGCCCCATTTCCCTGGAAGTATACACCGATTCCTGCGAAGATCTGGAGCGCGATATCGCTCAGTTCAAAATCTGACGCACCCGTGCATTGTCCCTCCCCCTGCGCATAGAATACGCAAGGGGGATTTTCTTATGTTTAAAAATCGCTTGTTCTCTTCGGGAGCCGCCGGCGTTGCGCCGCGCATCGTACTGTCCGGCGAAAACAGGGTTTTGATCGAAAAACACCGGGGAATTCTTGATTATACGGGCGATCTGCTTACCGTTCGGCTGGAAAAAGGATGCGTATCCATCATCGGTCAGGAACTACAGATCATTGAATACGGCGCGCTGGATATGATCATATATGGAAAAATAAGATCCTTGGAGTTTTTCAATGTCTGAATTGCGTAAAAAATACCTGGTACGCGGCAAAGGCCTGAATAAGCTGCCCAATCTGCTCAGCAAGCAGGGGTTTACGCTGCATAAAGTTCGTTTTATCGGTCGGGCCGAAATGGAGCTTTCCGTCTCCATCCAACAAAGCAGGGATTTTGAAGCATATCTCACCCGGTGCGGATTTGCTCCGCAAGAATTGCCCCCTGAAGGCGCGCTGCGGCTGCTTTTAATGGCTCAAGCGCGGCGGATCTTAGTGATATTTGCCCTTATTTCCTGCATCATAACTTTTGTTCTTCTGCAATTTATCTGGCGCATCGAAATCAGCGGGGCAGGCGTATATAAAGGAGAAATCAACCGATGGCTCGCCGAACAGGAGATCATGCCCGGCGTTCTGAGGCGCAGCGTTCCCCTGAAAACGCTTTGCGACGATTTGCTGTTTCGCCTTCCGCGCATTGCCTGGGTAAGAGCCGAAGTACAGGGCGTCACATTGAAAATCAACGTTACAGAAGGAGTGCCGATGCCTGATCTGATATCCCCCGAACGATCAGGCGATATCATCGCGGCTTGCGACGGTGTAATCCGTTCCATAGAAGTATATTCAGGAACCGCCTGCGTATCGCCGGGAGACACAGTTCTTTCTGGTCAAGTTCTCATTCAGGGAGCTGAAAGAGGAAAACTGGACAGCGAATCACAAACAGCAGCCGCAAAGGGGAAAATTCTGGCCAGAACTTGGCAAAGCGCTGATGCCGCTGTAAAGACCGTCTCCTATATCAGCGTACCGACAGGCAATAATGCAAGTTCCTTCCAACTAAAAACGCCCTGGTTTTCTGTTTTTCCGGAGCAAAGTCCGGACTACCTCACACAAGAAATTGAAACCCGGAGCATTCCCTTGGGCGGCGCTTGGTTTCCGCTCTGGGCGGAAAAAACAACCTACACTGAAATCTATCTGGAAGAATCACCGCGGGATATTGAGGAAGCGAAGCGTGAAGCAGGTCAGCTTGCCATGCGCAAACTGCTTTTAAAATGCGCGAAAAACGATGAGATTATTGACAAACACATAATTTTCAGTATGATAGAAGAGGATACTGTTCAGGCAACTGCCACTGCGGAGCTGATCGCCGATATTGGACGTTTCTCGCCGCAGATACCCGATTAGGAGATAATGTACAATTGCTGCTGACACTTGAAAATATTGAAGCCTATCAAAAACTGTTTGGCTTGAATGACCGCAACATGAACGTACTGGAACAGGAGCTGAACGTCACCGCCATGCTCCGCGGCCAGGAACTCCGCTTTTCCGGAGACGCGGAAAATGTAGCGCTTGCCGAGCGCATTGTTGAGCGTCTGCTCACGCTTATGACGCATGGTGAAAACATTGACCCCATGCGCATCCGTTATGCCATCCAACTGGCGCGGGAGGGAACGCTCTCCCGCATGGACGAGCTCTCCGATGATGTGATCGCTTTTACCCACCGCGGCCGTCCCATCAGAAGCAAAACCATCGGTCAGCGCGTTTATGTAGATGCGGTAAAGAATCATGAATTGACGCTGGCCGTGGGGCCGGCCGGCACGGGAAAAACCTATCTTGCCATGTGTCTTGCTGTGGTTGCGCTCAAAAACAAGGAGATCGAGCGCATCGTGCTGACACGCCCTGCGGTGGAAGCCGGAGAGAAGCTCGGCTTTCTCCCGGGCGATATGTCCCAGAAGGTCGATCCGTATCTTCGCCCGCTTTATGACGCGCTCTATGATCTGATGGGCACAGATGCCTACCAGAAGCTGTCCGAGCGCGGCACTGTGGAAGTTGCTCCGCTGGCCTTCATGCGCGGACGCACGTTGAATGACGCTTTTATTATCCTGGATGAAGCGCAGAACGCTACGCCTGAGCAGATGAAAATGTTCCTTACGCGCCTTGGCGCCAATTCCCGATGCGTCGTTACCGGTGATATTTCCCAGACAGACCTGCCAAAGGATAAAAAGAGCGGACTAACCGAAGCTATCAGCGTTCTGCGCGGCGTAAGCGGCATTGCTGTGGTGGAGCTTACGTCCCGGGACGTGGTTCGACACGAGCTTGTGCAGCGGATTGTTCGGGCTTATGAGCGCTACGAAGAAAATGGAGGCGGAAAATGAGCCAGTCGTCTGTATCTCCGATGCGCGCGCGTTTTAAGCGATCGCTCAAAAATTTGAGGGAATTGTCTATTCGCTTTTATAGCGCTATGTTTTCCTGGAGAACGCTGATCAGCCTGGTTGGCATCGTGTTGTCCGCAGCGCTGTGCGCCTTTGCTGTCACCCCGGTGCGTTATAATATTTCCGTCGGAATGGTGCCAACGCATACCATCACAGCGACGCGGGATGTGGTGGACGAAATCACCACCGAGCAGCTGCGGGAAGCTGCCGCTGACGCGGTGCAGGCAACCTATATTACTCAGGAAGACGTGATGGAGACCGTTCTTTCCAACCTGACGCAGATCTGCAACCAGTTTGACTCGGCTGTGCAGTACAGCGAAACGCTGGAGGATAACAGCGCAGACCGCCGATATACGGCGGAAGAACTGGAATACGCCAGGACGATCATCACACTCCTGTATTTGCGCGACTATCAGCTGCGTACGCTGCTCAATACCAGCCGTGCAGATCTGGCTTCCATGTACAGCATCCTCTATGATGCCATCCAGAATACGATGTCCGGTTACATTATAGAGGGCTCCGAATATATTGCGGTCAACAATATTTTGCAGATCGTAGGTTACCGCATCGATACCAGCCTTTTGCAAAACGTTGTGCAGCCGCTGCTCAATGAGATCATTGAGCCCAATATCATCGTCGATCAGGCGGCCACGGAAGCCGCCAAGGAACAGGCGCGCGCCGACGTTGAGCCCGTCATTTACAAACAGGGACAGAATATTGTGGTCAAGGGCGAAGGCCGAGTGGAACGGTATCAGTATGAAATGCTGTCCAGCATGGGCCTTCTGAACAATACCAGCATCAGTATTACGATCTATCTTGGCGCTGCGCTGCTTGTAGCGCTGGTGCTCAGCATTGCCATGATCATGATGCGCATACTGTGCAAAGAAATCGTATATGATATCAAACGCTTGAGCTTGCTCTTCATCGTCTTTATCCTTTCTTTTGCCCTTTGCCTTACAGCCAGAGTATTTAATATTTATCTTGCGCCCGTGGCGCTTTGCGCAATCCTTCTCTCCTCGATGCTTGGTCTCAAATGCGCAGCTGTATTCAATGTTGCCATTTCAATCCTTGTCAGCGCGCTGGCGGCAGGCGGAAGCTCCTCCTATACCAGCACCATGGTGCAGATTGTAATATGTGGTCTTTGCTCTGGCTTCCTCGGCGCGATCGTCATCCATAAGCACACCGGACGCATCCGCGTCATCGCCTCAGGCGTGGCAGCTGGCGCCTGCAGCTTTGCCGTGATGATGTCGCTTGGCTTGATGACGGGCAGCACAGAATCAGTCCTTCTCAATTCTCTGTGGGGGCTGGCCGGCGGCGGCATTGCCGGCGTGCTTTGCGTAGCCATTCAGCCGCTGCTGGAGCTGATCTTTAATCTGCCCACGCCCACAAAGCTGCTGGAGCTGAGCAACCCAAACCATCCCCTTCTCCATCGCCTTCTGCTTGAAGCGCCGGGGACCTACCATCATTCCATCGTGGTTTCCAGCTTGGCTGAAGCCTCCGCCGAGGCCATCGGCGCCAATCCGCTGCTGGCCCGTGTAGGCGGTTATTACCACGATATCGGGAAGCTCCGCAGACCGCTCTATTTCAAGGAAAATCAGCTGGGTGGAGAAAACAAGCTGATCGATACCGATCCTTATACCGCAGCCCAAATCGTCATTTCCCATGTAAATGACGGCGCGACGTTGGCAAGGCAATATCATCTTCCCCGCGAATTGATCCGCATCATACATGAGCATCACGGCAATACGCCGGTCATGTATTTCTACTCCATGGCGGTCAAAGAGGCTGATGGACGGCCTGTGGATATTAATGGTTTTCGCTATGATTCTGCGCCGCCTTCCACAAAAGAGGGAGCTATTGTACTTCTCTGCGATACCATTGAGGCTGCTGTCCGCTCCATGCAGAATCCCACACCGGAGGCCATAGAATCCTTTATCATCAAGCTTATTCGCGGAAAGCTCCAGGATGGCCAGCTGTCCAACAGCCCGCTGACGCTCAAGGACATTGACGATATTTGCCATGCCTGCGCCACAGTATTGAACGGCGTTTTCCATGAGCGCATAGAATATCCTGATCCGCCTCAGCAAACCGATGGCGCAGCGTCTAAGGAATCGGAAAGTGTCCCTGTCCCCTCTCAGGAATCGGATGCTTCTCTGATCAAGCCCTGGGACGGCATCACGCCGGAGGAATATCCCGCTGATGACGCTGATTTCGAGAAAAAGGCTATACCTTCAGATGCCGATAATATTTTGACGCCCGGTCAGCAGATCCCTATCGATATCAACGAGTTTGAGCCTGACGCGCCGCTGCCTTTGGTGGAGCTTCCTGAACCGGAAGCGCTTCCGCTGGTAGACGACGTACTGGAATCGATGGAGGAAAATGCGTCATCCGCCAAACCAGCAGAAGACAGCAATGCGGATAAAAACCAGGGAGACTGAAACTGAATGCGTCCTTTTTATTTCGAGATTGAATATGATGCTCCTGTCCCGGCTGGCATAGAAAAGCATCTTCGTCACACAGCCGTATGCTGCATGCAGGCCGAGGGCGTAACGCTTCCGTGCGCCGCATATCTGCGGTTTACCGATGATGAGGAAATACGCAGGATCAATCGGGAATTCAGGCAAACCGATCGCGCTACCGATGTGCTTTCTTTTCCCGCCGCGTCTTTTCATCCGGGTCAAACGGCTGGAATTGCGCCTGAGCTGCTCCGCCGGGAATGGGATGCTGATCTTCGCGCCTGCATGCTGGGCGATATCATCATTTCTGTAGATCATGCGGCACGTCAAGCGGATGAGTATGGACATTCTTTGACCCGCGAACTGTGTTATCTCACAGCCCACTCGCTGTTTCACCTGATGGGATATGATCATATGTTGGAAGAGGACAGAAAGGAAATGCGAAAAATGGAAGAGAAAGCGCTGAACGCTGCCGGAATCTCCAGAGTGGATGATGAGCTTCTGGTCAGTAAGGCCAAAGAAGCTTTGGAATACTCCTATTCTCCGTACTCCCATTTCCGAGTGGGAGCGTGCCTGCTGTCCTCCGATGGCCGGATGTTTACCGGCTGCAATATTGAAAACGCCTCCTACGGAGGAACCAACTGCGCTGAACGGACCGCCCTTTTTAAGGCCATCAGCGAAGGCGCGCGGGAGTTTACCGTGATCGCCATAGCTGCTGAAAAAGCGCTGGCTTGGCCCTGCGGCATTTGCAGACAAGTGCTCAATGAATTCGCTCCCGATCTTAGGATCATCGTTGCCTGCGGCAACGAGCGGAACGAAGCCTATCTTTCAGAGCTGCTACCTCATTCTTTCGGCCCGAGCAGCGGAACGGGCGATTATCTGGGAAAGGATTAATATACTGCAATGACAAATGATAAGACCTTTAAAAGTGGTATTATTGCCGTAGTTGGACGTCCCAACGTTGGCAAATCAACGCTTGTAAACGCGTTGGTGGGCGAAAAAGTAGCTATCGTATCCAATCGTCCCCAGACCACCCGCAACCGCCTGATGGGTATTGTGGGCGGAGAAGGATATCAGATGGTTTTTGTGGATACGCCAGGTATACATAAGCCCCGCACACAGCTGGGAAATTATATGATGCAAGCTGTCCATGACGGTATGGAAGGAATCGACGCGCTTTGCGTTTTAGCGGATGTGACCGCAGTAGGCCCTAACGATCGTGAAATCGCCGAAAGCATGGCAAAGAAAAAGCTTCCCGTGCTGCTCCTTCTGAATAAAATAGATCTTGTGCATCCGCAAGAGCTGCTCCGCATTATCGATATCTTTAAGGATATGGGATTCGCCGCTATCCTGCCCATCAGCGCTAAAACCGGAGAAGGCTTGGATACGCTGCGGGAAGAGCTGCTGACGCGGCTGCCTGCTGGGCCCAAGTATTTCCCTGACGATATGCTCACCGATCAGCCCGAGCGCGTGCTCTGCGCTGAATTGATCAGGGAAAAAGCGCTCCTTCATCTGCGCGATGAGGTCCCTCATGGCATCGGCGTGGAGATCCTTCGTATGGAAAAAAAGAACGATAACCTAATGGAGATTCACGCCGATATCTATTGTGAGCGCGATTCCCACAAGGCTATCATCATTGGCAGACACGGCGCTATGCTGTCTCAAATCGGGAAAGAAGCGCGGATCGATATCGAATCGCTGCTTGGCATGCGCGTCAATCTGCAGCTCTGGATCAAGGTACGCCCGGATTGGCGCAACTCCAAAGCCGACCTGCGCACGCTGGGCTATGACAATCGTGAATAACGCGCTGAAAAAAGCAAAAAACATGCTGCGCTGGATAACAGCGCTTTTTCGGCATGCGGATTATGTGCCGCTTCTGTTGCTTTGGACGGCAGCTCTTTCATATTGTCTGCTCTGTCCCATGATTGGCCGCACCGTAACCGGGATCAGCGGATATTTTACTTATACGCTTCAGGCTTTGGCATGGCGGGATGGACACGCGTATCTGGATATGAATTACGACTGGCTGGAGCTGGCTTTTTACCAGGGACACTGGTATGTATCCTTTCCTCCCGTGCCTAGTATTCCGCTTTTTCTTCTGACTTTTCTGTTTCAAAACAATACGCCCGATAATCTGCTGGTCAAGCTGTACGTATACTTCGGATGTATCGCGCTTTATCGTCTCTTTTTACGGGCAGGTTATAAAAAGCACCATGCCATATCTTTTGCCGTGCTGTGCAGCTACGCTTCCTGTTTGCTTACGCTCACCAATGAAGGTGCGGTATGGTATCAGGCACAGACGCTTGCCTTTTGCTTGACCTGTGCCGCACTGGCTCTTATGTACGCCGGCAAGCCTATGGTTTCGCTGCTGTGTTACGCGCTGGCGGTGGGCTGCAGGCCATTCAACGCACTTTACGGATTTTTGCTGTTTGCGGTCTTTGCCGATCAGTGCCGTAAAACCGGCTTGAACTTCAAAAAAAGTATTTACCGCTTGCTTCCGGGATTGATTGCAGGCCTTTTGATTGCTTTCGCTTATGGAGTATATAATTATATCCGCTTTGATCATCCGTTGGAGTTTGGACATAATTATCTTCCTGAGTTTTCATGGCAGGGCGGTACACAATTTTCTTTGGAACATATCGCCGAAAATGTACGCGTTTTTGTCTTCGGTTTGCCTTTTGTCGAAACGATGAACGGTTGGAAGTTATATCAATTTGGATTCTCCTTTTTGATTGCCAATCCCGTTTTTGCGCTGACGCTGTGCTGGATCGCACGCGATATCGCAAAGCGCAGTTTCAGCTGGGTAAAAGCCGTCTTGATCCTTTGCTTTTGCACGCAGCTTTTCCTGCTGCTGCTACACCGCACCTTTGGCGGCTATCAATTCGGAGCGCGTTATACCTGTGACCTTCTGCCCTATGCAGCGTTTTATCTGGCCTTGCCGGGTCATTCCCGGCGGATGCGTATTCCGGAAGTCATGGTGACGATCGCCGCTCTCGTTTTTTCGATATATGGTTTTATCGCTACGCCGCTATAAGAAAAAAGCTGATTATTTCTGTATTTCCATTGACAAAAATTAAACTTTCCCCTTTACGAAAATGCTGAATTCTGTTATACTGTTTTTGTTATATTCGCAATGATGAGGACGGGAGCGGAGGAGCGCTTACAGCGAGCCGGGGAGGATGGAAGCCCGGCAGCGGCAGCCGTATCCGGATCACCTCGGAGCATGGGCCAATCCCCCACGGGCGTTCCCGTTACAGAACAAAGAGCGGATGCAAAAATGCATCAATTTGGGTGGTACCGCGGCCTGTTCGTCCCATGGATGGACAGGCCTTTTATTTGCCGAAAGGAGCAGAACGATGTACAAAAAAGTAACGACTGACATGAACTTCACAGCGCGTGAAAAGGAAGTGCTCGCCTTCTGGAAGGAAAACCAGATCGAACAGAAAAGCTTCCACCTGCGCGATGGCAGAGAGAATTTTACATTTTTTGACGGGCCGCCCACAGCCAATGGCAAGCCTCATATTGGGCATGTGCTGACCCGCGCCATCAAAGACCTCATCCCCCGCTATCAAACCATGAAGGGGAAAAACGTGCTTCGTATTGCCGGTTGGGATACGCACGGCTTGCCCGTTGAACTGGAGATCGAAAAAAAGCTGGGCCTGGACGGCAAACCGCAAATTGAAAAATATGGCATTGAACCTTTCATCAAGGAGTGCAAGGAGAGCGTATGGAAATACCTTCATCTTTGGGAGGATATGTCCGAACGCGTCGGTTTCTGGGTGGATATGGAACACCCCTATGTGACCTATCATGATAATTATATTGAATCGGTATGGTGGAGCCTGAAACAGATCGCCGATAAAGGGATGATCTATAAAGGCCACAAAATCGTGCCTTATTGTCCCCGCTGCGGTACCGCGCTGTCCTCTCACGAAGTGGCTCAGGGTTATAAAAATGTAAAGGAAACCTCCGCCTTTGTCCGCTTTAAAGTAAAGGGCGAGGATAATACCTACCTGCTTGCCTGGACGACAACCCCCTGGACGCTGCCCAGCAACCTGGCGCTGTGCGTCAATCCCCATGAAACCTATTGCCGGGTAAAGACCAACGAGGGCCTTACCTATATCATGGCGAAAGCATTGGTAGAAAAAGTGCTGGATGGGTTAGCGCCTGAAATCACGGAAGAAATGATCGGCAACGACCTTCGCGGCCTGGAATACGAGCCTTTGTATCGCTTTGTGGAACCCGATGGAAAGGCCTGGTTTGTGGTCAGCGACGAATATGTTACCATGGAGGACGGTTCGGGCATCGTTCATATCGCTCCAGCTTATGGCGAGGACGATAATCGCGTGTGCCGCGAAAACAATGTTCCCTTTGTCAATCTGGTGGACGCCCAAGGTAAATTCGTGGAGGAAACCTCCTGGGCCGGCGTCTTTGTAAAGGATGCCGATCCGATGATCCTGAAAGACTTGAAAGAGCGCGGGCTGCTGTTCGCCGCTGTGCCTTTCGCCCATGACTATCCTTTCTGCTGGCGCTGCGATACGCCGCTGCTGTATTACGCCCGTCCCACCTGGTTCATCCGCATGACCGCCGTGCGCGATAATCTGGTCGCCAATAACCGCTCTGTCAATTGGATGCCTGAAAACATCAAGGAAGGCCGCATGGGCAATTTCCTGGAAAACGTGGTGGATTGGGGCCTTTCCCGCGAGCGGTATTGGGGTACGCCGCTGCCCATCTGGCTGTGCGATGAAGGACATATGCATGTGATTGGCAGCAAGCAGGAGCTAATGGATATGGCGATCGGCGAGGTGAACCTCCCTGAACTGCATCGGCCATACATTGATGAAGTTGTCCTTAAATGCCCACACTGCGGAAAACCCATGCATCGCACCAAAGAGGTTATTGACTGCTGGTATGATTCCGGCTCGATGCCCTTTGCGCAATGGCATTATCCCTTTGAAAACAAAGAAAAATTTGAAGAACGCTTCCCGGCCGATTTCATCAGCGAGGCTATCGATCAGACCCGCGGCTGGTTCTATACGCTGCTTGCCATTTCCACCCAGCTGTTCAGTCAGTCTCCCTTCAAAAACTGTCTGGTATTGGGCCATGTACAGGACGCCGAAGGCCGCAAGATGAGCAAACATCTGGGCAACGTTGTGGATCCTTGGGATGTTTTGGACGATCAGGGCGCTGACGCTGTGCGTTGGTACTTCTATGCTGCCAGCGCTCCGTGGCTGCCCAGCCGTTTCAGCAAGGAAAATGTATCCGAATACCAGCGCAAGTTTATGGGAACGCTCTGGAACACCTATTACTTCTATGTATTATATGCCGATATCGACCAATTTGATCCTACCGAGCACGATATTGGCAAGGCGCAGCTGAGCCTGATGGATAAATGGGTGCTGAGCCGTCTGAATACGCTGATCAAGGGCGTGGATGATGATCTGAACAATTATCGCATTCCCGAAGCCTGCCGCAAGCTGACAGAGTTTGTGGATGATCTGTCCAACTGGTATATTCGTTTGGGCCGCGACCGCTTCTGGGGCAAAGGGATGGAAGGCGATAAGGAAGCCGCTTTTATTACGCTGTATACCGTGCTTTCCACGCTGACCAGGCTGATCGCGCCTTTCGTCCCCTTCATGGCGGAAAGCATCTATCAGAATATCGTTCGCACGGTTGAACCGAACGCGCCTGAAAGCGTTCATCTGTGCGATTATCCCGTTTGCGATGAAGGCATGATCGATCTGGAAGCCGAACGCCAGATGGCCGCAGTGGAAAAAGTAGTTGTGCTTGGCCGTGCCTGCCGCAATCTGAGCAATATAAAAGTGCGTCAGCCCCTGAATAATCTGTACATCAGCGGCGCTGATTTCGGCGAGGTATACAAGTCTTTGGTGGCCGATGAGCTGAACGTCAAAAATGTGCAGTTTATCCAGAATGCCAGCCAATTTGTCAGCTATGACTTAAAACCGAATTTCTTCACGCTCAAATCCAGGTATGGCAAATTCCTGGGCCGTATGCGCGGGGAACTGCAAAAGCTGGATGGCGCGGCAGTTGTGGCAGCCTTTGATAAGGGTGAAACCGTAAAGCTGCGTATAGACGATACCGATATCATCCTGAACAAGGAAGATGTTCTTGTAGAGGCCGTCAAGAAAGAGGGATTTACCTCCCAGGTAGACGGCGCGCTCACCGTGGTGCTGGATACTTCCCTGACGCCTGAGCTGATCGAGGAAGGCTATGCCCGCGAGTTTGTCAGCAAGGTGCAGTCCATGCGCAAGGATGCCGGCTTTGACGTGACCGATCGCATCGCAATAACCTGCCAGTGCGGAGAAAAGCTGAAGGCTGCGCTGGAAAATGGCCGGGAGATCGTGTTGGCCGGCGTGCTTGCCGAAAGCCTTACCGTTGGAACAGCTGACGGCGAAGCCGTGAAAGAATGGGATATCAACGGAGAAAGCGCCATCATCGGCGTCAAGAGGGTATAAATGTTTATTGCCAATCAATGGCAGACCTTTGAGGTCATCGATACCGGCAACGGCGAAAAACTGGAACGCTGGGGCAAATATATGCTCTGCCGTCCTGATCCTCAGGTGATTTGGCCCCAGGCCGATCCTTCAGCCTGGGACAGCGCTCAGGCGCGGTATCATCGCAGCGAGCGCGGCGGCGGAGAATGGCATTTCCGGGAGCAACTGCCCGAGCGCTGGCAGATCAGCTATAAGGATCTCAAATTCCATGTACGCCCGACGGGATTTAAGCATACCGGTCTATTCCCGGAGCAGGCCGCCAACTGGGATTGGATGCGAAGCTTGATCAGGCAAAGAAACGGGCAGGCCAAAATTCTGAACCTGTTTGCCTATACAGGCGGCGCCACCGTGGCCTGCGCTGCGGAAGGCGCTCATGTCACCCATGTGGACGCCGCGAAAGGCATGGTGCAATGGGCCAAGGAAAACCGGGAGCTCAGTAAGGTTCCTGAAATAGGCTGCCGCTTCATCGTGGAGGATGCGCTGGCCTTTGTCCGCCGTGAAATTCGGCGCGGAAATACTTACGACGGCATCCTGATGGATCCCCCCAGCTACGGGCGCGGCCCCAGCGGCGAGGTTTGGAAGCTTGAAAACGAGCTTTATACGCTGGCGGATACCTGCGCCCAGGTGCTGAGCGATCATCCTTTGTTTTTCCTGATAAACAGCTATACCACCGGCTTTCAGCCCGCTGTACTTCACAATATCATCGGACGTACCGTAGTATCTCGCTTTGGCGGCCAGGTGGATGCCCAGGAGGTAGTACTCCCCGTCCGTTCGGGCGGCGTGCTTCCCTGCGGCGCCAGCGGCCGCTGGCAGCTAAAATAAAACACATCTTCAGAACGAAAGGAAAAATACCATGAGCGAAATCATCAAAAAGCCTGTTGTCCTTTTTGAGGATAATCACATTATCGTGGTGGTCAAGCCTGCCAATATGCTGGTGCAGGGCGACAATACCGGAGACGAAGATGTGCTGAGCTGGCTGAAAGCCTATATCAAGGAAAAATACAACAAGCCGGGAGACGCTTTTGTAGGACTTGTCCATCGCATGGATCGGCCGGTTGGCGGGCTTTTGGTGTTCGCCCGCACAAGCAAGGCCGCGTCGCGGCTTTCTGAACAGGTGCGAACCCATGAGCTGTGCCGTGAGTACGTCTGTGTCTGTCAGAATGAAGCGCCGGATAAATTTACGCTTCACGACTGGCTGCAGAAGGATGAAGCCACCAATATGGTGAAGGTGATCCCTTCTTACCTGAAATTGCAGGGAAAGGAAGCGATCCTGCATGCTCGCTGTGTGGCGCATCGCAGCGCTCATTCCCTGGTATGCATCAGGTTGGAAACGGGACGAGCCCATCAGATTCGCGTACAGATGCAGCATGCCGGGTATCCCCTTTGGGGAGATAATCGCTATGGAAACGGCAAACGCGGTCAGCAGATTGCTCTTTGGGGCATGCGTCTTTCGCTCAAGCATCCCATCACCGGCGAAAATATGCTTTTCATCGCTCCGCCCCCGGAAGCCGCGCCCTGGACTGCCTTTACCCGGGAACTGGACGGGCTGGAAGCTACCTGGCCCCAAATCATATTTGAGTAATTGAGGCACGCATGAACAAACCTCTAACATTTGATATCAAAAAAAGAGACCCCAAATCCCGCGCTCGATTGGGCATTGTGCATACATCCCACGGCGATATCCAAACCCCCATTTATATGCCGGTTGGCACCCAGGCCGTGGTCAAAGCAATGACCAGTCAAGAAATGCACGAGATCGGCACGCAGATTCTGCTTTCCAATACATATCATCTGCATCTGCGTCCCGGAGAAGATCTGATCAAGGAAGCGGGTGGGCTCCATTCCTTTATGAATTGGAATAAGCCCATCCTGACCGACAGCGGCGGTTTTCAGGTGTTTTCCCTTGCCTCCCTGCGTAAAATCACCGAAGAAGGCGTTTCCTTCCAGAGCCATCTGGACGGCAGTAAACGTTTCCTTTCTCCGGAAGAATCCATGCGCGTTCAGGAAGCATTGGGCTCGGATATCGCCATGGCTTTTGACGTATGCTCAGCTTATCCCTGTGATTATGATACTGCAAAAGCCGCCATGGAACGGACGCACCGCTGGGCAGCGCGCTGCAAGCAATATCATACGCGTCCCGATCAGGCGCTTTTCGGTATTGTACAGGGGGCGTTCTATGCCGATCTTCGCATAGAAAGCGCCAAAGCGCTTGCGGACATGGACTTTCCGGGATATGGTATTGGCGGGTTGTCTGTAGGCGAGCCAAAACCCATCATGTATGATATGCTGGATCAGCTGATCCCCTATTTACCTGATGATAAACCGCATTATCTGATGGGCGTCGGTACGCCGGATTGCCTGCTGGAGGGCGTGCTGCGCGGCGTGGATATGTTTGACTGCGTTCTTGCCACACGCATCGCACGGAACGGTACGGTATTTACCAAATATGGGCGAATGGTCATCAGGAACGCGGAATATGCCCATGATTTCCGCCCCATCGAAGAGGATTGCGATTGCTACGCCTGCCGCAATCATACCCGGGCATATATTCGTCATTTGCTGAAGGTGGGCGAAATCACCGGCGCAAGGCTTGCAAGCATTCATAACCTGCGTTTCCTGCTCAAAATGATGGAAGATATCCGTCTGGCGATCGCTGAAGACAGATTGGAAGATTACAGAAAAGATTTCTATAATCGCTATGACATGACAAGAAACTTTTAATAAGCCGCCTGCATGGCGGTTTTTTTATCCCAGCGCTACGTCAAGCACCATCATCATGGAAAAGCCTGCCATCGTAAAAAAGGTGATCGCCGTTCTGTTTGGATTCTTTTGGCTTTCGGGTATCAATTCTTGCACCGCAACATAAATCATTGCGCCTGCAGCGAAGGAAAGCATGTAAGGCAAAAGCGCCCGCACTCGAAGCACAAGAAGCGCGCCGATCACGCCGGCAACAGGCTCCACGAATCCGCTGAGCTGTCCCATAAAGAATGCAAAATGCTTGGAACGCCCCTCCCGCAGCATGGGAACGCTCACTGCAGTCCCCTCAGGAAAGTTCTGTAATCCGATTCCCAGCGCCAACAGGCAGGCGGCCGTAAGCGTCGCTCCTTCCAGCGCGTATGCCAGCGAACCAAACGCAACGCCCACTGCCATTCCCTCAGGAATATTGTGAAGGGTGATGGAAAGCATCAGCATAGCGCATCTTTTATCTGAAAGTCGGTATGTTTTTCTTTGATTGACGTACTCATATAGCTGATCCCCGACTAAAAGAAGCGCTCCGCCGCCAAGAAATCCAATCAACACCGTCATCCAAGGATTCAATTTCATTGTATTCGCCATATCAATGGCAGGAGCGAGCAAAGACCAATAGGACGCTGCGATCATAACGCCTGCTGAAAAGCCAAGCATACAATCCATGACGATCTTTTTTGGCTTCTGAAAGAGATAAACAAGAGCAGCGCCTGCAGCCGTAACGCTCCAAGTGAATAACGTTGCAATGAGAGCTTGAACTAAATGCGGCAAACCCGCAAACAAAGAAAGCATCCTTTTTCCCCCTTCCTATCAGAGCCATCTTATGTTCAGGGACCCTAAGTGGTGATTTTGTATTTTTGATTGCAACGCTACGCAAAATATGGTATATTAAGATGACAATTTATGCGGCATTGCCGCAAATGGCAAATGGAGGATTACAAGTATGGCACGCAATCAATTTGGCGGTTTTGGCGGCCCAAACATGCAACAGCTGATGAAGCAGGCTCAAAAGATGCAGCAGCAGATGGAAAAGGCCCAGGAAGAGCTGGACGCGAAGGAATATGAAGCTTCCGCTGGCGGCGGCATGGTTACCTGCAAAGTGAGCGGCAAACGAGAAGTTCTCTCGCTGACGATCAATCCCGAAGCTGTAGACCCCGAGGATGTGGAAATGCTCCAGGATATGATCATTGCCGCCGTCAATGAAGCGCTTCGCCAGGGTGAGGAAAACCGCGAGCAGACCATGGCTTCCATGGCGCCTAAAGGGATGGGCGGTCTGTTCTGATGAGCGCTACCGTTGAGCCCATCGCGCGTATGGCGGCGCAGCTTGCGCGTTTGCCCGGCATTGGGCAAAAAAGCGCGCAGCGTCTTGCTTATCATATTGCCGGTATGCCCGAACAGGACGTGCATGATTTGGCCGCGGCCATCTGGCAGGGGAGAAAGTCCGTGCACTACTGCAGTATCTGCGGCAATTATACACAGCATGATATTTGCTCAATCTGTCAGGATGAAAAGCGGCAGAATGGGCAAATATGCGTAGTGCGCGATCCGAGAGATGTGGCGGCCATGGAACGCATGCGTGATTACCAAGGAAGGTACCATGTGCTGCTGGGCACGCTATCCCCCATGAACGGCATTGGCCCTGAGGATATCCGCATCAAAGAGCTTTTGCAGCGCCTTTCCTCGGAAAACGTGGAAGAGGTCATTCTGGCCACAAATCCGGACATCGAAGGCGAGGCCACGGCAGCCTATATCGCCCGGCTGATCAAGCCAATGGGCATTCTTGTAACGCGCATCGCTCATGGCGTACCCGTGGGAAGCGATCTGGAATACGCGGATGAAATCACCCTTTCCAAAGCGATGGAAGGCAGGCGTGAAATATAATGCTGCACTTTTCATATGGCGTTATGGGCTCCAGCAAATCCGCCATGCTGCTGATGCAGCATTACAATCATGTACAGCTGGGACATTATGTGGTGCTGGTCAAGCCGTCCATTGACACGCGCATCGACAGCAGCACGGTGTATTCCCGCGTGGGGCTTCACGCTCAGGCGGATATCGTATTATATCCCGATCAAAGCCTCCGGGAGCAGCTTATGTGGGTTTCTGTGCGCAATGGGCGTAACGATCTGCCCTTTATTTTCATTGATGAAGCGCAGTTTCTTACTGAAGAACAGGTGGAGGAAATCGCTGATTTGGCGCTTGAGCAGGAAATCTAGTGTTTCGGTCTAAAGACCGATTTCATGGGCAATTTCTTTCCCGGTTCCGCCGCGCTGATGCGCTTGGCTGAGGACATTTCCGAGGTGCCCGGCGGCCTGTGCTGGTGCGGCTGCAAAGCCACCATGAACACGCGTGTGGACGCTCAGGGGAATGTGATCCGCACGGGCGAACAGGTTCTGATCGATAATCAGACCGAGATCCGGTATATCGGCCTGTGCTACAGACATTGGAAGCAAGGAAAATCGCATGGTTGATCGTATATCTTCGTTTTCGCCCTGGCTGATCCCTTTATGCGGCGTACTCCTTGTGATTCTCGCCGCGCTTTTGATTGCGCTGCTGAAAAGGCAAAAGGATCTGTCTGTGCTTTTGAGAAGCCAAAGCGAACAACTGATGCAAAAAAACGCCGCTCAGGCGGAAACCATGGAAGAGCATATGCGCAACGAGCTTGCCAGGCAGCAGCAGGCTTATACCGCCGCCTGGACGGAAAGCAGCCGTGCTTCCGCTCAGCATATGGAAATGCTCAGCACCCGCCTGGATGTATTCGATCAATCCCAGGATATCCGGCTGCATCGCATCACATCCACGCTGGACAGCAAGCTGAGCCAAAGCGATCAGCGGGCCGAGCAGCTGAAAAACGCCCTGAACGCCGGAATGGAAAAGCTCCAGCGTGAAAACGCAGAAAAACTGGAGCAGATGCGAAAAACCGTAGACGAAAAGCTGCACGAAACGCTGAACAAGCGCTTGGGCGAAAGCTTTTCGCTGGTCAACGAGCGGCTTGAGCAGGTTTATAAAGGCTTAGGCGAAATGCAGTCGCTCGCCAACGGCGTGGGCGATCTGAAAAAAGTATTATCCAACGTAAAAACCCGCGGCATATGGGGCGAAGTACAGCTGGGCGCGCTGCTATCGCAGATCATGGCGCCCTCTCAGTACGCCGAAAACGTTCAGGTGATCCCTCATAGCCCGGAACGCGTTGAATACGCGATCATCCTTCCCGGCGCAGAAACGGATGCGCAAATCTATCTGCCCATCGATTCCAAGTACCCGATGGAAGCATATGAACGCCTGTTGGAAGCGGCGGAGAGCGGCGATTCCGAGGCTGTTGGCAATGCTTCGGCTGCGCTTTGCAGCGCGATCCGCACAGAGGCAAAGCGTATTTCCTCCAAATATATCGAGCCGCCCTATACCACGGATTTTGCCATATTGTTTCTGGCTACGGAAGGGCTGTATGCGGAGGCGCTTCGCAGTCGCGGGCTGATGGAGGAGCTGCAGCAGAAATACCGGATCCTGATCGCCGGGCCCTCCACGCTTTCTGCGCTTTTAAACAGTTTGCAGGTGGGTTTCCGTACGCTGGCCATTGAGCAGCGCTCCGCTGAGGTCTGGCAGCTGCTTGGAGCGGTCAAAACGGAATTTGGAAGGTTCAGTGATTTACTGGATCAAACGCAGCAGCGGCTCCGCCAGGCCGGAGAAACCATAGAAAAAGCCGCCGTGAGAACCCGCGCCATCAATCGTCGCCTCCGGGATGTGGAGGCCATCGGCACAGGACAGGCACAGCAGCTTTTACCTGAAAGCCAGGAAAATGAAATCTGATGATACAGGCGGCCTGCGCCAAAGCAGGCCGCCTGTAATTTATTACGCTTTAACGATGGCCGTCAGCACATCCACCATCTTTTCCATATCTTCCACCGCCACAAACTCATAGATTCCGTGGCAGTTATGTCCGCCGGTACCAAGATTTGGGCAAGGCAGCCCCATAAAGCTAAGCCTGGCGCCGTCCGTACCGCCGCGGATAGGAACGCTGACCGGCGTATATCCCTGGGAACGGATGGCGTCCTGCGCGCGCTCTATCACATCCATATGATGTTCCATGATCTCGCGCATATTCCTGTAGCTGTTGCGAATGGCTACTTCCACCGTGCCTTCGCCATATCGGGCGTTCAGATATTCAGCCGCCCGCAGGAGGAACGTCTTCTTTTCTTCCAGCTTGGCCGCATCATGATCGCGCAGGATATAGGACAGCCGGGCGTTTTCTTCATCGCCCACGATTTCAGTCAGATGATAAAAGCCTTCATAGCCTTCTGTATACTCTGGCTTTTCCTGAACGGGCAGCATGCCGTTGAGCTCCATGGCGATCCGTGCGGCATGCTTCATGCGGTTCTTGGCCGAACCCGGATGAATGTTGCGTCCGTGGACGTGGATTTTGACAGACGCGGCGTTAAAGTTTTCATACTCTATTTCAGAAACCCCTCCGCCGTCCACGGTATAGGCAAAATCTGCGCCGAAGCCAGGCACGTCAAAATGATCGGGGCCTCGTCCGATCTCCTCATCCGGCGTAAAGCCGATACATACCTTGCCATGCCTGATGGAGGGATCATTGATCAGTTTTTGGCATAGCGTCATGATTTCAGCAACGCCAGCTTTATCGTCCGCGCCCAGCACCGTGGTGCCATCGGTGACGATCAGCTCTTTATCAATATACGCGTTCAGTTCGGGAAATTCATCGGGCTTCAAAAAGATCCCCTTTTCCACGTTCAGGCAGATATCGCCGCCTGTATATTTCAGCATGCGGGGATTAAAATTCCTGCCCGGCACGGCGTCCACCGTGTCCATGTGAGCGATCAGGCCAATGACCGGCATGCCTTCGCAATTGGCGGGGATTTCGCCATATACATAGCAATCTTCGCTCATGCGGACATTTACCGCGCCAAGCTTTGTCAGTTCATCCCTGAGCACTTTTGCCAGGTCGAATTGACAAGCCGTGGAAGGGCTTGTTTCGCTGTTTTCATCGCTGGTGGTGTTGATACGCGCATAACGCAAAAATCTTTCCTGTACCGTTTCCATAGCGTTTCCTCCGTAAAGAATAATGTAACACTATCATACTGTGCCGCGAAGGAAAAATCAATGATCTTGCAAAAATAATTATATCGCACAATCATTATTTATAAAAAGCTTCTAACGCCTGATCGGGAATTGATGAGATGTACAGGGAACTGACAGCCATGCAGCGCGTGTCCGTTCTGTTGCAGATCAAATATATGCCAGTTTTCCAAAGAAACGAAAATTCCCTTGACGAAATCGCGTGTCTATTGCAAAATATATATAATCCAGCGCATTTTTCCGCAAAGGAGGCCGTACCATGCAGCAAACGCTCCGACGGAACACTTGGCTGTTCATCGGTTTTCTTTTGCTTGGCGGGGTAATTCATTTTTTCAACCATATCACACCGTTATCCCGGCCACTGATGGCAGCGTCGCTGTTCACCGTCAACTCGCTCCTCTATATGGGGCTGATTATCTACTGGATCCAATCCGTTCATACCCGCCTTCTGCCCTCCAGAGCAAGGGCTTACATCATCGCGTCAGCGATCCTGATGATTTTCTTTCTGGTTTTTCGCACCGTTAAGTATCGCTTCACGATCAACGATATTACCAAGCGCTATCTGTGGTATGCTTATTATTTGCCCATAACGATGATCCCTGCGTTTTTTCTGACGGCCAGCATTTGTATCCATCGGGGTGGAAAACAGGGAAAATGGGACGAACGGATACTGCTGATCCCCTCTTCTTTTTTCAGCGCGCTCGTATTGACCAATGATCTGCACTATCTGATATTCCGTCCCAAATCCGATCAAATGACCTTGACCGAAGTTACAGGTTCATATGTCTATGGGCTTTCTTTTTACGCGCTATATCTGTGTGCTATTTTAATGATGGTCATCGGCGTGTTTTTTCTGATCAGAGCAACAAGACAGCAAAGTATCCGCAAATCATTGCCCATTGCCGCGGCCATCCTGCTATGGCTGATCATGAACCTATCTTTGATCCCTTTTACGCGCTATAATATTTTTCATCCTTATGAAACGCCGGAAATACATATTTTCTGCCTGCTGTTGGTTTTTGAAATCTGCATCCGGGAAAGGCTGATCCCCCATAACGAGGATTATGTCCGCGTATTCCATGCGCTGCGGCAGCCTGCGCTGATTTGCGATTCGTCCTTTTCCCCTATGTACTATACGGCTGCGCCTGTTTCCGCCTCCCAGGCACAGATGATTGCGGCGCTGACAGATGCCGTCTATCCCGAAGAGGATCAGCGCTTGTTTGGCAAAACCATTCGGGGCGGCTACGCCTTTTGGATGGCGGATGAAAGCGCCCTGCGCCGTTTAAACAAGCAATTGGAAGAAGCCGCGAAAACGCTTGCAGAAGAAAACAGCCTGATCGAAGAAGAACGGAAACTGAAGGAAGAGCAAGCCCGCGTGGAAGCCCGAAACAGTCTGTATCTTAAAGCCGCGGAGCAGGTTTACCCCACGCAGAAAAAGATCGCTGATCTGCTGAAAGGGATTCGGCCCGATAAAGATAATCTTCGTTCCATCATGGCTCAAATCATGGTGCTGAACGCCTATACCAAACGCCGCGTCAACTTTATTCTGTCGAAAACAGACGCTGTTTCCGCCCATGCCATGAAACTGGCGTTGGAGGAAACCGCCCGTTACCTGCCTTATTGCGGCATAGACGCTTATGTAGATTGTTCCGCCGTATCCGATCATGAATACGCAGGCGCAATGGCGCTGTACGATACCTTTGAAGCGGTGATCGAAGCTCTACTGTCCGTCGCGCCGCACTATCTGCTGATTGCGTATTCCGATCTGGGCCTGCGCATGGTGGCGGAAGGCTTATCCGAATTGAATGTACCCCCAGCTCCGCTGCATATTGCAACGGAAACAGAAGAAAACCGCCTGACGCTGTTGATCAGCTTCCGGGAAGGAGGCGCGTCATGAGCACTTTAAGAATGATATGCGATCGCGTTGGCGGACGGGCGTTGATCATCTGTCTGCTGCTGCTGGTCATGGGAGAAATGACTCTTCTGATCCATACCGTCCATCAGCGGCGTAAGGCTGTATTTACCCTGTTTTCCGCGCTCCATTTTCTGTTTGGTATGGCAGTGCTCATCTGTCTGCTGGCGGGGTTGGATTACGGCAGAGAAAGACCTTTCCCCGGCGGGCTGGCGGGAGAAATATACAATCTTCCGTGGCTTTGTCTGCTGGCGATGGAGCTGCTGTCCGCTTGCCTGCTGATCCTGTGCTTTACCGATAATCGAAAATATCGCCAAACACACCTGACGCCCTCCGCCATCAAAGAAACGGTGGACTTGCTTGAAACCGGTATTTGTTTTGGAACGCCGGAGGGCATCCCGCTGCTCACCAATGTGCGCATGAATGAATACTGCCAATCGCTCACGGGGCATATACTGAACGATACCAAAACTTTGTGGGAAAACGTATGCAAGCGCGGAGAAAACAGCCAGGGACAATATTTGATCCCCCTGCCGGACGGACGCATGGCGCTGTTTGGCAAAGCGGAAATTGCCCTGGGCGAAAGAAACTATGAGCAGATTATTGCCGTTGATATGACCGAGCAATACCGCCTCACGGCGGAATTGAAGGAGAAAAACGAGCGGCTGCGAAAGCACCAGCTTCGCCTGAAAATGCTCATGGCGCAAACCAGCGCTTTGGTCCCCATTCAGGAGATCCTGGAAGCCCGCGCCGCGTTTCACGATCAGTTTGGCGGTTTGCTGCTGACAGGAAAGTACTATTTTGAAAATCCGGAAAATACAGATCCGGAATCGCTTCTTCTGATGGTGCAGCAGTCCAATAAGCTGCTGCTGGAGCAGGTGGAAAAGCCGGATGACGCGCGTGATCCCTATGCGGATGCCGTACGCCTGTGCGACCGGATCGGCATCAAAATGATCCTCCTGGGAAGCGTCCCGACGGATAAACCGATATTAAACGTGTTTTGCCATGCCATTGTGGAATGCGCCGCAAACGCTGTAAAGCATGCGGACGGACATACGCTGACCGTGCAATGCGTCCAGGATACGCTGAACTGCACCGCTATATTTACCAATGACGGTCACTCTCCAACAGCGCCGATCCGGGAAAGCGGCGGTTTGCTCTCCCTTCGGAAAATGGCTGAGGGCATCGGCGGCGGGATGGAAATCAAATACGAGCCTGATTTCCAACTGACGCTCAAAATCCCTCGCGCAATTTAATACAGAGTAACCCCTGCGCTTGCAGGGGCTTATTGTTAAAAAAATACAGAAAAATTAGCTTTTGTCCTCTGAAATGAGGACAGACAAAACATCAAAAATAGGTTAAAATAATAATACATATAATAAGCTGAAGGGCGGTGACGTCATCTGAAGCCTCCTTATCAGGTTGTGATCGCTGACGATCAGATGATCGCCCGCGGTTATATTGAGTTTTATGTAAAAGCCTTGAAGGATTATGAGGTGGCGGCGGTTTGTACCTCGGCGCAAAAGGCGCTGGATTACTGCCAGGATCATCATCCGGATTTGATCATCATGGATGTGATGATGAGCCAAGGCATCGACGGCCTTTCCGCCGCGCGGCGCATTAAACAGCAATATCCTTCCGTGAAGGTCATTCTGGCCACCTCGTTGGCGGAACCCAGCTGGCTCAAAGAGGCCAGGGAAGCGGGCGTGGAAAGCTTCTGGTTCAAGGAGGGCACGCAAACGCCCTTGCAGGAGATCATGGAGCGCACCATGGCGGGCGAATCGGTCTACGACGATAAACCGCCCACGCTGAACCTGGGCGGCATCACATCCGACGATCTAAGCCCCAAGCAAAAGGAGCTGCTGCGGTATCTGGTGGCAGGCCTCACGGACCGGGAGATCGGTGAAAAGATGGGTGTCGGCCCCACCACTGTGCGCACCCACCTAGACCGGATCATGAAAAAAACGGGCATCCATTCCCGAACCGAATTGGCTGTCAAGGTTGGCAAGCTGGGCTTGGTGGTCAGCGATAAGGATCGGATGAATCAAACGGAAGAGTCATGGGAGGAAGACGGCGATTTGTAAAGCTCCGCCTGATGCAAGCGTCAAGCCTTTTCGCAATACCTATGCCGGGTCATGCCGCGCCGTGGACGAAGAACGGATATATTGGGAGGATAAAAACGAAGCCGCACTGAAAAACCCAGTGCGGAAGTAGGTACAAAATCTTGGAGCGGCGCATTGAGAACCGCTTCCTGATTCAATATAGAAGGGAGAGAGAACAATGAAAAAGCTTGCGCTTGTCGTAATGGCGCTCATGCTGTGCTGCCTGCTTTCCGCGGCATTGGCGGACACCTATTACGTCAATACACCCAACGGCGGCACGCTGAACCTGCGCAGCGCTAAGGATGACAGCGTGATCGCCCGCATCCCCAACGGAACAAGGCTGGAAACCGATGATAACCTTTCCACCGAGATTTCCGCCTGGGTGACCTATAACGGCAAATCGGGCTATGCCCGCTGGGAATTCCTGTCTAAATCGGCGCCCAGCGGCAAAAGCGGAAGCAAGAACACCAAGGCCCAGGCCACACCCGCGCCTGCTCAGCAGCCTGCCTATGGCTATGATACCTATGCCGGCGAGGGCGATATCACCATCACCATGTACGGCGGCGCTGTGCAGTACAGCAGCAACGGCAAGGCGTACGGCGACCGCTACACCGCCATCTCCTACGATTATCCCCAGGAGGTGGTGCTCACCGCCGACGCCACGCCCGAATATTGGGTGATCAACGGCACCCGGTACGATTTTGAGCCCGCCGTACCCAAGAGCATCGTGCTGCATAACGTATGGGATTCGCTGACCGTGGAGGCCGTTTTCCGGGGTGGCGCGAGCTTTACCCAGCTGAGCCCCGATGATATCCAGGCCTTCCGTACGGGCGATCAGCTGATCGTGCAGGCCATTCACAGCAAGCTGTGCCATATCACGGCCTCGGGCTACGGCGCCGGCGGCTGGCTGGACTGGTTTGATTTTACCGATGATTATATCAACCGTGCCACCAACCAGTGGGAGCAGGGCGGCCAAGTAACCACCCGCATCCGCGCCACCATTCCCAAGGGAAAGAAGATCAGCTACTGGCGCTTCGACAATATGTATCTGGATTTCAGCACCGACGTGACCCAGTTTGTGGTGCGCACGCTGGATGTGTCCATGGAGTACGAGCCCATCTTCAACGGCAAGATCTCCAATATCACCGCCGCGCCCAAGCCCGATACCACCGCGGCGCCCCGGCCAGTGATTACTCCCACGCCCACCATGTCCTTCAATAACGATTACGTGCAGCACTTCATCACGCCTACGCCCACATCGAAGCTGCAAACCGCGACGCCGGGTAATATAAATATCCCCGTGACCCGTGGACCTTATGTCCAAATCACGCCTACACCGAGGAGGGTCGCAACAACGATGTACATAACCACGCCTACGCCCACGCCAAGACTGGTAAGAGAAACGATAAATATCCAGACCTTCATTACACCCACGCCCACGCCAAGGAGGGTCGTAGCAACGATGTACAACATCGCCACGCCTTCGCCCACGCCGAGACTGGTAAGAGAAACACTAAATATCCAGACCTTCATTACGCCAACGCCCGTGCCTGTTCAGACCTGGCAAACGCCGGTCGCAGTTATGGCCACCCCCACACCCATGGTAATGCAATTTCTTGAAACAGCGCCCGTTACTTTCATCGAACGCCCACGCCGCTAAAGCGGTAATAACCACGTTTCCAATAAAATATTGAGGAGGAAATGAACATGAAAAAGCTTGTATCCCTGATCCTGGCCCTGATGATGGCCTGCATGCTGCTGCCTGCCATGGCCGAAGCCGCCGATGTGATTGGCGATTGGTATCTGACCGAAGTACAGATGGGTGAGGACACGCTGCCGCCCTCCGTCCTGGGCATGGAGATGACCATCACGCTGAACGAGGACGGCACCGCGCTGTTCGTCACCGCCTACGGCGAGGATGTGGATGAGGATGCCGTCACCTGGAAGATGGGCGATGGCGCCGTCATCATTTCCATGGGTGAAGACGGCGATCAGGATTTCGTCATGGAGGACGACCTGCTGAAGTTTGATATGGGCGGCGCGCTGCTGGTCTTCAGCCAGGAAGCCCCGGAAATCGCCGCCCTGCCCCAGGTGATCGCCGCGGAAAGCGAAGACGCCTTCCTGGGCGAATGGACGCTGACCACCATTGGCGCCGGCGGCGCCCTGCTCCCCGCAGACGCCCTGGGCGCGGACGGTACGCTGACGGTGGAAGCCGGTAAGCTCACCCTGATTTCCGGCGAGGATACCATCGAGGGCGAAACCACGCTGACCGAGGATGGCAAGCTGGCCATCGGCGATGGTTCCATGGCGCTGGAGCTGAACGATAACGGCTGGCTCTCCATCACCCAGCAGTTTGATGAGGAAACCGTCATGACGATGTACTTTGAGCAGGCGGTTGAAGCGGCGGAATAATATATGCTGCCATGGAGGGCGGGCAATGATCTTGTCCGCCCTCCTGTATTTTGGTATGGAAGGAGAAAAGCGATCATGAAACCTATTATTACGCTCATCCTCGCGGCGCTCCTCTGCTTGCTCTTTTGCGCTGCCGCCCTGGCGGAAAATGCAAACGAGCTGACGCTGTGCGAGTATTCTATCCTTGGCGGCATGGAAAACGAACATTTTATCATGACTTTGGACGCGGATGGCTTGACCGTAGCCGATCACGACGCACAATCCCATTACACCACCACGTGGGATACGCTGCGCGACCTGCAGAATTATATTGCGCAGTACGCGCCTGAAAGCTGGGCTGCTCTCCCGTATGCTGAGGAGCATCTGCTGGACGCGCCAAGCGAGTATTTGTACGTTGAATATGGCGATGGCAGCGCGTTTTCCATCAGTCTGGATCATGTGCAGCCCAAAGGCAGCGGCAGACTGATGCAGGACGTATATTTTTTTCTGAAAAGCTATACGAAAGAAAATGCGAAAACCTTTACGCTGACCATCACCACCTGTGAAGGCATTGAAATGCAGGAAACGCCGGTTTTGTCATCGCCGGAAATCCTGTTTGTGCGCACAGTCAAGGATTACGGGCCATCCTACGATCCGCTTGAAACGGGATCACAGTATACGGAAACATACGAATACCATGGGCGTATTCCCGGCGTCACGGAGCTGACGATCAACGGCTTTGGCACCATGGAACCCATTCCCGTAATGGATAAGTTTGCAAAGCGGGCAAAATACAAGGTTTATACGCTTACGGTTGACCGTGATTTCAACGTCACCTGCAAGGAAGCATGGCGCTGGTTTGACTGAGTGCGTTTTAATCAACGGCCTTTCCCCCTTCCGTCAATCATGCGCGGTTTTATGATCGCTTCTGCTATGATCCCGCAAAAATATTGATACCGTCTTGACGGAAACAGACGGATATGCCATAATAAAGCGACAAAACGAATGGGAGCGATCGCATATGATACACGGAAATCCGCTTTTGAACGACCAGGAACCCGGCAAAAAGTTTATTACCATGGGCGAGATCATGCTGCGCCTCACCCCGCCAAATTACGATAAGATCCGCATGACCACCTCCTTTGAAGCCTCCTACGGCGGCAGCGAGGCCAATATCGCCCTGTCTCTGGCCAGCCTGGGCGTGGACAGCACTTTCTTTTCTGTTGTGCCCAACAATTCCCTGGGCAAAAGCGCCATCCGCGCCCTTCGCTCCAGCGACGTGCACTGCACGCCGGTGATCCTTTCCACTCCGGAGCAGACGCCTACCCACCGCTTGGGTACCTATTACCTGGAAACGGGCTTCGGCATCCGTCCCAGCCAGGTGATCTATGACCGCAAGCATTCCGCGCTCACTGAGTACGATTTTACCGGTTATGACCTCAAAGCCTTGCTGGAGGGCTTCGATTGGCTGCATCTGTCCGGCATTACCCCCGCCCTTGCCCCCAACTGCCGCAAGCTGACCATGGATATGCTGAAAGCGGCCAAAGACCTGGGCCTGACGGTGTCCTTTGACGGCAATTTCCGCTCCACGCTGTGGACCTGGGAGGAGGCGCGGGATTTCTGTACCGAATGCCTGCCCTATGTGGACGTATTGCTCGGCATAGAGCCCTACCACGTATGGCGCGATCCGCAGGATCATAGTAAAGGAGACGTGAAGGACGGCGTACCGCTGCAGCCCGCCTATGAGGAGCAGGACGAGGTTTTCCAGGCGTTCATTGAGCGTTGGCCCAATCTGAAATGCATTGCCCGCCACGTGCGCTACGCCCACTCCGGCTCGGAAAACAGCCTGAAAGCCTATATGTGGTATGAAGGCCATACCTTTGAAAGCAAGCTGTTCACCTTTACGATCCTGGATCGCGTGGGCGGCGGCGACGCCTTCGCAAGCGGCCTGATCTATGCCATGATGCACGGCTATAAGGCCATGGATATGCTGAACTTTGCCGTCGCGTCCTCGGTGATCAAGCATACCATCCACGGCGACGCCAATATCACCGACAGCGCCGCCACCATCCGCAACCTGATGAACATGAATTACGATATCAAGCGGTAAACGCTTTTCTATTCTATATGAAAGGGCTCCCGGTTTTTCCGGGAGCCCTCGTTTCATGTGTTCAGCGCTTATCTTTTTCCGAAGCGCGGACTGTGCGTGATTTCTATGCCCTGATCATTGTATTCCCTGCGATACTGGCAATCGATCCCGTTCATGGCGTCGGCCAGGGTGAGATAGTAATAATACCAGTTGTTATACAACACCTGGGCAGCCAGGCCGCCGGGGGCCACGAACACGGCGTTACATCCCGTAACGACGCTGATATCAAACTCCTCCAATCCAGCGGGGAGCACCAGATAGAAGCGCTCGGCATAATAGCCGCTGCCCGCGTTGAAGAAGGCATTGTTCTGGAGGCGTTTGACGGTGCTGGGCACCCGGATGACGAATTCCTCCGCTCCGCCGTGCAGCATGGTGCAGCCACTGAAGGCGTAGGAGCCGATCTCCACCACGCCGTCGGGGATGGTCACCTGCTCCAGCTCCTGGCAATCCTTGAACACGTCGTCCTCAATGCGATAGAGGCCCACGCCTGCGGGGATGGTGACCGAGGTGCCGGAGCCCTCATAGGCCCGCAGCTCCAGGCGGTTCACGGGCTCACCATCCACCGTGTATTGTCTGTACTGATACAGCAGGCCATCCGTCTCGTGGCCCTTGAGGGCGAAGCGATAGCTGCCGCCGTGGTTGTAGATATCAATTGCGGATAATTGCAGGGCGGTTGTGGTATCGGGATTGCAGGAGATGCGACCCTTGTTGATATCGGTAAACGCGCCCCAGCCGGCGTCCGTGTTGGTGGAAATCGACGTCATGTTGTCCGGCAGCACATAGTAGTGCAGGTAATCGGCGTTCTTCCCGCATTGCTCGAAGGCGTGGTTATCCAGCACCTTGAGGGAATCGGGGAAGGTAATGTCCGTCAGGTTCACACAGCCGCGGAAAGCGCTGTCTCCGACGCCGTACATGCCCTCGGGCAGCACCAGCTTGGTCAGCGTCGTCAGGTTCGCGAAGCTGCGATCGTCAATGCGCTCCTCCCAGCCCGCGTTGATATACGCGGTGACCTGGGGAATGACGAGCTCCGTGGGGCTGCCCACGCAGCCCGTCACGTACAGCACGTTATTGATGATGCGATAGCGAAGACCTTCGTGGCCGGGGAAGGTGAAGGGCACATTCGCGTTGGACAGACCCAGGGCTGTGTCGGACAGCTGGTTGCATTTGAGCTCCAGCCCGTCATTCACCTTCTGCCGCAGCACCGCGCTGCTCACGTTAGCACAGTCGTCCGGCAGGAGCACGGAGGTCAGCGACCCCGCATAGTCGTACAGGCCCCAGCCCCAAACGTGATCGAAGTAGTCGTATTTGTAACGGAAATCCAGCTCATCCGGCCGGTCGTTGCGGGCAAAGGACCAGCCAGGGTTGGAGATCTTGCTTGCCGTGGTGCTGTCGATGCCGCAGGTCAGGATGGCTGGACAATTGACGAACACATCTGGCGCAACCTCGTTGATGTTGTCCGGCAGATTGAAACAGAATGAAGCCTGCGCGGCGCTGCCACAGCCGTTGAACGCGTTATTCCACAGGGTATCCAGCGTGCTGGGGAAGGTAACGTCCGTCAGGTGGACGCAATCCCGGAAGGCGTTGCTGTTGATCCGCGTCACGCCCTCGGGGATGATTACCTTCGTAATCGTCGTATTGTCCCGGAACGCACCGTCGTCGATCAGCCAGACATAGGGAGGAATATTCACCGTGGCGGCGCTGCCTGTATACTGCATCAGGTGTTCGCCCTCGCTGCTATACCAGAGATAACGGAAATCGGTTTCTCCAGTGTAGGTATATTGAATACTTCTGGTATTGTTGTCGGAGCGGAACAGGGCCGCGGTATCGCTGCCGCGGTTAAAGCACGGTACAGCGCCGCAATCGTTGAAGGGCGTCCAGTCCAACGTGGTGATGTGATCCGGCAGACGATAGAAGTATGTGCCCGCCACCGTGCAGGCGTAGTCGAAGGCGTCCTGACCGATAGAGGTCAGGTTGGCGGAGAAGGTCACATCCGTCAAATTGGCGCAGCCATAGAAGGCGTTGTTCTTGATCGTTGTGATTGTATCGGCCATGGTCACCCGGCTCAGATTCGTGCAGCGGACGAAGGCGCTGGTGTCAATGGTAACAAAGCCCGTGGGGATGGTGATGCCGGTGATGGCGGTATTTTCATAGAAGGCGCGCTCGCCGATGACCGTGGCCTCAGCGGGGATCGTCACATTGCCGCCTTGGCCCTTGTAACCCGCCAGATACAGCGTATTTGACTTGTACTGATAGCGGAAGCCGGTATCGGCGTCATAGGTGAAAAGGTAGCCGTTTGTCTTTGCAACGGTTTCCAGATTGCTGCCCTTGGTCACCAGCAGGCCCGCGCCGCAGTTATAGAAGGCATTGGTGCCAAAGGTTTCCACGCTGTCCGGCAGGACGTAGACCGCGTTGGTGGACTGGCCCACGCAGCTGTCCCGGAAGGCTTCCTGGCCGATGGAGGTCAGGCCCGCGGGGAAATTGATCTGGGTCAGCTTGGTGCACTCACGGAAGGCGTTCTGGGCGATGGATTCCAGCCCCGCGGGCAGCGTCACCCGCTGCAGGGCGGAGCAGCCCGTGAAGGCACCGTAGGGGATGGCCGTGACCCCGGCGGGGATGCTGATCTCCGTCAGCGCCCGGCAGTGGTAGAAGGCGTAATTGTTGATGGTGGTCAGGGTGCTGGGCAGATGGACCTGCGTCAGGCCGGTGGATTCCTCAAAGAGAGAACTGGGCAGGGCGGTGACGTCCTCGGGAATCGTGACCTCCGTCAGGGAGGCGCACGCACGCAGCGCGCCGGTGCCCAGGCTGGTGATCCCCGTGAGATCAATCGCCGCCAGGGCGGAGCAGCCGTAGAAGGCTTCATTGGGCAGGGCGGTGACGCCCGCAGGCAGGTCGATGGCGGTCAGCGCCCGGCAGTTGTAGAAGGTGTCGGCGCCCAGGCTGGTGAGCCCGGCGGGCAGGCTGACCTGCGCCAGGGCATAGCAGTTGTAGAAAGTATTGCTGGGCAGGGCCGTGATGCCCGCGGGCAGGGTGACGGAGGTCAGGGCTTGGCAGTCCCTGAAGACGTTCGTGCCCAGGGTGGCGAGACCGGAGGGCAGCTGGACGGTCCTCAGCCCATTGGCATTGTTGAAGGCTTCGTTGGGCAGGGCCGTGATGCCCGCGGGCAGGCTGACGGAGGTCAGCGCCGAGCAGCCGTTAAAGACGTTGCTGCCCATGCTGGCAAGCCCGGCGGGCAGGTTGACCTGCGCCAGGGCGGAGCAGCCGCGGAAGGCCTCGTTGGGCAGAGCCGTGACGCCCGACGGAAGGGTGACGGAGGTCAGCGCCCGGCAATTGTAGAACACGCTGTTGCCCAGCGTTGTGACCGTATCGGGCAGGCTGACGCCCGCCAGGGCGTAGCAGCAATCGAAGGCCGCGTAGCCGATGGATTCCATGCCCTGGGGCAGCGTTACGCTTTGCAGGTTTTCACAGTGGGCAAAGACGCTCTCCGACAGCGCCCTAACGCCCGAAGGAACGGTCGCCTGGGTCAGGGCCCGGCAATAGCGGAAAGCATTGGAGCCGATCTGCGTTACGGTGGCGGGAATATCAAAGGCCAGCACGTAACAATCGTTAAAGGCGTCGTTACCGATGGCGGTCAGCGTGCCCTGCAGCGTGACCTGCTGCAGCCTTTGGTCCCCCTGAAACACGCTGTTCGGCAAGGCCGTGATGCCCGCGGGCAGGGTGATCTGCGTCAGGGAGGAGCAATTGCGGAAGGCACCGGCGCCAAGGCTGGTGACGGTACTGGGGATCGCCACGCTGGTCATGGCGCTGCGGCCGTTGAAGGCATTGCTGCCAATGGCCACCACCGGCTTGCCCTCCAGGGTGTCCGGGATCACCACGTCGGTCAGGTTCCCGCTGGAGCCGGTGATGGTAACGCCATTCTCAGCCACGGTATAGGTAAGGCGAGGCATTTCCGCGCCGTTTACCTTCACGGTGGCCCGACAGCCGTCAAAGGCCCCGGGAGCCGCGGTCAGCCCTTCGGGAGGAAAATAATAGCGCAGCGGAGCGCTGCTTTCGCCGGTATCGCGGAAGGCTCCCGCGCCGATCTGGGTAACGGTTGCCGGCAGGCGGATTTCCTTTACGGCTTCCATGCCCGCGAAGGCTTCGCTTTCAATGATCCGCGTTTCCTCCGGCAAGATCAGCACGCCGCTTTCGTCCGCCTGAGCGGTCAGAAAAAATGCGCAGCAT